>CAYSQZ010000205.1:0-8547 GCA_964433035.1 uncultured Pirellulaceae bacterium | reverse complement strand
AAGCGTGAGCGAGGGCGGAGTTGGTTGCTACTTCGGCCTCGCTGACGCGTCGGGTTTCCACCATTCGGACTCACGGGTATCGGGTTACCACCATTCGGCCTCCCTGAAGCGTCGCTTACCACCAACTACCAATTGTCTATCCGAAACCAGGCCAAGACGGAATCACCGCTACGCCTCCGATTCAGGGGCCGGGTTGCTCCGTTTTTCGGGCACGATAACACTTGGCGAGCCACTAGAACTCAAACCCTGTTTTTCCTTGTCCTCAATTTGAACAGTGTGCAAAATCGCAATCTTCTGCCAAATCTTCCCGCTCAGACCGGTTGTCAACGCTTCAAGTTCCGAAGCCGATGCCATCGCAACGCCGTCATCAAATTCCTGAACGTAAACGGCGGCAATCTTGCCTACGAGCGAAAGCATCTCACTACAGTAATCCAGATATCTACGAAGCATAAATTGAGTCATTTCAAGCTTCGGTGACATCCCGGTGTTGGAGTAGTGAGCATTCTTCATGATCCGATGCGGATCTTTAGTCAACTGATGCATGTCAATCACGTGAGCGATAGAACGCAATTCATGAATCGCTTTTAGTGCTCGCTGACGTTTGTATCGAGTCTCAAACGACAGCAAGAAAAAGATCGCCGCCCCGATTAGAACCACATCGTTGAGCCCGGCTTCCATCAACGTAACGATATCCACGATCCCGGCACCGGAATCGAAATCGAACCCCGTCAACTTGGCTTTTCCGGCGACAGCACTCGCGGCGTCACCTTCTCCAATTTGGTAACTGAAGGTTCCCTCAGCAACCTCGCTATCTCCCGAGAAGCCAAGAAAACAAAACGGTAGAACTGCAAAAATTACGATCAAAACACAAATCACCCAAACCATCGCCCGCAGCCAACGAACGGGTCGACCAATCCACTCGGCTCGCGACCGCATATTGTCAGCAATAACTCCCAATTGCTTACACACCGTCTGCAATCCGGATTCAGGAAAGCGTTCTCCAATTCGAAGGTGGAGCTTGCGGATCGTTTTAACAAGCTGGTCGGGATTCAGCGTTTCAACACTCATGATTGATCTGATCTATTGGTCGATAACTTTCGGGACTTCGCAAACCTTAACAACAAGCGAGTGGAACCAAGTATCTCAGATTCGGCATTTTCCAGTAGTCTCGCAGTCTGCTAATTGTTGTAACTCCCGCAATATAGTCATGCAATGAGACAGAGAGACTTGGCAATTTAGAGACTTGGCAATTTCCAAATTTGACGGACGATCGCTTGGTCACTGATTCATTTTTTGGCAGGTCTAACAGAGACTCGTAAACTCATCCACTACCTCGCTAATTTTCAAATCGCTTTAGCAGCTTCCGCCATGAACTAATTTCAGTTGTCGGGCTGAACTGCCCCTTGACTCGTTTTCCCGCTGCAATCAAGCGACGATAAAACCGCGATTCTGACTCAGCCAATTCGATCAATCTGGCCAGTGACTTGGTATCGCCGACTTCAAACAAACCGGGAAAGTCACCACCAAGCAATCCAATCGAAGCATCAATTCGTGTTGCCAAAATTGGAACGTCGTTGACCACTGCCTCAGAAATAACCGATGGCGCGCCCTCGACGCGAGAACTAAGGACCGTCAGATGGCTTCTGGCAAGTCGCTTTTGCGTTGCCCCATGAGTTAGACGCCCAATCCAGCGATAGCGGAAATTCGCCTCGGTTTCACGATTGGCTGCCGTTTCCATCTGCCGACTCAACGCCTTACCAATATGCACGACACGAACTCGGGACTGCTGCGGCAGCAACTTGACCGCCTGCGCAGTTCGAAACGGGTCTTTGACTTTTCGCAAGTGACCGACCACGGTAACCTCGAAAAACCGTTTGAGCGAAACCGGTTTAGGATCGACACGTAATGCTGATTGAAAAATGACATCGACTTTTTTTCGCTGTTTTGGCGTAAGCCGTTTGGCCCCCTCGGGTTCCAGCATCACAATTCTGTCGGCCATCGCCAAGCTCGTCAAAACAGCATTGGCCGTCGCAGGTTTCCGAAGCTGAACATGCAGGTCGGTACCAGTAATCGCAACAACCACAGGCTTCACGGGACATTGCTGTTTAAACCGCTCAATCGACTCGGCGCTGTGTCCGGCGTGCAGGGCAACCAGAAGATCACAATCCTGCCCCGTGAATTGTTCTGCCACCGACACGCGATGCCCAAGCTGTGTCAAAATTCATGACCAGCGTATTGCCGTAATCCGATTTCCCCGAGTCGACCCGCGCGGCGCCGGAGTGACAATCAGAATGTTCATAGTTCAATTTGTCGGAAGGAGTCAATGTTAGCCGTTTGGACGTTTGGGCGCTAGCTCCGGTTTTCGAGCGGCAGCCTGCGTAAGTCCGAGCCTAGCGCCTAAACAGCGAGTAAAATCACAGCCTAATGCGGCTTTGATTTTTGGGCTTCAGCATCCGCATCGACCGTCGCTTCGGACTCTAGCTTGGCCGACAAGGTGAACCGAATTCGCTCCGCGTGGTCGTTCTTGACTTCTAAAATTTCCGCCAGCGCTCCGTCAAATTCGACCTGATCACCTACGGCAGGCAACTTTCCCGAGCGAGACATCAGAACGCCAGCAACCGTGTCGACATCGAGATCATCCAGATTCAAACCTAACGCTTTTTCGACCTCTGAGATGGGCGTGTTGCCCAGCACCAGGAATTGAGAATCGTCACCAGTTTGGATCGGAACAACACCCCGTTCTTCCTCGGCGTCAAATTCGTCATCCACTGGCCCGATGATCTTCTCAAGCACATTCTCCAGCGTGACCACACCGATGGTCGTTCCATATTCATCAATCACAAACGTCAGCAATTGATGCGTATTCTGAATTCGCTTGAGAACTTTACTAATCGGCATGTTCTCAGGAACTTTAACTGGAGCCCGCATCACAGTCCTCAAATCAAAGTCCTTGGCATTTGGATCCAGACCGAGCAAGTCTTTCATGTGGACCACACCGAGCAGATTATCCAACGATGAATCGCAAAGCGGATATCGCGTGTGGCGAGTCTTGATCGCCAATTGCAGCAGTTCAGGAAACGGCTTGTTGATGTCAAGGATTTGAACCTCGCCTCGAGGCACCATTACCAAGCGGCAAATCAAGTCATCGAATTCGAAAACATTGTTCAACATCCTGTTTTCGTTCTCGGTCAGATTCCCATGAATGTGGGCTTCTCGCAGCAACGCTCGGATCTCTTCTTCAGTATGCGGTGACTCGTGTCCTGAACCACCACCGAGCCCCAGCCAACCGAGAATAATTTCGGTCACCCAGTTGAGCACATACATGAACGGAAAGAGCGCGAAGTAGAAAAACTTCATCAGCGGCGCACACCAGCGGACCATCTCTTCAGGACGCCGGATCGCAAAAATCTTCGGCGCTTGCTCGCCGATGACCAAGTGCAACGATGTAATCACCGAGAATGAGATAATGAAAGCGATGATGTGAATCAGGTTGCTGCCCGGCTCGACACCCATGGCCTCAAAGATCGGTGAAATCAAGTGCGCGAACGCAGGCTCACCAACGTAACCCAACGCAAGCGACGCCATCGTGATTCCGAGCTGACAAGCCGAAAGCGCATGGTCCAGTCGAGCGCCCAACCACTTCGCCGTTTTGGCGAACATCTTTTTCTCAGTCACCATCTTGTCGAGGCTGCTGACTCGAATTTTGACCAAAGCAAATTCGGCGGCGACAAAAAAGCCGTTCAGGATTACCAGGACGATTGCGATCACCAGCATCCACCAGGGATGCCTTTGTACAAAACTCAAATTCTCTGCGGCATGACCGGCGCTGTCTCCAATCAATGCAATTTGACTCAACATCGTTTCGCCAAAGACGAAAACTCCATTCATATCCGCTATCCTGTTCCCTGAAACCTGACCCGCTGTTGGAAATAAAGTGCTCAGCAAATTCCATTTTGACCGGAATCGCCCCAACGAAAAAGGACAGTTAAATCGAGCACTTTTCGTATTTCGGCTTTTTACCGCGAATTTGCAGTACAAAAGCACCGCTTAAACCCGATCTTTTCCTCAATCCGACTGAGAGATTCGGAAAAATCGGGTAGCGAGCTTTGACACGCCTCGATTACACGGCCTCCCTCAGAATTCGGCTTGTCGATGACTTGCTTCAGCGACTTACAGGTTGTTTTGAAAACGGTGTCGAACCTGACCATCGTTGGCTGTCTATAATTCAATCTTGAGCTCTTCAATAAATTCATTTCTTGACCATCATTATAAATGAGCTCTAAAATAGGTTAGTCTCGACATTTGGCGAGCCTGAATTGTTGTAGACCGCCGACCATTAATGATAACGTTATCAAACCAAAAGAAAAAAACATGTCCAAGAAAAACGATGACCGTCGTAGCTTTCTAAAAAAGTCTGTCGTGGCTGGAACCGCCGCAACAGTGCCGTACTACTTCTCATCGCCGACAGTTGCCAGTGAAGCAGTTGCAAAGAAGGAACGGCTTCCCATCGGGCTCATTGGCGCTGGCGGAATGGGCGTAGGCAATATGATTTCGGCAATTGGCTTGGTTGATGTGGTGGCGATCGCTGATGTTGACTCAGCACGAATCAAGAGCGCCAAAAGAAAACTCGAAGTAGAAAGCGATAAAAGAAAACTCGACGCACCGGACCCCGACGCCTACGCCGACTATCAGAAAATCCTGGAACGAGACGATATCAAAATCGTCCATATCGCCACCCCCGATCACTGGCACGCCAAGCCGTTGATCGAAGCGATGTTGGCCGGCAAAGACGTTTACTGTGAAAAGCCGCTGACGCTGACAATCGACGAAGGCAAATTGATTCGAAAGATTCAAAAAGAGACCGGTCGGATCGTTCAAGTTGGAACGCAACAACGAAGCCAGTTCAAGCTGTTCACCAAAGCAGTCGCGATCGTGGCTGAAGGTCGCCTGGGAAAAATTCACAAGGTTTCTTGTGCCATAGGTGGTGCTCCCAGCTGCCCCGAATTACCTGTTGCTGATGCTCCCGAAACTCTGGATTGGGATCGCTGGCTTGGTCCGGCTCCAAAAGTCGATTACCGTTTCCTGAGACAAGAAGGGAAAGACGGCAAGAGAGGACGTAGTAACTCCAACTGCCATTATGAGTTTCGTTGGTGGTACGAGTACTCCGGCGGTAAGCTCACTGACTGGGGCGCGCATCACGTAGACATCGCCACATGGGCTCTCAAAGTTAACGGGCAGACCGACGGGCCAATCGCGATCGGTGGATCGGCAGAGCATCCAACGGATTACAAAGATGGTTTCGCGGTTCAAAAAGACCGCTACAACACCGCCACAAGATTCAATTTCAATGTCAAGTATGCCAATGGAACTGAGATGATCATTCGACACAACACCGACAACGGTGTTCTAATCGAAGGCGAAAAGGGCAGGATTTTTGTCAATCGACGCAAACTGGCAGGCAAGCCGGTTGAAGACCTGGTTGATAACCCACTTCCCAAAGACGCTATCCAAAAAGTCTACAAAGGTTTGCCGGTAGAACACGACGGTCGACTGGCTCATTGGGCTAACTTCGTCCATTGCCATAAGGAACAAATCGAACCGATTTCGGATGTTCACTCGCACATGGAGATGCTCAACATTTGTCACTTGGCTGGCATCTCGGCACGATTTGGTCGAGACCTCAAGTGGGACCACGAAAATGAGCAGATCGTTGGTGATGAACAGGCCAACGCGTTCCTCAAGCGTGAATACCGCGAGGGCTACGAAATCCAGATGCGGGAACTTGCCAAGTCGTAATCTCAAGCCGGTTTCTTGGCCCTACACAGGGACTGGGCAAGCCGGGCAAACCAGTCCATCTAATTTTATCAATCATCGGGCAGCGGGAACTTTCCCACTGCCCGATTTTTTTGTGATTGCTATTCGTGAATCACTTGTATTCATGAAGAATATTAGAGCCCTCACAATGTAGGGCCAATCAATGTTCTAAAAGTAACTGAAGACCTGATTTTCAACGATGGAATTTAAGAACCGAATAGCAAACCGGTAAGACAATTAAAGCGAGATTCATCACAACGGTGTAGCTTTCTAAGGCAAACGGAATTCACTTAAAGGAGTTTCTTATGATTTGGGGAATATTGGCAGCGCTGGTAGTTGTAACTTTATTGTTTGTCTCAATTGTGTTCTCCCTGATGAAAACAGCGTCGCGAGTGGACGAACTGTTTTAGCTTCGCCCTTGATTGACGCCGCTGATGCATTATCAACGCGGTTTGACCTCAACCCGAATGCCAGTCGACGGACCGATAGTAATATTGCGCCTCTTGGGGACAACCGGTTTCGTTTCCTTTAGCTCTAACTCGTATCGCGAAAAGAGCGTCCCCAAAACAATCGCAATCTCATGCAAAGCGAACGCAGCTCCAGCACAGCGCCGGGCGCCGCCACCGAAGGGCAGATACTCTCCCGGCGAGTACCGCTTATCGATAAACCTGGAGGGGTCAAAACGCGATGGGTCTGGAAATGTCGCTTCGTTGTAGTGAGCTAGAGTTATCTGTGGTGCCACCGCAAAACCAGCGGGAATACGAAACTCACCGAGATCCATTGGCTCTTTGAGCACCCGCAACACATCGCCGACGATTGGGTTTAGCCGAAGCGACTCGCTGACAACGGCGCTGAGCCAAGGCAGTCGAGCAATCTCTCCCGGTTCTTTGTCAGCGTTGGCGTCGAGTTCAGCAACGAGTTTCTCGCGGGCTTCCCGATTGTTCAACAGATAGTAGACAGCCCAAGCCATGGCGATTGCCGAAGTTTCATGACCGGCAAACAAGAACGTGCCCAGCTCGTCGAGTAGATGTTCAGCGGCCATCTTTGAACCATCCTCGTAACGGGCCTCAACTAGCAGCGAGAGGATATCCTGTCGACCTTCGAGCGTTCCCTCGCGCTTTGCGATTTCCTTTAACAAGGTTTCGCGTAATTCGTCGCGTACTTGTTCAAAGCGATCCCATGGGCCAAGTCCGAAGAAACGAAACTGAGTTTTACGCGAGAAAAAGAACAGCGGCCAAGTGCGCTGCACCACTGAGGCCGATTGTTTCACCAAAGTAGCAACGGCCTCTTTGTCATCAGCCCCCAACAAGACTTCCACAATGATGTCCAGCGAGATACCTGTTGTGATGTCCAGCATCGAGACCGTTCCAGCGCGCGCGTGCGGAACGAAAGAGCGAATCGCGATGCGCTGCATTGATTCAACATACGATTTCATGCGCTGTCCGTGAAACATCGGCATGATCAGCTTGCGCTCGCGCTGATGGGGCTTCCCATCAAGCTGAAGCATCGAACCGCGGCCAAGTATCGGTGTCAATGTGTCTTTGGCGAATGTTTCGAATATTGCTGGATCGGCGCTGAAAATAGTTTCTATCAGATCCGGCCTACCGGTGGCGATGATTGGACCGTTGAGCGCGTTGATGAAAAGCGGGTCACCATATTGAGCCACCCATTTGCTCAGCGTGCCTAAACTGTCTCGCATGAAGCTCAACGTAGGCAGCAACTTTCCCTTCGGCCCCAACGGCAATCGAATGTTTGGTTCGTTCATCGTTTTTTATCAAGAAAGGGCGGGTAGGGCAGACCAACGTTTCTGAATTTTACCGAAAGTATTAGGGCAATTTACCAGATAAAAATGTCGCGAGACAACCATTTTCTAGTTTCTTAGAATTAAAAGCTTGTGCGACGTCCCGATGTTCTAGTAAATTAGAAATTGTGCTTTACTGAACAAGCCAAAAAAGGCTTATTGACTTTATGTTGGTTCAAAATGGCGAGACCTGCTTCAATTCATCCGACGGATTTCGAGCTTGCGGTCCTCAAAGTGCTGTGGCAAGACTCGCCTCAGACGGTGCGAAGTATCCGCGAACGGTTAGCGAAAAACGGGCGCGACAATGCCCATACTTCCGTCATCACGATGCTCAACATCATGGTAGACAAAGAATATCTGGACAAAAACAAGGAAGGGAAAAGCTATCTCTTCTGGCCAATCGTGTCGCAAAATGATGTGCTGCAAAAAATGCTGGGCGACATGGTCAACCGTGCCTTCGACGGGTCGGCAAAGTCATTGATGCTGAATCTGATCGATGCCGAAGACATCGACCGGGCAGAATTGCTGGAGCTTCGGAAACGTATCAATCAGAAAATGAAGGAGCAAAAGGAATGAACGCTTTCGCTCTTTTGGCAAACAGCTGGCTCGCACTTCCTTTCAACCCGGAGCTTTGCTGGTGGATCTGCCTGGCTCTTTTGCATACGTCCTGGCAAGTGATCGTGCTGGGATTGCTGGCGGTCGGCTTCTCACGCGATTCCCGATTTTCAGTTCACTCCAGATTCAAAACTGCCTTTTCAACAGTTGTGTTGATCGGCTGCCTGCCGGTCGTCAATTATGTTTGGATCAGTCAATCTGCTGCACCGGACGCAGTCTCGGTCGCTTCACAACAGTTTGCCCGAACAGGTAGAGTCCCACTTTTTCTACCAAGTGAACTTCGAGAATCGCCGAAACCAAAACTGCTGAATTCAAAA
>CAYSQZ010000204.1:0-8624 GCA_964433035.1 uncultured Pirellulaceae bacterium | reverse complement strand
GGAGGGTGGCTTTATTTGTTCTCAATCACCCACTAAATTCCGCGAAGAGCCCCCAGAAGGAGGGTGATTAAAGGCGCGTCTACAGCAGAAGCGATGATCGTATCGACTTTCGCATTTTATCATTTAATGCTTGCCAATTTGTTGAACCACGGCAATCTGAGTCTTGATACTTTCGCCACCGGTGAACCGAAGCTCAATATCAACATTACCTTGCCGAGTATTTTTGGGCGTAGTCAGGGTAACGATCTGAATCTCTTCTCCGCCAGATGCTTGTCCTGCAAATTGCCAACCTGGCGGTAGTTGGCTTTCAGCAGAAAGCTCCAGCGGCTTGGCACTTTTGATCTGAAACTGAACTGGATCACCTGGGGCGATGATGGGATTCAGTGCGTGTCCCTGTGCATCGGTAACATGTCGAGCGTTGGAGCAGTTGCGATTTTTGATCAGCTGGAGAAGCGTCGCAGTGTCGGTTTTGGATGGATCATAAAACACGTTCACCCACTCTCCGAAAGGGCTTCTGCGCAACAATCGTGTTTGGTCGACCACGCCAGAGGTACCGCTAACTGCGGCTGCACCAACGTCGTATCACCACATCCGAAAGGTTGCCGCTCGGTGAATCGAGGGATCAACAGCGACTCCTGAAGCAGACGCAATCTGATTGCCGCTGGGCGTTGAATCAGATTCCTGGACTGCAGACATCGGCAACGAGCAGCCGCCCAACAAAACGGCGGCAAGGCCAAGACTTGAATAAAAAGAAAACCAGTTCATACCGCACCTCAGAGTGAAATAAAGCCGACCGAATTAGAGTCAAACAAGGGCAGGATATCAACGGCAGGACATCAACAATAGGGAGCGGTGCTGCTTTGCTGCCTATTGGTTTTGGAGGTCGTGGAGTTGAGAATCTTACAGCTCTCGCCGAGATAAAGTTTGAAAATACTCAGTTCGCGTTCACCTGTAGGAAAGACGACGCGATAAACGCTGCCGTTACGATCTCAAGAGGTTGCTTTTGTTTTGAGATCCCCATGAGCTTGGCTGTATTCGGGCTGTGCAAAAACGGATATAACAAGTTCTTGAAGTTAACAGGCTCCTCAAGTGCAACCATTAGATCAGGAACTGGAAATGTCCCGACCAACTTTTGCTGCGGCTCTTTTTTGTTTTGCTTTCTTGGCTTTCGCTTCGACGTCGTATGGACAGGATTGGAACCAATGGCGAGGCTCAACTGGCAATGGCGGTTCGGTCGATGCCGACCCTCCAACCAAATGGAGCGATACTGAGAATGTAAAATGGAAGGTTGCAATACCTGGTCGTGGTTCCGGCTCGCCGATCATTTCAGGCAACAAGGTTTTTGTAGTTAGCGCGGTACAAACTGAGCAGGGAGCCAAAGACGCCAGATCGAAGGCTCAGCGACCTCAGCAACAATCAGGTCGTGGTAGAAGACGTGGCAGTTCAATTCCGCTAGTTGAAATGGACTTTAAGTTGTTTTGCTTTGATCGTTCCAACGGTGAAAAGCTCTGGGAGCAGACAGCCATCACAACGACGCCCCATGAGGGAACTCACTCGAGCAACGGATTTGCTTCAGCGTCACCTTGTACCGATGGTCATAATGTTTATGCATCGTTTGGTTCGCGTGGACTGTATTGCTATACGATGGACGGTGAGTTGGTTTGGAAGCGTAATGATTTTGGGGAAATGAATACTCGAGGTAGTTTTGGCGAAGGAAGTTCTCCTCTTCTTTTTGAAGACAAGCTGATCCTTCCCTGGGACCACGAGGGCCCCTCCTCGACATACGTGCTCAATAAGAAAACCGGCGAAACGGTTTGGAAAACCGATCGAGACGAACCGACCAACTGGGCGACGCCGATCGTGGTCAGCAATGGTGAGCAGAAACAGGTCGTCGTCACAGGTCAAAACAAAGTCCGGGCTTACGAACTGGAGTCTGGTGAAGAGATTTGGAGTTGTGGTGGGCAAACGGAGCGACCTTGCGCGACGCCCGTCGCTATTGGCGATTTGGTAATCGTGGGAAGTGGGCATCGTGGATCGTACATGGCTGCCTTCAAACTCGATGGCAAAGGTGACATCGCTGGCTCGGACAAAGTCGCTTGGTCCATTGCCAAAGACACGCCCGATATTGCCTCGCCGGTTTTATCCAGCGGACGACTTTACTACCACAAAGGCAAAACGGGGATCCTGAGTTGCCTCGATGCCAAAACAGGCGATTCTGTTTTTTCGGCAATTCGAGTGCCGGGAATTAAGAGCACCTATGCTTCGCCCGTTGCAGCCGGTGGGCATATTTACTTGACTGGTCGCAGCGGCACAACGGTCGTGATCAAGGACTCTGAAAAATTCGAAGTCGTCTCGAGTAACTCAGTCGGCCAGACGGTCGACGCGACGCCAGCGCCCGCTGGTGACAACTTGTTTATCCGTGGCGAGAAGCATCTATTTTGCATCGGCCAATAGGCAGGATTTAGTCGGAAGATAAATTCAGTTGCACCGGATTTGAATTTCGAATTACCCAGCGATTTATTTCTGGCTAAATTCCTCATAGCTGGGCGCTTTGAATTTTTCTCTCAGCCGTTGGTATTCTTTTTTTAGACCGGATTCGATCCCCAGGTAGTCAGGGTGCCCAGAAAGATTGACCATCTCGTTAGGATCTTTGGCGAGATCAAATAGCTGCCACTCGTCCGTGGACGGCAAGTAAAACAGCTTTTTGGTTTTGGTCCGAACGCCAAAATGCTGAGGCACCGCGTGTTCACCAAGTTCATAGTAAGCGTAATAAAGCGAGTCTCTCACCGAACGCGTCGGGTCCTCGAAAATTGGAACCAAAGAATGTCCCTGGATTTCGCTTGGGATTTCCTCGCCGGCGATCTCAAGAAACGTCGACGCGTAATCAATATTTTGAATCAGCGCATCTGGTCTCGAGCCGGGTTTAATTTTTCCCGGCCATCTTGCCACAAATGGCATCTTGAATGATTCTTCGAACATCCATCGTTTATCAAACCAGCCATGTTCGCCAAGATAAAAACCCTGGTCGGATGAGTAGATCACAATCGTGTTGTCGGTCAGTTCATTTTCGTCAAGATATTTGAGAAGCTCGCCAACGCTCTCATCAACGGCTTTGACGGTCTCCAGATAATTTTGCATGTAACGTTGATACTTCCAGCGAACGAGTGCCTTCTGGTCAATCTTTTTTGCTTTGTAGTCAGCCACGAACTTGGCATTCCTGGGTGAGAAATGCGCATCCCATTTTTGCTGTTGGTCCTGATTCATGCGGTTGTATTCTGGTGTGCCATAGTTTCGAAACTCAGGAAGTTCCAGCCCTTCGAGCTCTTCGCTTCGAACCTTCAAGTCGTAGGCCCAGGTCATGTGCCGATCAATTTCCATTTCGTTGGTCGCGAGAAGCCCACTTCGGTTTTCATAAGAGTCGAACAATGTCTCCGGCTCGGGGATCTCAACGTCGTCCAGCGATCCAAGGTGCCGTAGCGCGGGTGAAAAAGTACGATGCGGTGCTTTGTGTTGGCACATCAGAAAGAATGGCTTCGACTTATCCCGTTGCTCAAGCCATGCCAGGCTCTTTTGAGTTGTCAGGTCGCTTGCGTATCCCTCAAACTTCTTTTTGTTCCCATCCATTTGAATAAAGACAGGATTGTAATAATTGCCTTGCCCGGGAAAGACTTCCCAAAAGTCGAAACCGACCGGATTTGACTTGAGATGCCACTTTCCAATGACCGCAGTTTGATAACCGGATTTTTGAAGTGCTTTGGCAACGGTCCACTGCGACTGATCAAACGGTTTGCGCGAGTTGCGCATGAAACCGTTGATGTGACTATGCTTGCCGGTCAAGATGCAAGCTCGAGAGGGGCCACAGATCGAGTTGGCGCAGAACGAATTTTGAAACAGTATTCCCTCTTTTGCGATCCGATCGATGTTTGGCGTTGGGGCGACGTTCGCCAGATCACCTCCGTAGGAAGAAATTGCTCGAACTGCATGGTCATCAGAAAAGATAAACAGGATATTTGGTCTGTCTTCGTCGCCCCTTGCGGAACTGGCGAGTTCGATCAGGCAAAGCAATACTGCAACACATGGAATTATCCAATTTGATTTTTGGGTCATCTTATTCGCCGCGATTTTAAATGAAACAATGCGAAGTTTTGGTTCATTTGTTGTTTTATTGAAAGATTAAAAGTCAACTCGATTCTATCCTAATTTGGCTTCTCAAGCTTGTCTCAAATCGACCTGGGCAAGTTCATTACTGGTTTCGGCGGATCAACGAGCCATGAACGAGATATATCCGAATTGCTGCCAAAGTTGATGGAATCAGCTTCGTCGATCTTGCTGACGCAGAAGCATTTGCTGGCGACGCTGGGTGATGCTGGGAGTATTGTTGTAGACCAAATACTCAACCGATTCTCGCGTGAGACGAAATCCGGGATGGGAGCGTCAACTTTCTTTGATATCCGCCATTGATCGAGTTGCTGACCGCTGAAGATTTCAAACCGAAGCGGATATTGATCAGAGTGGAGCCGTCAACTTTCAGGATATATGCGGCTTCACGCCAGAAAACTTTAGGTTGATTTTTCTGCGACTCTCTCAAGCAGAACTCAGTTTGGGAATAATCAGGGAAAGAAAGCTTTCCCTGAGCTATCCCCTTTGCTGGAGAAATTTTCGCGATGTTCCACTGGCATCGTTGAAAGTTGCTTTAGCTCTGATACTTTCGAAACCTCAACCTTAACCATGACGCCGCATAGCCGTGTTCGTGGTTGCATCACTTATTTAGAGAGGAAGTACGATGAAGTTTCTTTGCAATTCCAAGCACCCGCTTGCCTCTGCTCTGATGCTGCTTGCGGCTGCCGTATGCGCTCAAACGAGTGTGGCTCAAGTAGCGCTTAACCCCGGCTTTGTAGTGACCCCTACAGACGATCTGACATTTCTCGGGGAAACGCTCTTTCCCGATAGTCAGGGAAACCCGTTTCGGTTTGACGGAGCTATTTTAGACTTTGGTGAGGATCCCTTTGGTGAGGATGCCGGAGAACGCGATTCGATCGGAACGTTTATCAACAACTCCGGGGTCTTCGGCATTGGAGACCCTGGAAACACCGTCCGAACTGGAATCGCAATCAGTTCTGGATTGGTCCAGGATTTTGGAGGCGGACCGAACACCCAGGGTAATTTCAGCACAGATTTTGATTCTAACGCAAGCGATGAACAGATAAGTCTGCTGGATCAGGTTTCCCCGTCAGCCTTTGGCGATTTCCAAGACACGACCTCGCTAACAATCAATTTCACGAACGTTACGCAAACGTCGCAAGTCTTGGACCTGTTTGCCGTTTTCGGTACCGAAGAGACACCGGACTTCGTCGGTACAGGTTTCAACGACGCGTTTGGAGTTTTCCTTAACGGTGAGAATATCGCGTTGCAGGATGGTTTGCCACTAAATGTTGATCACCCCAACCATTTACCGGTTTCGGGAACTGAATTGGACACGGTCATCGTGTCCTCCGACAACCTCAACGGCGTCACTTTGCCGTATGTTGACCTCACGTCGACGGTAGGGCTCGGCCAGCACGAACTAACCATCGTGCTGGGAGATGCGGGTGATAACACATTCGATTCCACAGCCTTCCTGTCACGGGATGTTACCGGCCTACCCGTTCCAGGCGTGGGGCTACTGCCAGACTTGATCAACGAAGATGGGGGGTTCGAGTTCACAGACGTGAACCTTCCAGCAGGTCAGGAAATATTTATCGATCCGGAAATCGCGATCGGATATCTTTTCGACATTGAGGAATTGCCGGGTGAGGAAGATGCTGTCCTTGCATCGGTTCGGGTGGATCCCGCTGGGAGCGATGTCGATTTCACAATTAGCTATGAAGGCGCAAACGGGGAATCTATTTTCGAGTCACTGACAGCTGGCGAAACGTTCCTGTTTCCAACATTGTTTGACGTAACTTCATTCCAAATTCTGGACATTGATCCAGCCCAAGGTTTGCCAGCGGACAATCCGCTTGCGTTTGCAACGTTGTTAACATTTCAAAACGATCTAAATGGTGCAACGATTATTCAAACTCCTCTTACCGCCGCTTCTGTGCCCGAGCCGAGCTCTGCAATTTTGCTACTTGTCGGCGGGGCCGTCACATTGCTGCGGCGCCGTCGCTGAGAACTTCTAACCTGGGAGAAAACACGGACATTGTACTGTTTAAAAGTACAATGTCCCTTTTCAGTAATCTCAAGGTCGCGATTCATTGCAGTGCAATCGGCTGGCGAGATGCATCGGCGCCCCTCGACACACACGAAACAGTCTGTCGTTCGGCTGCGCCTTGGAAATTCCGTACGAAAATGCAGGAGAAAGCGGTTTTGGCGATATCCTGATTATTGAGTATGATTAAGCGAGGTAAATCACTGACAGACAAATCGATTCCACCGAGCCCAGTTATGAAACTCCAAATACTCGCTGCAACTTTGGTTTTGCTCGCCAGCCTCTTCGTCCCCCAGGCGGGTCAGGCCCAAGTCAATGGTCCAGGCCCATCACCATCAAGCTCTTTCGATGTTGTTCTCAACTTGCCCGGTGACGAAAATGTCGTTACGGGGGCCGATGATGAAGGCGTCGGCGGGGTGGATGGACAAACGATTCAGTTAAACGTCAACCAAGGGACCGTGGGTAATGTCTTTCAGACCAGATTCGGCAGCGAGGTGAATATCATTGGTGGTGTCGTTGGCGAAAGTTTTATCACCTTCACTGGCAGCGAAGTGAATATCAGCGGCGGTACCGTGGGGAACTTTTTTACTGCTAGATCTGGCAGCGTGGTGAACATCAGCGGTGGAACCTTTGGGCCCAATTTTACTGCTATCAATGGCAGCGTGGTGAACATCAGCGGTGGGACCGTGGGGACCGGATTTTTTGCTGGGACCGTGGGTGCCGGCTCTTTTCCTGACACCGAAGTGAACATTAGCGGTGGAACTCTTGGCAACTTCTTTGATGCCAATGTCGGCAGCGAAGTGAACATCAGTGGTGGGGTTTTTGGCGATTTCTTTGATGCCAATACCGGCAGCGTGGTCAACATCAGCGGCGGGACGGGGAACCATTTTGATGCCAATATCGGCAGCGTTGTCAACATCAGCGGTGGTGTCTTTGGCGAAGATTTTGACAGCTTTCCCGGCAGCGTCGTGAACCTCCGAGGAAGTGCATTTTCGATCGACGGCACTCCACTGGACAACTTGCAGCTTGGCCAACCTGTCACGATCACTGAGCGAGATATAACGCTTTCGGGAGTGCTGTCCGATGGACAACCGTTCAGCTTCACACTCGCCCAAGGCAATTCTTCTGCTCTTGACCACGATTTCTTTAGCCCAAACGCAACGCTCACCGTGACGTTAGAAGCCTCGGTTCTGCTGGGAGACGTTAATCAGGATGGCTCAGTCACCTTTTTCGACATCGCGCCATTCATTGCAGCGCTGGCCAATGAAGAGTTTATAGCCGAAGCAGATATTGACCAGAATGGCATTGTCGACTTCTTTGACATCCAACCGTTCATTGATATTTTAAGCAACGCACAATGAGTACCCGCTCAACCGTGATGAACTACGCGAACGTTAAAGCGACTGGCGAGCGGTTCGTACGTTATGGAAACCTGATTGTCCTGAGGGCGACCAGGCGATTAAATTGGAATTCAAGAAAGATGCCGACTCTAAAAATATGGGCGATGCGAGAATCTCTCACCTTTACACTGGCGGGATGGGAATACCTACCTTGAAGTCGGAAGACTCGTTGGTGCATCGGATTGATTTGTCTAGCTATTGGTCGCTGCCATTTGTTTTAAATGAAGGTGACAGCACGACCGTTTTTGTGCGGGCAGTCTATGATTCGGCTAGAGCGGATCCTAAAAGGAGCTTCCTGCCCAAAAATGCCGATGAGGTTTGGGTCGGCAAGGTCGCTACTGATTGGCAAAAGGTGAGACTCTCGAATGTTTCAGGTAAGGGCGTCAATACAAAATTCAAAGGTAAAAATATACTGGAATAGCATATCGACGGTCGCCAATGCAAAACGTAAAAGGTGTCAGGTACCGTCTTGGTAAATCCGCACCTCACTCAAGCTGCCTGCTCTAACAACGGTACTTGACACCTTTTCTCTGCGCTACACCAAGCCGGACTTGCGTGTGTTTTTGAAGTGGTTGATCGCTCATTCCGGCTGGGTGATCACGGACGTTATCCCACTCAGGTGCTTATCAATTCGGAGGTTTTCGAAATGCGGTTTCGCTTCAAAATTCGAACACTATTAATCGTCGTTACGGTCGTCGCGATTTTGATCGCGTATTTGGCAAGGATTTCTACCATCGAAAACAGACGTCGATATTTTGTTTCAGATGCATACTGGTATGAGGTAGGGACCGCCAGTATCAACTCTTATGTGAGCCACAGCGAAACTCATTCGCTTTCTTGGAGTCGCTGGATTGGCACCAAATTGGCAGGAACCGGCGAGGAAACCACAGCAATTTCGGTTGGCTTTGGGGCGGACGCTGAGGCTGACGAAATAAAGGAGGTCCTTTCTCTTTTTCCTGAAGTCCAATACGTACATTTTCACCACACTAAGGCAAATCCAGCAAACATTGCTCTTTTGTCGAATCTCCCTGAGC
>CAYSQZ010000203.1:1412-8681 GCA_964433035.1 uncultured Pirellulaceae bacterium | reverse complement strand
CAGCAGTAAGGTCTTCAATGAAAAACGCATGCGATAGATACCCAGAGCAGGATAAAATATGGACTCGCAAGGAAACTTATCTTTGCGAGTCTTCGGCATTGATACTGGTCGCTTGCCGAATTGCTGTGTCATCTTGTCGAGGGATGCTAAGTTTAAAATGCGAAACGAGCAGATGACGTTCGTAAGACATCAAATAAAGATGGACCAGATCGGGATTGTCTTCGTCTCGGTGGATTACCGGACCGTCGATTGCCATGGAATGGTGATCGATCCACGCGTCTTGTCCGTCAAGAACAAAGCTGTAGTAGGGACTTTTGTGCGGCGGGTTTTTTAACAGCTCTTGATAGTCCTGATAAAAAGGCGGCGTTCCAATCCCCATCGGCAGATAAATTCCTTTGGGATACTCTTCCAGGCTAAAGGTAGGAGCCATCGCGAGGTCGATTCCACCAATGAAAAGCCGCGTTTCTTTTCCTTCCTCAGACTCAAATAGAAGCTCCACTTCGTCCAGCTCTTCGCCATTAAGTTTCGATTTGACCCGGCGATGTACAGCTCCTTTGAATTTTGCAATCAAATCAAAACGATTGGGCCAGGGTGTTTCAACATCGTAATAGCCAGGCGAGCGGAAGGTCGCAAATTTAATCTTGTCACGACGCTCAACAATATCGCCCCAGCAACGAACGCCAGGGGCTTGCGTGGTTCGGCGTTTACGAACTTGTTCTCCGGCAAAGCGGATTGGTTCTTCAGGGTCGAATTGGGTTTCGATTTCGGATTCGTCAATCACTTCTCGTAGCTGATCCATTGGCAGCACATTGCCGGCTGGGTCGAGCCAATGTTCCATACGATAGAAGTTCAAATCACTCCAATAAGAGAGCCCAGTATTTTTCTCCCAAAGTCGCTTGTACTGCCCCATCGGAAACGTAAACCAACCTTGATAGTACATCTCCTTGCCGGTCTCGGTCTTGGTGAATAAAAGCACCTCCCACAGGCCAGCGTTGAGGCAATTCTTGGCAAGACTCGCCACGTAGAGATTTTCCTGTTCAAATCCATCGCCACCGCTAATCTCGATATCGTCTTTACCGACATAAAACTGTGTCTGCTGGCGGTTCCATTCACGATCGGTCAAGGCGATCCGCCTTAAGCCATCATTTTCTTTCGAATACTCAGGAAGCCCCGGTGTTAGCAAACTGACATCGACATTCTTGAAGACGACCTTGGCAACGTGGTCTTCCAATGGTTCAAACACAAAATCAAAGTGGTTATCATCGAGTTGCACCAGTTTCAGGCGTCGACCTCGGTACTCTGAATAATATGGACTTCTGCCAGAAGGATCCTCGGCATAGTCAAAAGTCGGAAACTCAAAGATATCGACTTGCGTTTCTTTGGATACGGTATAGCGAGAAAAGAAGTAAACCAGGCCACCGGCCGACAAAAGGAGTAACATCAGAAGGAAACGTGCAAAGTAACGACCGAATTTCCCCTTCGGTTTTTTTCCCTCTGAAGCATCTGAATTTGTGTCAGAACTAGAATGTGTATTTGACATGCTGCCACGTTCCCCGACTTGAAAAAAGCGTCGGTGCAATATTAGGTTGGGCCTCAAAGCCCAGCATTGTAACACGTAAGCTGGACAAGGTTGAACAAAAAGAGCAGGCGCAAGCTAAAACGCACTGGGAAGAATATAGCCTCACAGTGCGTCTGAGTGGACGAAATTGGAATTACTTTCTTAAGATTAAACACCATCTCCAAAAAGTTGACGCTAATCCAACGCTAACGGATCAAAACGCGCCATCGCAGAAGTTGTCGACAGTTTTGGGCTAACGATCATATATCTCTTAGATTTCTAGAGCAGATTGCTACTATTGTGACGCTTCTTGCAGAAGTTGAATGAACGGACCGATATCAAAGAAGTCTACGGTACCGTCTTGATTGATATCGCCTTGCAGAAAATAAGTGCGAGATGCCAGAACATTGACGAACCATTGGATATCGTTGAATGTCACGGTACCGTCTTGATCGCCATCTCCCAGTAGAACACCAGCGATATACCTTAGTGCTTCATCCCGATTGAAATTCGGTGAAGCGTGTAGTCGCAGTCGCTAGCCTGTTATGGAATACCTCGAACGATCGGAGGTCCGATCAGTCTGGTCAGCCAAACCGGAAGCTTCTGCCACGCGCGAATCAGACGCTGGTTTCCCTGCGAATCGGGGCGCATATCGTCTGGGTTCCCTTTGCGTATATAGTACTGCCAGGTAGCCGGGTACGGCGACGAACCAAACTGAGATTTAAAGCGATACGTACCCGACCCTTCGCTGCTGCGGCCGAAATCAAAAGTCTGAGATTTTCGCGCGATCGCTCGTTCAAACAAGTTCCAATACAAATACATGTTGGCGTTCATCCGGTTGTAACTTCGCAAGCAACTGGCGCTGGGCACTTCGGTCAGGCCATCAGCGTGAATCAACAGCGCCGCGGCGACGGCCTTTCGTTCACTGCGAACCACACAGAATTCAGCGTTGTCCTGGAACGAATCAAGAATACTTGCGAACAGCTTCTTGGAAAAAACAGGCGTGCCCAGATCCCGCATATTGATCGAAAACACCTCGTAGAATTCGGCCAGCAATTCAGAGCCGCCAAACTGGGCCGTCAACTGGTATTGTTTTGATTTTTTGACTTGGCTTCGCACTTTCGATTTAAACGACTTGAGCAAGGCTTCAGCAGAATCAGGAAGCTCCATGCGCATGTGGACTTTGTCCGTTCGCTCAAAACTCAGACGCTCATGCCATACAGGTGCTTCATGGCGAAGCTCCAGGTATTTAACATTCAGCTCGTCGGCCAAACGACAGGCCGAATCGATCAGCATCTTGGCAGCGGCTTGATCCCGAGCCCAAACGCCACCGGTGTTAATATACGGCATGCTTACCAGAAACCGGCCAAACAAGGGCCCTGACACGAGACATAGTGGCAAGACGCCAACCGTTTGGCCGCCAGAATTGGCTCGTATCATAAAAGTTGAAAACCCCAGCCCCTTCCCAACAGCTTCACACCACTGTGCACAATGCCCATTGAGCCGCGAAACAACTGCCTGCTGCAATCCCGGTTCATCCGGCTGAGGAAATTCCTCGTTCCATTGCTCCAAAGGTAATTGCTGAGTGACACAATCGAGTGCAGGGCTTTGCACAACTGGTTCAAGACATGTCGAGTTTGGTTGGGTCATCGTTGAGACTGATCGCTTCGACGAAAAAGTTGAGTTCAGTTGAGTTCTAAACTGAGTATATCAGCGAGAACGCACACATCAGGTTAGTTAACTGGAGACTTGGCAAACTTATTTGATGGCTGGGGAAGCCAAGAGATCGCAGTCGCTCCTCAACGCATGGCGATTGGATCCCAATGTCGAATGCGAACAACTAAGTGAACTCAACTTGTTATGAAACTAGCGCTCGGATTTGTTATCGATGTTTCGACCCGCTAGAACCCCCACTATTTAGCTAGGGAACGAAAATCTCTCTTTGATTCGACGCATGCGCTAGAAATCCCCACCAATTGAAGGGTAACGAAACTTCCTTCCCTACGGGCTTTTGGATTTTCTCGAATAACCCTCTTGGCCCGACCCAAAAACTTTAGCTCATCAGAAGCTTTTAGTCTGCTGGGTTAACTCTGACCTACGCTTGGAAAACAGGACGATTATTTTTTTCCAAGTTTGAGACATCATCAATGACTGGCCTACCGAGCAAGGGTGCTTTGGAGCACCGAACTCCGGAATTCGCAATCGCAAGATCCAAATATGAGCTCGAAAGAGCTTTTGAGCTCTGCTATCGCTCTTACCACAAATCCGGATTGGTCGTCGAAAATCCAAGCGGAATGCGATTGACGCCCTACCACCTACTCAATGGTTCCGAAGTCCTAATCGGCAAACTGGACAAAGTTGTCTTTTCGACGATGTCGTTTTTTTGCGACGGTGAACTTGGATTGCCAATGGAGAAAATGTATCGAAGTGAAATTGAAGGTCTCCGCGACCAGGGATTGAGAATTGCGGAAGTCGGAAGTCTTGCCGACCGTCGCACATCTTCCCGACGGTATATCGAATCGTTTATCAAACTGGGAAGACTTCTGGCTCAAGCGTCGTCGGCTCGAGGCATCGATACACTGGTTGTCGCCGTTCACCCGAAACATGCGAGACTCTATCGCCGGATGATGGGTTTTCAACAAATGGGCGACCATACTCAGTGCCCATACGCCAACGGAAACCCTGCCGAAGCGCTTTACCTGCGGTTTGATCAACTGAGCCCAAAAATTGAAGAACAGTTTTTCGGCGATCCATTGAGTGCCGAAGAACTGAAGCCCTACCAATGGACTTGTGAGACCCAAGAGTACTTCGACCGAGTTCTTCAAAGCGACGGAAAGATCGCCAAATTGACGAAACTGAAAAACTACTACCACTGGGATGTTGGTAGCTCCAATCAACCCAGGAGCTTGCCAAGTGCATTGCCCGATTCAAATCAAACGACACCATCATCTGTGTCGATGACCAAAAATTAGTCGAACCTTCAAACACCTATGAATCAACTCAAACACAACATGACTTCGTCTCACGATTTCGCAATACCACATTGTTTGGTGCTGGGCGCTGGTGGTGCGCGTGGGTTGGCTCACTTGGGAGTTATTCGTGCGCTGGGTGAGCGCAACGTTCAAATCAACCGCATCGTGGGTGTGAGCATGGGCTCACTGATTGGTGGGCTCTGCGCCGTAGAGGGCAATGTCGCAAACGCCACCCAGCGAGTACTGGATTTCTTCAATTCCAGTAGTGGAAGAAAACTGCGGTCGGCTGTATTCGCGACAGGCGGCGCTTCCAATCCCGGAGAGTCCTTTCGCTGGCCAGTTGCGATGTTTCGGGAGTTAAAGAAAGGAACAGCGATGCTTAGAGCCGTCCGCTCGCAGTCGCTGCTTTCAAGCACGGTGCTGCGAAACGCTATCGATTCAGTCGTCCCGGATCTATGTATCGAAGATTTATCGACACCTATTCAAATCGCGACCGTCGATATCCGAACGGGCAAGCGAGTCATTTTGAATTCAGGTTCCTTGCGCAAAGCAATTCGGGCATCGATGTCCATTCCGGGGATCTTTCCAGCGGTGCATTACCAATCGCAACGTCTAGGTGATGTCGGGGTATACGATTCAGTTCCTTGCGACATCCCGGTTGATCCACGCTGCATGCTTCAAGAGATGGAACCGATTATCGCCGTTGACGTTGGCCAGGACGTTGAGGAACAAACCGAACGTCAGTCGGCATTGAGATCCGCTTTGAGGTTTCAAGCATTTGCCGAGCAAACGATTCGTCAACAGTCCCTGGCTCGAGCCGATTTGATTGTAAAACCGAGTATCGAGCAAACGCCTTGGTTTGACTTCTCAAATCCGGAAAAGATCATCCAGGCGGGTTACGAAGCGGCGCTCATAACACTTGGTTCGCTTGAACAATCTGTGGCAACGACACCACGAACCGCTGGTAATGGCATCGCGACCGTCGCCAGGAGCCGCAATAGCGAAGCAGGGAAACAGTCTTCGCTTCGAGTTTGAAAAGAAGTATTCGCCCAATCAGACAAACTTAATTCTTGGACGTCTTGATCGCTACTTCGACCGGTAGTCCGATTGGCAAATTCAAATCTTCGTCAAGGACGACTTTGACTCGCCGACTGAACGTATCGTTTCTTTCTCCAGCCCATTGTCCAAAGGTTTTCTTGGGCTGCATTCGGGGTTCGACTTCGACAACTCGCCCCGTCGCCAACACTCCCTCATTGGCATCGGACGTTACTTCACAACTCTGTCCGAGTTGAACTGACAATGCATCGAACTCATCTACCTCAGCGATCGCGTGAAGTTGCGAGGTATCAGCGATCACAACCAGGGGCTCAAGCACATCAGGCCCAGTCAGCTCGCCGACTCTGGCATCTACGTTAAGTATTGTTCCACTGATTGGAGCCAGAACCAATGATCGCTTGAGATTGATTTCAGCAATTTTGAGGCTTGCCTCTGCCGCTCGAACATCAGCGACTGCTGCCGACAACTCATCGGCTCGAGCAGGGAGTTGTAAAGTGTCCAAGCGGGCTTTCGCCGCTGCGGCTTTACCGCGTGAAGACTCAACGTTGGCGATTAGCGTGTCCATTTCATTTTGACTAATCGCCTGTGATTCGATTAACCTTTTCCCGCGCTCCAACGCCCGCTCGGCGTTCCACAACGGCGCCAACCAAGCTTCATATTCTTGTTTCGCGGTTTCGATTTCGCTATTTCTCGCGCCGTTTGTCAATCGAAGCTTTTTGGCGTTCGCCATCTCCAATTGCGCTTGAGCAAGATCTCGCTGTTGAATCAGGCGTTCGGAATCAAGGCTGATGAGGACTTCACCCTCAGCAACTTTGGCGCCCTCAATAACATGGACAGAAACAATTTGTTCTGCAATTCGAGCTCGAAGATCAATCGTTTCTGTACGGCCCTCAATTATTCCAGAGGCCCGCAGAGCAAATGATGAATCACTTTGAGCCGGTGATTTCAAGCTAGATTCAGCTGGAGCGGGTGTCGTTTCTGACTGACCGACGGGAAGCTCGCCAACCCTCAGCATCGAAGCCCCGAACGCCAACAGAACGATCGCAATGGTTAATAGTGAAAGCTTCATTTGAATCTCCCGTTTTCAATTTCACAGACCCTATCTGCGTAGTGAAGAATCCGTGGGTCGTGAGTAACGACGACCGTTGCCGCGTTTGAGTTGGCGACTAATTCTTGCAAAAGCTCCATGACTTCCATTCCCGATTTACCGTCCAACGCTGCGGTTGGTTCGTCTGCGAGAATCAACTTTGGCTCGGTGATGATGGCCCGCGCCAATGCAACGCGTTGGCATTGCCCAGGGCTCATTTTTCCCGGCAAATGGTGGCGATGCGATTTGAGCCCAACTCGCGCGAGCAACACGCTGGCCCGTTGTCTTGAATCGTGAAGCGAGTGGCCTTTCAGGGTTAGCGGCAGCGCTACGTTGTCTTCGGCAGTCAACGCTTGAATTAGTTGAAAGCGCTGAAAGACAAAACCGATCTCGTTTTTCCGCACCAGGGTTCGCTCTGCGGAGTTCAGTTGGTCTACACGGTGTCCAGCAATCGATATCTCTCCGCCATCACAATCCAGTAAACAACCAAGTATGGAAAGCAAGGTGCTTTTTCCACTGCCCGATGGGCCGGAGAGGAAGACGTTTTCTCCTGCGTTGGCATGAAAATCGACATCATCCAACACGCGTTGGTTTTC
>CAYSQZ010000203.1:0-1312 GCA_964433035.1 uncultured Pirellulaceae bacterium | reverse complement strand
CGCAGAGGAGAATATGCAGATCACAAAAACCAATAACGAGCTGGCCAAATAGAGTTGCCAGGAAATACTGATTTCCGTGCGAGGCTTGCTGAGCAAAAACTGAAGCAGCATGGAAATGAGCGTGCCGATCGCAATCCCTACTATCGCGACTGCGGATGATTGAGCGGCAAGCAAAGTGATGATTTCTTTTTCACTGGAGCCAATGGCTTTCAAGGTAGCAAACTCATTGATTCGATCCAGAACCATTGCGTACAACGTTTGTCCGACCATCACCAGACCAACCAGCAATCCCATCAAAGTCGCGGCTCCAAAGCTTAATCCAATTCCCGTCCGCGTCATCCAGAAGTTGACGCTGGTTGATGCGTATTTGTCGGTTGGCATAACGGAGACTTCGCTGAGCCGATTTCGAATCTCATTGCAGACTTGGCTCTGGTCGGCGCCAGGCGCTAGCTTGACCAGAAAGTACGAGGTCATCGCTGCGTCAGTTCGTGTTAGCTCGGCTGATCTCTGGTGGTTGGTGAAGATGTAAGGAGCTACAAGGAAGCTCAAAACACCATGGCACTTTCCCATGATGCGAACGCGCTGCCCGCCAACTTCCCGAATGTCACCAATCGCTGGACTGTGAAGTTTTTCGTTATCGCATTGATCAACTACGACGGAGTCCGGGTAGTCCAGCGCATTAGGTTCACCTTCTATGATTTTAAAGGATCGACCTAACGATGAGTTCTCAGTGACGCCTACGACCGCCACGGACTCAAAATGACCGTTGGGCAAACTGATTTCTGAGAAGGCAATTCGAAGCGGCTCTGCTTCCTCGACTCCAGGGATACTTCGAACCCGATGAATCCAGCGCAGAGGAATGTCGTGTGGAAAATCAACGTTGTGCATGCCCCGATGCCCGATCCAGATGTCGGCTTGGCTGCGATCGACCAGTAAACTGGCTTTGCTCATCAGCCCTGTAAACAAACCGCCTTGGATATTTACCAACACCACTGAAAAGATCACGCCCACCAAGCCCGCGATTAGTTTGCCTCGGTCATGAAGCAGTGTTCGAATTGCTAGGTTCAACAGCATTGGCACCCACAAAAGATCAGCAAGGAAAAGGTCGGTGTCGGATTCCTAATGGCAGTCAAACAAACAGGAAAACAGGAACCAATTTTTATAACTCGGAGCCTGAACCACGTTGCGAACCTCTTTCCTTCAACTTGGTATCGTCGAGCAAACTCCTCATTCTTGAAGAACTCGACTAGATGGTGCGATAACCCCTCTTGAGGATAGGAAAGATCTTGGGCGAGTTTTGTCGGTAGCAGTA
>CAYSQZ010000202.1:3025-8691 GCA_964433035.1 uncultured Pirellulaceae bacterium | reverse complement strand
TACCATTAACTTCGTCCTCGCTGACGCTTCGGGGTACCATCAAGTATCCATGGTTTATCCAACATCACGGATCCACTGGTAATGCCACAGCCTTCAAGCCTCACTCAACGTTCGAGACCCAAAGTAATTGGGACTTTAATCAATTTGCCATCACGCAAAATGCTGACGTTTACTTGTTGCCCCGGTTTTCGCTGGTCCATGATGTCCTGAAGGTCGTCAGTCGTTTTGATCTCAACCCCGTCAATGCCGACGATTCGATCGGCTGATCCTTTGTCTGCTTCGATTGTTTCGAAAACACGATTGCCAACCCTGACGACCTTTCGTTTGATTTCGAGCCCCTTGATCCCACCGTTGAATGCTGGACCACCGGGTTGGGTCCGGGCAACACCAAGACCTTGGTCCGTTTTCCAAAATAAGTCGATACCCAAGGTCGCTCTGCGGACCGCGCCGTGCTCCAACAGCTGCGGAATAACTCGCTTGATGGTGCTGGCAGGAACTGCAAAACCAACACCAGTATTTTCGCCAGTCAACGTTGCGATCGCTGTGTTCATACCGATCACTTTACCTTCGTTGTCCAGCAGCGGACCACCTGAATTGCCCTGGTTCAGCGCCGCGTCGATTTGAATGATATTCTTCATCAGACGATCGTTCTTGGATCGGAGCGTTCTTTCAAGGCTTGAGATGATGCCAACGGTCATGGTTCGCTCAAGTCCAAATGGATTTCCGATCGCATATATTTTTTGACCGACACGAATCGTTCTCGATTCGCCAATCTCTACAGGAACCAACAAATCTTGGGGAGCATCGATCTTTAAAACCGCAATGTCGTTTTGAGGGTCGCTACCTATAATTCGAGCCGGGAAAGAATCTTCAGATTCAGACAACGCCACCGAGATCACATCGCTGCCGGAAATGACGTGGTAGTTGGTGACGATGTGACCTTCACGGTCGAGCACCCAACCAGATCCAGAGCCCTCTTCTTCTCGAGCGCCACCAAACATCAGCAGTTGGGCGCGTCTGGACTTGGTATCAATGTTGACCACGCTCCGGTTTACTTTTTCGTAAACACTGATATTGATTTGCTCTTCAGGGGTAAACTGCCGCTTGGGCAGTACGCCCGTTCCATTTCGCCACGTTAGCTTCGAAGCCGGCGCAGCTGAAGAGCGTGTATCGGAACCATTGAGCCCCGCCTGACTCAAAGGCTGCAGCTGCGGAACAGATCCCGACTGTTGCGCGGCTAGTACATGGTTGGAGGCGGCGCTAGCAAGTTGCTGCGGCCAATTGTCAGTGAATATGAGTGTTAAAACAGCGGCCAACGTTGCAGCAGCAAAACTCATGATCAAGTTTGCTTTCATAACTTTGGTACTCTCAAAAATTGGTGTCATGATGCTTTGATTTAAACGGCTTTAGATTGCGTGGAACAACGGGCACTCAGAGTTAAATACTCCCGATGCCTAGCGTTAAGTTCCAAACAACCTGTTATTTTACGTCGTTTGAATTGGATTGTTCAACTACAACGTGCCTGAGCCGGCGGTCAAGATTGGACAATAGTCCGAGTCGTTGAATCCGCACGATCTGATTAAATCGCAAAAGTCACCTGTAACTGCTCAGGTTTGGTCAACTTGTAGGCTTTCTCTAAAAAGAGCATTTCGCCAAGCCCGATAGAACCTGTGGAGAATTGGATCGAGGAAGATCTGCTTTTCCAATGAAGAAAACAATCGATTTGGCTGACTAAATACGAAACGCCAGATTCGATTTTATATATAAAGCTCGGAGGCGATACGGATGGTGCGAAGCAAGTTCAGGATATGCTTGTTTAGATTTTTTCTACTCTTTCAAATAGTCGCAGCATGTCTCTGGGCCAGTCAGGCTGTCGCATTGGCATCTCTTCCGACCGATATCGAACGCGATTTGGAAGAAGTCAAATTGATTCATCATGCTGAGCTGCAATTCTTGGCTCAATTTGAGTCGCAGTCGTTGGAGGATATCGGCAACGTTGGCGAGACCCAATGTGAACTCTGTGGTCGCGACCAATTGCTGGATGCTGAAGTGAACTTAACTCCAGCCAGTTCTGTTGCACTTGCCAAAGCGGATTTGAAAAGTGACCTTCCTCCGTCGCCACGTCGTTTCTTGAAAAACGAATCTGGACTGACTGGAGCTGTATCTTCACAATCCAAGGCGGATTCGACAAAGGCACCAGTTCTTGACAGCGCCAACGTAGCGCAAATAGAAGTTCCGGCTTATCATCAGCAGGTATTCAATCGTCGAGATTTCTGGATGGAAGTTTCCGAATTCGTGATCGCTCAACGCAACAGCATCAATGAGACTGCTGGAATAACGGAACGACAAGCCGAAGGTTTTTGTTTGTGGGTGGTAGAGCGAATTGACGCGAGCCAAATCAAGATTGCCAATGTCGACTCCAGTTTGTCAAACGCTGCATCATCTTCGATTGAAGTTAATCACTCATTGGCCGCGATTGATACTGTTGAGATACCGATGTTTCTGATTCCACGCTACGAGGACTCGAATTCAGCTCGGCACAGCCTGACCCAATCAAATCTTGCGATGCCGATCCCAATGTTCCTGGTCGAAGATGTT
The DNA here is from genome assembly GCA_964433035.1 of uncultured Pirellulaceae bacterium. Taxonomy (GTDB): domain Bacteria; phylum Planctomycetota; class Planctomycetia; order Pirellulales; family Pirellulaceae; genus Mariniblastus. The sequence continues at coordinate 6,093 of CAYSQZ010000202.1, read as the reverse complement.
GAAGACACAATACCGGATGACCTCTTTGTCAACGAGAATCAATCAGCAGTTTCATTTTCGGGGAGCTCAAGTTCAATAACGCTTCCCGGACCCGCCAGGGATCCGTATTGGCAGTATTACGAGGACTGCGACCGCTGGGGCGTCTTGATTGTCCAGCCTCAGCAGCTTCCAGAAAATACCGCCAATTCAGTTTTTGAAAATCAAGCTGAGTCAACCGGCGAGATTGAAAACGACAACCCTTCGGTCGCTCTGGGGGCTGGGGCGTTGCTACACCAAATAATCGAGACAAATTCAAAGTTGCTCTGGAGCTACTCGCTTTCGCCACAGCGAAACTTTGTCGCGGAACCAATAGAACAACTGTGGAAAGAATTGGCGATTCACAATCTACAGCCGCAGCGCTGGGCGGTCCTGGTACCTGAGCAGCCTCTAAGTCCCTTGGTGGCTTCGAAGTTGGTTGGCAGACCGGTGTTGGACCAGCTGGGCATTGGCTCGTTAAACTTGACCGGGTTGCTCAACGGCAAAACATTGAGCTTCCGCATCAGCGAATTGCAGTCTCAATATGCCGATCGAATCGTCGAGCTTGAGGCCCGGTCACAGGTGATGCGAATCAATCATGGGAACCAGTCTCTCGGATTTATTGCTGATCAATGTCGTCGATGGGCAAAAACGCTCGATCGTTTTGCAGATTCAATTTCGGCTACCACAGACGATGTCGCACTGCTTAAAGAGAAGACGCAACGATAAGCAAAGGCAATCGAACTTCGGACTTCTTGTTCCAAAAGCTCAATCAAATTTACTCAGGTAACCTTATGGGAATCATCCTACTTACAATTTGGTTCGTTTCGCGAATGAAGCTCGTCGCATAGCCAGGTGAGGCTAATCGAGAATCAATGGTTCCAGCCGTCTCGATACGTATCAGATTCCAACGTTTTTGTGATTTCGGCTGTTCAATTTTTGAGCGTCGTTCATGTGTCGCTTTTCCCAATTTGACGGATCTGCTCGAAAATCCGGTTTTGGCGCTGAATTGGTGGAATCGGAACCCGGGAAATTTTCCCCTTAACACAGTTCACTCGAAGTTGCCGTTAGCCCGGATTGGGTAACGAATTGAGGCTTTTTCCCGTACGAAAAGCAAATTTTAGCCAAGCCACAGGATGCGGGTGATTATTCCCTGCGCTCTTGTGAATCGTGAAAGCTCATTGTGCCAGCAAGAAATTCTACCCTGCTTGCAAAGTTGGTCCGATATGTGCTTTGAAGGGAATTAGTCCCCTCATTTTATCGGATCACTAACTTGGATTGGAGCCAGAATCGGGCCTCAGGCTCGATTCCAGCCGTTGTAAGACGGTTAACCTCCAAGCTAAAGAGACAAGGGAGTACATCAGGCGTCTACGACTACGGCATGCCGGTTTTTACGAGCTTAACTGTTCGGCAATTGAGGAAAACTGGGTGAAATCTCGTGGCAGATTACTGATGTCCGAATAGAATAATACGGAGGTCCCCGTGACCAAACTAACCAATTCAGGGCAACTATGGCTTGTGCGAATCCGGAACGTACAGCCTGTCGAGATCATTTCGGTTTTGGAGTTCGTTATGTCCAAATCTTGGACCAAAGTCCCCTTTAGATTAATTTTTGTTGCTTTGCTTGCCCTTGGCTTGCAGGGAGCCTCAGCCAGTTTATTTGCTAATGAAATTGGGTTTGCGCCTAAGTTTGATGGCGAATCAAGATTGGCGACATTCGACAGTGCTGGAGAAACTCATTTCGCATTGAGCGTTATGCCGAAAGTGCAGGCGCAATCGCGAGCCAGCGATGTTGTTGTCTATGTCGACACGTCGGCGAGCCAAACGGCTGCATTCCAGCGCGATTCGATCGAAGCTCTTAAGCAGTTGCTTGGCAACTTGAGCATTGAAGACAGAGTGCAAGTATTCGCCGTTGATCTGGATCCTATTCCCTTGACGCGCGGCTTTGTCTCGCCTGCGAGCGAAAAAGCTAATATCGCGGTGGAGAATCTCACCCAACGAGTCCCATTGGGATCAACTGATATCGAAGCCATGTTGGAGTCTGCTGCCGGAGCATTTTCTGACACCAACCAACAGCGAAACAGAAATGTGGTTTACATCGGCGACGGTGTTAGCCGTGGCAGTCTGCTCAACACTGAAGCATTTGGCAAAATTGTTAATCGTTTGGCCGATGCCAAAATCTCTGTTTCGAGCCTTGCGATCGGGCCGCAACGGAATTTTAACTTGATGTCTGCACTGGCCAATAACACTGGTGGAAACCTCTTCGTTGATGGAGATGAAGACGGCAGTATTTCCCGCTGTGCAACTGGTCTTGCTTCAACAGTCCACGCATCCGTTTTTTGGCCTATCGATGGTAAGCTTGATGAATCGGTTGTTGATATGTTCCCACGTCGTTTCCCGCCAATGCGAACCGATCGTGATTCGATCGTGTTGGGAACACTTGCTGATCGCGATGCAGTCAACTTGGAGGTCACTGGCGTTGTAGATGGTCAGGAGACAAAACTCAATTGGTCATTTACCCCTGAAGCATCAAGCGAGCAGTTTGCTTTCTTGCCGGGTATGATTTCCGATGCCAGAGCGGACAATGGATTTTCACTGCCAACTCTCGGTTCCAATGGACTGCGAGCTTACGCAATTGAAAGAAACGCTGGAGCCAATCGCCTAAGTGATTTGGGTAATCAGGCGTTAGCCAATGGCGATCTTCGTTCAGCCAAGTCTTTGGCCCGCGCGGCGGTCAAATTGAGCGCTCGACCATCATCAACCAAAGCCGATCTCTATGCGATGGCGGCTTCATTCAAAGGACCGCAGGACGATGATCCTTTCGGGATCGGTGACGCTCCCGATGGAGGCGATCCGTTTGGAGTCGCTGCGGAGCCTGCAGCGCCAGCGGAGCCTGCATCGCCAGCGGATTCTCAAGACTCGGATCCTTTTGGTGGTGACGATTTTGGCAACGACGAATCATTAGGCTCTGGGTCGACTCAGGATGTTCCATCCGGCTCTGGGTCGACTCAGGACGTTCCATCCGGCTCTGGATCGACTCAGGATGTTCCATC
>CAYSQZ010000202.1:0-2925 GCA_964433035.1 uncultured Pirellulaceae bacterium | reverse complement strand
GTTCCATCCGGCTCTGGATCGACTCAGGATGTTCCATCGGATCCGTTTGGTGCACAGCCTGACTTGGACACCGAGCCGGAGACGATGGAAAAGAAGATGATGGACATCGTAGAGCCAGCCACTGACTTTGGCGGCAGCGGTGGAATCACGTTGATCAATCCAGATAACGTCTACGAAGATGAAATTGATCGATTGCTTGGCGACGCGTCAGATAGTTCGCTTGATGTTCTCCAGACCGAGGAAAAAAGGGTCAGGGTCATCAATGAACGTGCCCAGCAACAAGTGGTTGTTGAGCAGCGTCGTGCCCGCGAAGAAGCCAAGTCGAATCCAGACTTGGCATTGGAGCGAATCAAAAACATGATTCAATTCATTGACTCAACCAGCGGCTTGTATCCGTCGACTCGTGCGGAACTTCGCCATACGTTGGAGTCAACTTTGCTGTCGTTTCGTCAGAAGAAATTAGCCTTCGACGAAAGACAGGCGTTGGCCGATTTGAACATCTCGATTGGCCACGAACTGGCGGCTGCAGCACAGCGACGTGAACGAAGCGAAGAAAAGCGTGTTCGCTTGGTGGATCAGCTTAACTCGTTGCTACGAGAAGGCAATTATGACGCGGCTGTCGACGTCGCTGACACATTTTACGAATTGGCTCCACGCGATCCAGTAGCAATCGTGGCACAAGAACGTGCTAACTTTGCCAGAAACTTCTTCAGAATGACTGAACTACGCCGACAAAAAGCGGCGGCCTTTCAAGATTCATTCTATGAAATTGAGAGGACAACTATTCCGTTTCCTGGGGACCAGTTATTGGTGTTCCCACCCAAAGAGGAGTGGGACCGAAAAGTTGCTCGACGAGCCAAGTACAAAAACCTTCGTCTGACCGGAAGCGACAAAGAAGAGCAGATTTTGAACGCGTTGGATGACGAAGCGAATCTTGATTATGAAGAAGAAGAATGGAGTGCCGTCGAAGAAGAACTTGAGGAAAAGTACGGCATCAACATCGTTTTGACCGGTTCTGCTGAAGACGACAGTTTGTCCGACGATACACCGATCACAGTCAAACTGACCGGAATTCGGCTCAAGAATGCTTTGCGGATCATGCTTGCAGACCACAACGCAACGTTCGTCGTTCAAGATGAGGTCCTCAAGATCATTTCGCTTGATGACGCCGAAGACGCGCAGTGGTTTGTGACCAATGTCTACAATGTCGGCGATCTCGTCGCGCCCCGAGCCCCGGTTCCATCCGGTTTTGGTGGCGGCGGTGGAGGAGGCTTTGGCGGCGGCGGAGGAGGCTTTGGCGGCGGCGGAGGAGGCTTCGGTGGTGGTGGCCAAGGCGGCGGAGGTTTTGGCGGTGGTCAGTTCTGCGTTCAGGAAAGTCGTGTTTCTTTGAGCAAGTATACCAATGACCAAGCGAAGGCGAAAAAACCTGAAATTAGAAAGCCAAAAACAGTTAATCTGATTGATGGCCGACCTAACGCTGCCTGGTCAGTTTATTTTCAGGAGAACTACGCCGATCCGGTTGACGTACGACAAACCGCTCGAAAGCTCATGAAGGCTAACCAACCGCAAGAGGTGGTTTCCATGATCCATGGAGCGATCCAGAACGATCAGCTTCACGGCTGGATGTATGAGGCGCTTGTGTTGGCGATGCAGGTTTCGGGAAGTCCGCAGTCAGAAGTCGAGCGGGCTTTAATGTCTGCCGTTGATCTTTCGACAGACGATAACGACGTCCTTCACGCGGCTCAGTATATGGCCGTCAATGGGATGGAGCGGCGGGCGATCAAATTGCTTAAAGGTTACTCTCAAAGCAATCCTACTCGCACCGAGCCGTTGGTGGTCGGACTAAGAGCGGCCCAGCGAATTAAAGATATCGAAGGGATCAAGTGGGCCACGATTGGCGTGTTTGGGCAGGAGTGGCCTGACCATCCCGAGATCGTAAGGCAAGCCCAGTTCGCTTCGCGAGCGGTCAAGAGATCGCTTCAGAAATCTGGTCAGCTTGAAGAGTTGGAAGCATACGAAACACAGCTCCAACAGGCAGCCGAGCGAGATTGTTATATCAAAGTCAGCTGGACTGGTGATGCTGATCTCGATCTCTACGTTGAAGAGCCAGGTGGTACCGTTTGCTCTCGATTGGTCCCCCGCACTACCGGTGGTGGTGTTGCCCTGGGAGATAAGTTTACACCCAAGGCAGGTTTGTCAGGGCGCGTCTCAGAAGAGTACGTTTTGCCAAAAGGTTTTGCTGGCGACTACCGTTTGATTATCAAGCGTGTTTGGGGCCAAGTCACCTCGGGTAAGGTAACCGTAGCCATTCATAATCACTTTCGCTCTGACTCAGAAGCGAGTTTGACAAAACAGGTCGATATCGACAACGAAGGCGCCATTGTATTGTTCGCTTTGGATCGTGGTCGAAGAACTGAACCGCTTCAAGAGCACGCTATCCAGACAGTTGTAAAACGGCAAATGATGGTCAATCGAAATATCCTTGCCCAGCAGCTTTCACAGCAATATTCTTCGAGTGCCGCCAGCGACTATTACGGAGGTCAGTATTCCGAATCGGGCGGATCCCCGCAGGGCGGCGGCCAAATTGGTGGAGGAGATGGCGGATTGTTGGCAAATGGAGTTGGCGGTCTCAACCCGGGTGCAGTCGGATTCATGCCGGTCATCCAGAATATCCAAGAAGGAACCTTTTTTAATGTCAACCATGCCACGACCGCGGATCGGCTTCATGTGCTGGTCAGTGTTTCACCGATGTTTAACCAGCTCACCTCAGTCTCAACCTTCAATATTCTTGGCGATGCTGAGAATGCCCAGGGAATTGCCCAAGGTCTTGCCGGCGGTGGTGGCGGTGGCGGTGGCGGTGGATTCGGTGCCGGAGGTGCGGGTGCCGGCGGCGCTGGTGGTGGCGGTGTCTTTTAACCGTTGTTG
>CAYSQZ010000201.1:0-8769 GCA_964433035.1 uncultured Pirellulaceae bacterium | reverse complement strand
TCGGGGGGTGTTTCTTTAGACTCTTTCACCAATCGTAGGACTGAATCTCTTTGATGGGGAAAAAAGACCTCAAACAGTAGAAACTGTTAGGTTAATGGCAGCAGAACTGAGCAAAGAAGTGCAAGCATCGGTCAGATGCATTCACCTTCTTGTCCCAGATGCGCTCGCTGGCATTCTCAAACTGGCCTAGTGCTCCGTCAATCCTGAAATGAATAGCAAAACCAGCGCCATGCTTCACGCTTGCGTGAGCATGCTTTCGCGAGCGTAAACATGGCACCCGTCATTTCAGACCACTAGGCAGCTGGATACATAATGCTGCAGCTGCCAGTAAAATGCCATGCTGTAGCCGATGCCATGTTGAAGCATAGCGTGAAGATGCTGACGCTCGCTCGGCTTTGTTTACCAATCGCTCTAATTGCCCGTTTCGCATTGGAGGACGAGATTTGTTTGGCCAAGGTCGCCAATAAGCATTTTAGAATCGTTCGGCGATAACTTCAGAGAAAGAACACTCCGATTGGAGACTGATGTCCTTTAGCCTGATGAAAAATGCTAGCCAGCTAGCCTGATTGAGTCTCAGGCTAATGAGCTCGCCCCGGATCATCCACGTGTACCTTCAGTGCTTGCAATTATATTGCTCGAGTTCTGAGTTTCAGGTCTAAGCACCACAAGCGATGCAATCAAACCGACCAAGCCTCCTAGGTAGCTGGCGTTGTGGATGTAGGCAACGCGTACAAAAGCCCAAATGTCGGTGATTGCATAATTTCTCGTCGCCCACAACCATTGATCATAATTGGCATCGGGCCCTCTCCAAACTCCATAGCCGTAACCTGTGCATCCCAGCAGTATGGCGCATCCAAAGACGATTGCGAAGCCAGTACCGATTTGTCGAATCGCCCTGCCCTTTGGTTGATTGGGGATCAACCGTCGAGCCAAAAACCAGGCAATTGCCAGCCCCGCCCAGCAGCTGGCAAGCGCTCCAATGAAACAAACAAATACTCGGTTGCCAAAACCAAAGTCCAAGTAGCTGAATTGCTTGAACTTTACCTCCGTGAAATACTCGCTTGAGATCGAGTACGTAAGTTGATCGTGAACGGCTCCATAAACTGCCGCGAAAATCGCTCCAAACAAAGAGACGACGACAATAAGGGGAAGGTCCTGGCTTGATATTCTGGGGAACAGTAGGTCGTGCATTGAAATTCAAAGCAATAACATTGGTTTGCGGTTCAAAGGTAAAACCTACAAACTCAAACAATGTTTCACTTTTCTAAGGTACATCCCGATCAAAGCCGGTTTCATCGTCTTTTCTCGACCCTCCGAATCTTGGGAAGTGACTCGTTTCGTTGAACCGCTCAATCTGGTTGGCTAATGCGCGGCTCGCCGACAATGTCTCGGGACTTGAAGCTTCTTCCACTGAAAAAACGGAACTTTCACTTCGAAACTTTTTAAGTCGTTGTTTTGAAACCAAATTTAAAACATTTGAAATTCACCCACCGGCTCAAACGCATTTTGGTAATGCGTGATCTCTGGGGCTTTTGCAAGTTCTGGCCAGGTAATCGCGACCACATCAAATCTTGCGCGGCAGTCAGTCAGGCGATTCCATTTGAGATAGCCATGAGCCGCTTGGGTCAAATGTCGTTGCTTTTGTTCATCAACTGCTTCTGCAGGCAGGCCCGCAAGATCGCTGGAGCGAGTTTTGACTTCAACGAATACGATCGAATCATCATCCACTGCGATCAGATCTATCTCGCCAAACTTATTTTCGTAGCCGCGAGCCACGATGATCATCCCCTGACGCAGCAATAACCGCTCGGCTTCACGCTCACCTCGATCGCCCAACGTATCTGGCGGGGCGAAGCGATCGTAGATTCCAACCAGAGTCCGAGATAGCGTGATCTTGCGAAGCAGTTTACGAGCAAATCGGGGCATAAAAAAAGGACTCCGTTCATAAGAACCAAGTCCTTGGTGTTTCCGAGCCACACTCAGCGTGGCCAAAATCTAATTCAACATTGTTACTTGCCTGGAGGAACAACGGCATCTGTTACCGCTCCAGCAGCTTCTTTCACTGCCGATGCTGCATCCTTTACCGCTCCCTCCATGGGCTTAATACCTGAGCCTGCTCCCTCAATTACCTCAGATACGATCGGCTTGGCAGTCTCGACGCTTTCCACAACTATGGTTTCAGCCGGTTTGGTTTCTTGGGTCACCACTGGCTTTACTTCAGTCGAATTATTTGCCCCGGTCAATACCCGATTAGGCTCCACAATCACGCCGCTGGTGCTCCCTTTTACTGGAGCAACGACCGCTGGAGTAGCGGGAGCGGGAGCTGCAGGAACCTCGGTGGCGACCTCTGTCGTGCCAGCGCCGCCGCTAGGTTCAGGTGCAATGCCTGAGGTTGCTGGTGATTTTGTCTCGGGCGGCAATTCAGGAAAGTCGATCGAAGGAAGATCCGGAGTCTTAGGGCCCGGGGCCTCACCAATTTCTTCTTCTTGCCAGTTCGTAAACTTGGCGTAAAGATCTGAGTAGTCTCCGCTGGTCGAGCGGTTCAACCCACGTCGAGCATGGCCAACAAAGGGTGAGTCGGGAGCCTCACTGATAATTTTCTCGTAGAGAGCCTTTGATTCGGCAAACTCGCCAAGGCTCTCGTGTGCATAAGCAAGCGAAAAGTGAGAACTTTGATCAAGTGTCGCAGTCTTGGCACTTGCGGGTGCGTCGATCACGGTTTGAAAAAACGTCTTTGATTTTTTGATCATCCCAAAGCCGGCTTTTTGATCTTTGGCCAACGCCGCCAGTCCTTCACGCAACTGTGTGTCACCGGCAAACTGGGACGCCCAAAGCCCAGCTTTGGAATCAGGATACTTCTCCGCAACGCGTTCCCACTCGGAGGTATTCCTTGACTGTCGGGAGATCGACGAAGCGCTACTCAGCTCACGCCATTGAGATGCTTTGGAATCAGCACTAATGCGCAACAGGTACGCCACGAGCGCGAACGCCAGAAAGCCTGCCACGACTGAGAAGATGATCGTTCCCAAATACGGGGTGATGGTCGCAAGCAGTTTGTCACCGAAAGTCAACTCTTCTTCGATGACTTCCTCCTCGACTACTGGAAGCCCAGTTCGCCGGGAGTTGGTTGCTTGCTTTTTCTTTTTCTTCTTTAACGCTTTTTGATTCATCGCTCGACTCATGCTGGATCAATCCATGATCGCATCAGACTTGGGGAAGCTTGTTCATTCGTAGCCAGAGTGGTCACGATGCCAGCTTGTTATTAATTTAACACGATAGTATACGAGTCTTGCGATTGGATGGTCAATAGCGACCATAGCCCGTCCTGAGCATCGCCTCAGATCCCAAGGGCTGGCGATACCGTCGCTGCTGAGCCAACAGAAATGAAGGTTGGCAGGTCGCAAGCGAAAAATATTGCCTGGAAGCCCCAAACCTCGGATTGGCGATTTGACATTGATTGGCTTCCATTATCAGAAGCTGCCGGGATTACCCCTCATTCTCAAGCTGACTATCGGCTAAATTGTCGATCCGCCAGCGCGCAGAAAATCCTTGTGAAGAGTTGACTCACGAGCTGTCGTCCTGCTTCCTGACAAAAGTCGCCCCATCGCATCCCCTTAATTAAGCAACACCAACTTAAGCAACACCAACGCAAAAACTGTTCTTTCATGAGTGGTCTCAATCCAGATCAATTCGACGCCGTCAATACGCTTTCCGGCCCCATGTTGGTTCTGGCCGGTGCGGGAACTGGCAAGACGCGAGTGATTACGTTTCGCATCGCCAAGCTCATCAAATCGGGAGTTCCCGGTGAGCGAATCCTCGGCATGACGTTCACCAACAAAGCTGCCAACGAGATGAAAGAACGGCTTGGCAAGATGATTGGTGGTTTCAATGGAAAGCACAAACGAAAAACGAAAAAAACAAAATCCAAAAGCGGCGACGATCAAGTCGATCACTCTCCAACGATTTCGACGTTCCATTCGCTTTGCGTTCGTATTCTCAGACGCCGGATCGAAGTGCTTGGTTATCCGGAAAAATTCGCGATTTACAATCGCGGCGATCAGGAAAGCCTCGCTCGCACTACGCTGCGTGAATTCAATATCGGTGACAAGCTTCTCGCTCCCGGGCAGTTGTTGTTTTGGATCAGCCATTGGAAGTGCAAATCAATGTCTCCCGACCAAGCCATCTTGTCGTCCGACACCGATGCTCAGCACCTCGCCGCGATCGGCTACCAGCGTTATCAACGTCAGCTAAAACTTAATGGAGCCGTGGACTTTGACGACTTGCTTTTGTTGACTGAAAAACTATTCAAGGAAAATGAAGACGTACGCTTGGAAGAAGCCGGTCGTTACGACCACGTATTGGTTGATGAATACCAGGATACCAATACTAGCCAATACCGGATCGTGAGAGCACTTGCCGACGGGCATCGGAATCTTTGCGTTGTAGGCGATGATGACCAGTCGATTTATGGCTGGCGAGGTGCCGAGGTTGAGCACATCCTCTCATTCAACAAAGACTGGCCGGATGCGAAAGTCATTCGGCTTGAAGACAACTACCGCTCGACTGAGGCGATCATCAATGCAGCCAACACGTTAATCAAATTTAACTCGACTCGTCACGACAAAGTGCTTCGCGCTGCCCGCGCTGGAGGTCAGCCCCCGCGCATCGCGCAATACGAAAACGAGACTGTCGAAGCCCAGGAAACCGTCCGGGATATTCAGAGAAGGCTCGAGGGCATGGGGCGCGAGCCCAGGGACTTTGCGATTCTGTTTCGAACCAACGAACAGCCACGTGTTTTTGAAGAAGAACTACGAAAAGCCAAGCTTCCATACGTATTGGTTGGCGGCATGTCGTTCTTTGATCGAAAAGAGGTGAAAGACGTTCTGGCGTATATGAGTTTGCTCAATGATAAACCTGACGAAATTTCTATTCTTCGAATTATCAATACGCCGCCGCGAGGCATCGGCAAAAAGTCTGTCGAGATATTGCTTAATCATTCGATCAAAAACAAAATCCCTTTGTGGGATTTGGTAACCGATTCTGAGTCTCGCCCGAAACTGACTGGCCCGACCAATCGCGGGCTCGATGACCTGGCCGCCAAAGTTGAGGAGGTTCGTTACCGGGCTCAGGATTCGTCGCTGGTTGATATGGCGCGAAATATGATTTCAACGATGCGCTACCGAAGCGAACTGGAACGCATTTACTCGGAGCCAGAGGATCGCGAAGCTCGCTGGGCGGTGGTCGAACAGATTGTTAACTCGCTGGCGATTTATGAGGAATCGGCAGCCAAGCCTCGACTGAGTGATTTTCTTGACAAGCTGTTGCTCGGCGAGCAGGACGCTAACGATGAAAAAGAAAAGCAGTTAAAGAAGAACGCCATCGTCCTAATGACAATGCATAGTGCAAAAGGGCTTGAGTTTCCCGAAGTTTACATCGTCGGTTTGGAAGAAGGGATTTTGCCTCACCATCGTTCATTGGAAGACGAGCCATCGGTAGCCGAAGAACGACGGCTCTGCTACGTCGGGGTGACCCGCGCAATGGAATTGCTGACGCTTTCAATGTCGCTTTCACGAAAAAAATGGGGCAAAGATCGAGATACGATCCCAAGCCGGTTTCTATACGAAATCACCGGCCAAGCCGATCATCCAAACTACAAACGCAAGCGGGGCACTTAGGCGTATCCCTTTGTCGCCTTTGGCGCACATTTTCCCCGCCCGATGATCATTGCCGCTAAACTGCTAATCCCAAAAATCTATTTATGAGCCAAAACCTGAATTCCGTAACTCTTCTCAAGATTCCAAAGGACCTCGCTGCCGCAGAGCATCAGGCAGTTGCCGCTCACATTCAGGCAAGTGACATCGACGGCATTTCAATTGGATATCTTGGTGGTGCTTGGGGCCCAGAATGGGATCAGGACACGAACTATGATCTGTCGTTCCTTGAGCTATACGCAGGGATTAGTGGTATAGAGATTCATTTACCTGCAGTAACCGATCTCTCCCCTCTAAGCACAATCGCTCCTAATCTGCGATTTGTAAATTTGGGCGAATTCAAGAGTGCCAAGGTCTCGCTGGCTTCATTGGCCGGTTGCTCAAAGGTCGAGTTACTGAGTCTAAACCGAGTGAAAAAGGACTTTGAAGTAGTCAGTGAGCTTGGTTCGATAACAGACTTGTACCTTACTGGCTACGGACCGAAACAAATAGCTTCCATTTCAAGGCTATCCTCTATCAAGAATCTCTATCTTGGATTTGGCACTATGGCAGACTTGTCTGAGATTGCAGGCATGACTTCTCTTTTGAACCTTGAATTGATGTGGATCAAGAAACTGCACGATCTAGAGGCGATCAAGCAACTCGCTGCGCTCGAAACCTTAAAATTGGCCAATTTGAAGCAGGTAATCAAATTGCCTGACTTGTCCGGTCTTGGAAATTTTCGTTCTTTGGGTATTGATACACTAAACGGACTAGAATCACTCGACGGAATCAGGCGTTGCGGCCTAGAGGAGTTGGCGGTTCCGATGCAGGGACTCGTCGCCTCGTCCACTACTAAAACTCATTGGATGCGGGCGGTCAGGCATGTGACAAAAAAAGCCACCTCAAAAAAGAGGTGGCCAGCGTTAACTCAAATTCACCGATGCGTTTTGCTCCGATTGCACAACACTTTCGATGAGATCGACTATGTACCCGCTAGGATATCGATAAACGGCTGGATATCGAAGAAGTCAACCACGCCGTTGCAGTCAGCGTCGGCCTCGGTTTGAAATTCCTGTGCCGCCAAAACATCAATGAATGGCTGAATGTCGAAAAAGTCGATCACGCCGTTCATGTCGACATCTCCCTTGAGTCCCCCTCCATCCATGATTTCGACAGTAAACGTTTCGATACGAATACTTGTAGAGGGAAGTTGTGATGCAGTTGAATTAAAGATGCCATCAACAGCAAATGTGATTTCAGAACCGGCCGTGATCGTACGACCTGCTAGGCCACCAAGGTCATCGAGGAATACATCGTCGCCAGTGGTTTCCAAGACGGCAACTCCGTCAATCAATACATCAAAAGTGTCGTCAGCTTGCACTGATTCCAATTCGATGGAAGTGAACACCACGTCTTGATCGAATGTGAACGTAACCGCTTCTCCAGGATTAAGATCGCTACTTTCATCGCCATCACCGATCAAATCAAAATCGCTGTTGCCGATACTGGGGTTTTGGATACCAAGTGCATTTTGATTAGAGATGTTGGTGAGAACAGCATCACCGGCAGCTGAACTGAGCGTATTACCAGTTAGCACCGGAAGACCGCCGGTTTCTACGGCGGATACGTCGTACTCTGGAGCGGTGACATCGACAATCGTTAGGATAAGTCCATCAATTGAAACGAAATCGCCTGCCCCACTCGGGTCCAAGGTATCAGACTCACCGGTTCCGGCCAATCCATTACCTCCACTGCTGCGGAAATCGAATACCACTTCCTGCCCAGCCGAATCGAGGACCGTAAATGTTTCAATTCGAAAACTTGAGGCATTTTCTCCTGCCTCCAGTAAACCATCAGCAGCGAATGTAACTTCAGTACCGGCCGGGATCGTAAAGCCTGCAAGACCACCAAGGCTGTCTAGCACCTCATCGTCACCAGTGGTTTCCAACATGGCAACTCCACCAACCAAGACATCAAAACTGTCGGTGGCTCGCACTGATTCCAACTCGATTTCAGTGAACACCACGGCTTGATCAAAAGTTAGCGTAATAGTTTCTCCAGGATTGAAATCCCCGCTGTCGTTACCATCACCAATTAAATCATTTTGGGCGTTGTCAATACTGGGGTTGTCAATGCCAAGCGCATCTTCACCTTGAATTGTGGCGATGACAAGATCACCGGCAGCTGCACTGAGCGTAACACCAGTTTGCACCGGAAGAGGACCAACCTCCTCCCCCTCGGGTGTTGGAGCTATTACGTTAGTTACGTCATACTCTGGAGCGGTGATATCGACAATCGTTACGGTAATTCCAGCCTCAAGAGTAATGGCATCGCCTACATTGCCCGGATCAAAATTGGTATTAGGCGGGACTCCGGCGATTCCATTACCTCCAGTGCTGCGGAAATTGAATTCCACTTCCCGCACTTGCTGAGCATTGGCTTGGCTGGTCATTGCTAGTAAAAGAGCAATTAAAACAGCTCCAATTAAGTTGTGTCGCATCTTGGTTACCTCGATGAAGAAATGAAAAGTATGTTTTAGCAAACCACAAAAGAAGTAGGGTGTGGCGGTCGTCCGAAGATTATATCCGGACACAGTGTTTGCTCAGCGATTAAGGCGAAAAAGGATATCACCGCCGAAGTACTTTGATCAACTCGCGCCGTTTTGCAGCTTTTTGGGTGGCTAAAAAACGCGGTCGATTTACTGATCAGTGCTGCGGCTACAGAGATCGCTTCGTTGAGGGAATGATAGATTGCGCCCGCTTCGTCAGCCCGTGGGAACGCGCATTGATCACTCCTACAAAAAAACAGCCGCAGCACATTGTCGTACTGCGGCTAGATTCTAAGGTTCAACTTGGGTCGGCAAAGCAAAGTTTGCCCGTTTACCAAACGGGTCCCCGACACCTTTTGCAGACCCCAAATACAATATCGGTACCTGGCCGTTAGTTTCCGGCAAGGATGTCGATAAATGGCTGGATATCGAAGAAGTCAACCATGCCGTTGCAGTCAGCGTCGGCCTCGGTTTGAAATTCCTGTGCCGCCAAAACATCAATGAATGGCTGAATGTCGAAAAAGTCGA
>CAYSQZ010000200.1:0-8783 GCA_964433035.1 uncultured Pirellulaceae bacterium | reverse complement strand
CACCGTATTGGAAAACCCCTGTCTTTTTATCGATTGCCACCACCGTTGCCTCTTTGTCTTCGGGCAACTTTCCACCAGCGATGATCAGCAAATTGCTACCAAAAACAACAGGTGTTGTTCCAACTCCGTAGTTGATCAAATCGCAATCAAAGTCCGCTTTAAGATCGACTTCCCAGATTTGTTTTCCGTCAACACATTGAAGACATCGAAGCATTCCTTCGGGACTCAGAATAAAAACTCGGTCGCCATCAATTACCGGTGTGCTTCTGGGACCATCCCCGTAGCCACCGAGGTCTTGAAAGCTGGTAGGAAAATCAACCTCCCAGAGTTCTTCGCCAGTTTCGCTGTGCAAACAGGAAAGCCGCTCAGAAAACCGTTGCTTTCCTCCTTCATTTCGAACGCGTTGATAAAGCATCAAACGACCATTTGAGATTGATGGCGCAGCAAAGCCGGTACCAGCTGGTTTATGCCACACCAACGGTGGAGGACTAGCGTTCCAATCAGTATTTAGTCCCGTTTCAGCAGACTTACCATCGCCGTTGGTCCCCAGAAAGCACGGCCAGTCCAGGCCCTTTCTTTTGGCCAAGTCGGGCGCCTTGGCAACGACCGAAGTTACGACTGAAAGTTTGCGTCGATCCGACGATTTGCCCCGCTCAAAATCGCCAAGCAATTTGGGCAAATCAAGCTCGTCGTCTTTGCTGCCCCAAAAGGTGATCTCGGTGTTGGGCAAATCAGACCGAAGTTGTTCGATTGCCTCAGGTGTGAAAGACGCTTTTGGGAAATCTCCGGCTTTTGTATTCCCGAGGCTCAGGTGAGTCAGTTGCTTGCACGTTCCCAGCGTCTTGAGCCCTTTGTCTGTGAGCAGTGTGTCAAACAAATTAAGTCGTTTCAATTTTTTGAGTTTCGCAATCGACTCCAAGCCCTTGTCATCAACAAAAGTCCGATACAGATAAAGGGTTTCGAGCTTTTGTAGACCAGTCAGGTAAGACATTGATACCGAATCAATTGCATTGCCAAGCAAATTCAAGTTTCGCAATTCGGTCAACTTCCCAATATCTTTCAAGTGGTCGTTGTTCAAATTCATTGCCGCAAGATCCAGATCTTGCAAGTCGGTCAACTTGAAAAGGTAGGGCCAAGTCTGTTCGCCGGGCCAGAGACCTTCGGCCATCTGAAATCCCACGACACGTCCGTCAGGAGCCTTGGTTAGAACCGCGCTGACAATACGCAGCTTCATTTCTGCTTCGGACTTCTCGTCAACCTGGGGAGCCGGAGTTGGCTCTGCCATTGGTAGCGGCAGAGCCTGTTGAAACGTTTGGCAACAGGATTCTTGAGGCGTGTGAACCAAACAGGCCATCATCAACAATAACAAAGCCAGCGATCGACAATCGAAAGAGTTACTCATCATTTTGATCCCACCATTGATGGACAGAAGGGGCGGAAGGAAAGAGAACTCGATTAGAGCAGATATCGAAACAACGTGAAAATAAAAAACGGCTAAAAGGGCGCTAAGAGAAGCTGACAGGCGTAGGTAGCTACTCAAACTGAGATGACCTAGTCGCCTTTCGGCCCGAGGCTGTGATTTTATTGGCAACCCGACGAGGCTGTGATTTTATCAAACGCATGGAACGAAAAAGGTAACCCGACGCGTAAGCGAGGAAGAAGCGGCAATTGAGTCCGCCCTCGCTGACACGACGCCTAAGTTTTGAAGTTGCACTAGTAGTAAAAAGTTACCCTCCCTCTGGCAGGGTCGATCTCGTCATCATTCATGATGACGCAGGTCGGGGAGGGCACGATCGTTAACAAAATGAACTACCAAGATCCTAAAAACCCTCCCCGTCCAATTCGCAAGCGAATTCTCCGACCCTCCCAGAGGGAGGGTGACCTACTCAATTTCGGGTGACATTCAATATTCCAGAGTTTACGCCGCAGCTACATGCTGCCACGGCTTCGCCAACGAGAGCAGAGGCCCTCGCTACGCAAGCGAGGAATAATGTTGGATTATCGAGGCTCCTCGTTGACACTTCGGGTTACCCTTACTGTTCCAAGCGCTGGAAAAAAATCACAGTCTCGTCAGGTTACCAATTTACTGAATAGCAACAGGGTTGGCTGGCCAATCTATTCGGCCCTGCTCCAGATCCTGGCTTGGCCGTCGTGGCTAAACTCCACGAAGATGATGTTTGGATTACAGCATACCGGACAGTCTTCAACGTATTCCTGATTCTGGCCTTGGGTATAATCCAACGGGACCACTATCTCTTCGCCACAGCTGTCGCAGACGTAGCCAGACTCTTGGTCGAGATGTCCGCGCTGTTGCTGATCAACGTCCTGATCTTGATCGTCATATTCGTAATCCATGAATTGTGTCTCTTATATGCGGTTCGATCAAATGCGGTCCGATCAAAGTTTGGCTTTGGATCGACAAATCATCTTCACTTTAGAGTTAGTTGGCTAGAGAATAAATCACTTGTGCATTCAACCCGGATCAGGACTTTGTTCTACAAAAGCTAATGCCAAAGATTGCCTGTGGGACGGCGGGATCTACGAAAAAATCTTGTTTCGTCCAAGCAACCAAAGCGTAAATGTAATTGAGCCTTGAGAATGGACTGTATGCATAGGTGTTGCTTATCAGTCTGTGATTTTAAAGTAAAAGTCTAGGACTCCAACGAGCGTCAATTGCGTGTAGGAAATTAAACATTTAGAATGCTAGCACAACTTAAAATGCGGCTGGGTTTGGTCGCAAGCGACTTGAATTCTTTGAAGGATGCACCATGAAATTGCAAGTTATTATCGCTGTGTTTACCCCTCTTCTTTTGGCGTTGGTTGTTCTACCGCAAAACTTGGTCTCTGCTGCGGAGCCAGCTTGGTACCCTTACGTTGTTGCTCGCGGGCCTGATCGAATCGCGATACAGAATACCCCGATGCAACAACGGCCTTACCGGCCAATGCACTTTTATGGCAACGCGGTTAGACGTAGTTACCATCGAGGTACTCCCACACCATCGATTCGAAGTATTACTCCGCTTACTCGCAGTGTCGTGCGGTCAACCAGAAGCCTGCTGTTGCGACGATAGTTCCATAGTTCCGATAGCTATTGGTCCAATCCAAAGTACTGATGGATAAACTGCTTGCGATCTCCTTCGTGTTTTACGTATTGGAGCATTGCAAGCAATTTTTTTTGGTCGCGTTTGAGTTTCTTCGATAGCTCAAGAGTATCTTTGAGCCGATCCGGTAGTTCGCCGATCACCTTGAGATCAAGTCGATCGTAAGGGTGGATTTTACCCTCGATAACATTCCAGCGCTCCAGCATCGAAAGCGCCGTTTCGAGTCTGCGATCATGTTTCTGCTTATGGTGGATTCGTTCGCGAAGCCAATCGAGTCCAAATGCGTTAATCTGTTCAAGATCGTTCTTTAAAAAATCGAAGACGCGCGCGTAGAACTCCGCATCGGGATTGCTCCACTGCACAAACTCCATTTGCGTTGCCAAGTCCCGTTCGTCATACATCAACAAGCACTTCGATGGTTCGCCGTCCCGCCCTGCCCGACCGATCTCCTGATAGTAAGACTCCAGCGACCCCGGCAAATCTGCGTGCAAGACGTAACGAATATCCTCTTTGTCGACGCCCATCCCAAATGCATTGGTTGCCAACACCAAGTGCCCCGGTTGTTTCATGAATGAGTCCTGAAGATCTCGCCTGCTGGTGCGAGGCAGGTCTCCGTGATAGATCAGATGCGGAATGTTATCGTCCCAGAGTTTACTGCTGAATTCCATCAGCTTGCGAATCAACGTAAAATACACGATTCCGCTACCGGGCAATTCTGTTCGCGTTCGTTTGATCAAATCGAGCTTGCCGTCGTCATCCCAGACCTGTACCACCTCGAGTGCAAGGTTAGGTCGATCGATTCCTTCGTGAAAGAGCGTTACCTCGTCGGGCTGCAATTTCAACTGGCGAACAATGTCGGCTTGTACCTCCGGCGTCGCCGTGGCGGTCAAAGCGATGGTGGTCGGGTTACTCAGTAATTCCCGAATCTCTCCAACCCGGGTGTAGTCAGGGCGAAAGTCATGCCCCCACTCGGAGATGCAATGGGCCTCATCCACGGCCAACAGTATGATATTGCGTTTGGCAATCGCCTCACAAAAATCTGTTTTGCGGAATCTTTCGGGCGTCACGTAAAGCAACTCGTATTTTCCCTCAGCGATATTGGAGTAGCTTGTCACTCGCTGTTGCCGGGTCAGCGAAGAATTAACAAACGCGGCGTCAACATTTTTACTGACCAACGCATCAACCTGATCTTTCATCAGCGCAATCAACGGCGAGATCACCAGCGTCAAAGGGGCAACTGGTTGCGGTGATTTGCGGGAGTGGACCAGCGCTGGAACTTGAAAGCATATGCTCTTGCCCATGCCAGTAGGCATAATGACAAGGCAGTGTTCTTCCCCCAGGACCCGCTCGATTATTTCGCCTTGGGTGCCTCTAAACTGATCGTGACCGAAAACTGATTTCAGAATGTCGCGTGATGTTTGAGATTGGGTCATTGATTTATTGCAATTGAGTTTCAATGAGTATCGTATTGGAATCTCATTGGTCTACAATTGGTACAGTTGAATTAACCAACGGATAAGACTTCTGGAAATGACTGACATGCGAAACAATAATCCTCACAACCGCATCATGATAGGCAGAGGTTGCGGCTGGTTTGCAAATGTATTTGTTTGGCTGCTCATGGCCAATTTTGTCGTTTCATTTTTTGCTTCAGATGCACCGGGAGCAGGGCTAGTCGCACCGCCGGCTAAAGATGAGGTCGAGATAACACTAAAGCGGACCGGCAAAGTTTCTGATTCGGCGCTGCTTTCCAAACGTCCGTCATCAGGAGCTGTCACCGACCTGCCAACCTGGAAGTCGCTTTGGAGCGCCTGGCGAGGTGACGAGGAGATTCCGGAAGTCGATTTTGAGAGTCAGATCGTACTCGTTGCTACAATCGATGGCCCAAACTTGGTGTCGACTAGTTCATTGAACCTGACCCCTTCGGGTGACCTCAGATACGAATCAGGATCGGGATCAAGTCGATCTGGCCCGGGATTCGGGTACGCTTTTTTGATCGTTCCTGGAAACGGTGTGCTCTCGGTCAACGGACAGATAATTGGTGAGCAGATAATCGGTAGACGAGAACTCGGCGGGCAGCAGTTCGCTGAGCAAAAGTTCGCTGGACAGGAGCTCAATAGTCAACAGCTCGCTCCCAGCGCACCAACAACGATGCCTTCAACCCAACCTCGCATTCCATCAGCAACGATGGCCGGCGCAGTTGATGATGAATCTATTTGGGTCGAGATTCAAGGAAGAGTAAGAACCGGAGAAATGTCTCGCGGTAAATCAACCGGCACGATGGTTGTTGCCGATGGAATCGTATGGGAGTTGGACCTGCGTGATGACGCTCAGTTAATCCAAGCCGCTAATCAACTTGGCACTGATGTCGGAACCATTAAAGGGACGTTGTCAAGACTCAGAAATCCCAACCGCTCGAATCGTTGGATTGTTGATGTTGAGAGCATCGAACCTGGTTTGGCAAGCAAGCGCATGGACCGGTCTGCCGAGTTAGCTCAGTCGCAACCGAGTCGCATTCCGACCGCACCGCTCTCGTCTGAACGGTCCTTCATTGATCCTCTACCCGTGGATGAAACCAGAACGATACCGGTGCATGGTGGCAACGCCAAGCGTGGTGACAATGGCATGCAGATGAACAAAACTGCGTCCCAACAAACCGGCTTTAGATCGATCGTCATCTCGGCAACCGGAGGACAATCAAGTCTTGAACGAAAACAGATCGTTGCTGCCGATGGCTCGGTCACGTTGGAAGTACCCAGAACAAATTATTCCGAGAGCTTTTCTCTCTCAGAAAACTCACTGCAGGAGCTTCACCAATTCGTCGCTTCGACGGACTGGCGATCCGTCCCCCGCAGCACGGCATCGGCGGACAAAAGCGTTGCGACGTTTTCGATTTCCATTGAAACCCGAAGTGGTACCAAACGCTTTTTCACCGACGAAGCATCGGTAGGCTCGCAGCCTGTTATCAGCAAATTATTCTCGCTGATGCAAAAACCAAAAAACGCCCCATAGTAAGTTCGTCCTTTGATTGATCAAGCAATCTTCTCATCTTTGCCTGATCACTATATCCAGAATATTCCTATAGCCGATCAAGTCCGACAATAACTCTACCGATAAAAAATCGCTGGCTGCGCGGTATAGGGAAGACCAAACCACAAGAAACATTGGTTCTTTTGATTCGTTTGGGTCAGCTACTAACGCTCAATCAAAAAATTTATTGTTTTTTATTGAACGTTTCGACATTAAAATAAGTTTGGGAACAATATTGGCGGCCGAACCAAACAAACATATAGTCGGGCTATCTACAAGTGTATCAAACCGAATTCTCTAGCAACATTGAAGAAGAACCAACACGCGTAGACGCAGGTTCTTTTGGGCAGGAAAACTCAGAAGAAGAGTTTTCAGTTGTTGGCGCACAACCCGAGAATTCCTCCTACTTAGCAGGTTTCCTGGATGACATGAGCGGCCCCGAATTGATTGGGTTGCTTGTCGGGGCCATTATTCTGATTGCCGCCCTGTATTGGTTTTTCGAAAATATTGATGAACGACTAGAGCGTCTGGGGCACAGATTAAGACGCTGGCGGAGCAAGGGCCGGAGGGATCATCGAGTTGAGTTTCCGATCGCCCGTGGTGAACTCGAACTGGCTTCTACTGGTGGTTCCGCATCTTCTTCTTTGGCAGAGCACACTTCATTTCTAGAATCTGAACGTGGTTTAAATGATCCCTTTAAGACCGATCTTCAGCGCGGCAATCAAGCTGGAGAACTCCAGGACGCGATTCAGAATGACGATTCGTTTGAGCCTCCGACTACAAAGCTCGAAAACGAAACAGAGTCTCTGGAGGAGCTTGCCCATTCGCTTCAAGAACAACTCGAAGCAACAAAGTTAGAGCTGGAGAATCAAGTCAAAGAGACTCAGGATGCCAAGTCAAGAATCCTGGAGTCTGAAGATGAGACGCGTCAACTCAAAGAGCAACTTGCCGATCTTGCCGATCAGAACATCGACTTAAATACCGACAACAGTCTGATCGATTCACTTAAGCAAGAACTGGATGATAAAGCCAACGAGCTGGAGAAACTTCAGGCAGCTCTGGTAGATGCAAACTCGGGTTCCACCAAAGATACTGACTCGCTGCTGGAGCATTCCGAGCGTCGGCAGAAAGAATTGGCCGATGAACTAGCGCAAGCCAGGGATGTCGAAACCCAGACCCAATCCGAGTTGGCGGACGCAAAAGAACAGATTGAGTTGCTCAACTCCAAAAATAGTCGGATAGAGCAGGAAATGGAAACTGCTTATCAGCAACTGCTCAGCAAAGGAGACGAAGAAGAAACGTTAAAGTCCGGATTGACGTCAGCTGAATCGAGGTACCAATCATTACAAGAAAAACTCACCTCGGTTGAATCTGATTTACAAGATCAGCTCCAACTTGCACAATCCCAAATCGAAAAAGCCGATGCCGATGCTTTGGAATTGAAGAAACAACTCGATACGCAAGCCGAGGAGAGCGCCGCCAAACTGGCCTCAGAATCAAATCAGGTAGAGACGCTCAAGAAGAGCCTTGCCGATCAAGCGACACAGATTCAGGAACTGCAAAATTCTCTGGATGAAACTTCGTCCACTGCTGAACAGAAGGCAGCTTCGCTTGAGGACGCCGATCTTCGCTGTCGAAAACTTACCGATGAACTGGCTGAGGTCAAAGCATCCAAGGACGAATCGGATTCCGATTTGGCGAGCGCGAAAGAGGAAATAGAATCGCTGTCCTCAAGAGCGTCCAAATTCGAGAGCGAACTCCAAGCCGCGAACCAGGAAATCGCTGACAAGGCAATTCTCGCCGATGGTTTGCTTGAAAAGAACACGGGTCTCAACTCTGACTTGAAAAAACTGGAAGGTTTGTTTACCGGGGCTGAAGTCAAAGCAAAAGAGCTTTCACAATCCCAGATGAATGCCCAAGCGCGATTGCAGGAAGAAATCGACGGCCGAGAGCAAGCTGCAAAAGAACTCGATGCGGCCAAACAGGAAATCGCCGATCTGACAAAACTGGCCGATGAATTCAAATCCAAGATCGAACTCCGTGATGCCGAGCACCAGGAAGCGATTGAAAAACTTCAAGTGTCGCTTGATCAAACCAGGTCAAACGAATCGAAGTTCGAGAAGTCTTGCGACGAACTAAATGCAAAAATTGCCGAACAGGAATCTCACTTGTCGGCGTCGCAAGAAGAGGTGACCGTACTAAAATCAAAGATCACCGCGCTGTCTCAGGATACTGAGCTCCAACTCGCTGAAGCGTTCAAGAACCTCTCACAAGAGCAAACGCTGCATAACGAACTTAAGGATGCCGCAGAGCAAACCAACGAGCAACTGTCGCTACAGATCGCCAAATTCTCGGAACAGGAGTCTCAGCTGGAATCGATTCAGGAGCGTGCGAAAGAATCTGAGCACGAGCTAGCCGAGACGCTTAAACTGCTGGAGCAGCAGAAATTGTCTCTGGCCGAGAATCAGGAGATCGAACAGGAACAAGCTCAGAAGATAAGTGATCTGGCTGCTCACAATGCCCAACTCCAAAGCGCTGAGAATGAGCTAGCCGAAACACTGAAGCTATTGGAAGAGCAACAGGCACAAAACGAAGACCTCAAAACCGCTTCGCAGCAGTTCGAAATAGAACTTAGTCAGGAAAAATCACAGT
>CAYSQZ010000199.1:0-8807 GCA_964433035.1 uncultured Pirellulaceae bacterium | reverse complement strand
TAACTACTATCTTCAAACAAAGACACCGAATTCTCTTTCATGTAAGGACTCAGGTTGGCTCAATGAATTGCCGAGAGTCGCACGATTATTCTAACATTGAAGCACTTGAATTCCAGCTCCACACCACGGAATGTCAAACGGCGCAGAATAGCATTGATTCGCAGCTCAATTTTCCAGTGGAGACCCAATGGAGACTTGACGCGTTAGCGAGGGCGTAGCCAGCTGCCGATTTTTTTCGCTTGCGCGATTTAACAAGGTAGTGGACGAGGTTACGAGTCCCGTCCTGCCAATAATGTTGTAGGGCTCGTAATCTCGTCCACTGCCTAAATAACACTAATCGCCCAGATCCATTGAACGTTCCGTTGCCGCTTGAACGGCTGACATTACGGCATCGCGAAACGCATTTTCCTCCAAGGCCTTAAGCGCAGCAATCGTTGTTCCTCCGGGGCTGGTCACACGATCGCGGAGCGTCGCTGGATGTTCGCCCGTTTGATCGACCAATAGCGCCGCTCCAATTACGGTTTGAACGGCCAATTGACGCGCGGTGTCGCGGGCCATTCCGGTCATCACTGCCCCATCAATCAAGGCTTCGATGAAAGTAAACACGTAAGCCGGCCCGGAACCGGAAAGACCCGTCACCGAATCCATCAGATTTTCCTCGACTGTGACGACAGTGCCGACAAGTCCAAGAAATTCCTCGACGATCTTGGCGTCTGACTTCGATGCCGATTCGCTGGGAGCCATCGCGCTAGCTCCCTGACCGATCAAGCAGGGAGTGTTGGGCATGACGCGGATCAAACGATCGGTTCCGGTAAGTCGCTCCAGCTGAAAAATTTGAACACCTGCTACGATCGAAACAACCAGTGGCGAACTTCCACCGAAGTTTAATCCTTCCAGAGCAGTTTCGAGAAACTGCGGCTTTACCGCCAGAAAGACAATTTCGCTGGCGTCGACCAAGCTCTGATTATCGGTCGCTCGTTGGACAGGGCTGTGCGGTGATATCAGCTCTTCAAACGAATCGCTGGCCGCATCGCTGGGGTCGGAGAAAGTGAACTGGACGGCGCTTGTTTTTGATTTTGCGATTCCCAGCGCGAGTGCTTTGGCCATTTGGCCGGCACCAACAAATCCGATTTTCTTCAAAGTTACTCTCTCTTGGGCCGCTAGCGTTTTAACACGCAAACCCAGTAGACACATAATCTACGCAATTCTACAGCTTCCCATTCTAGCCCAGCTCCCGTTAATTCCTATCGGTATGGACGAGACCAGCACATTTTGAAAAGCTCCGCAACCTGAAGTTTTACGAGAACGCAAGTTTTGCTATCTGGCAACGCCGCGCCAACGTCTGGTCAATTGTTAAGGCATATTTTTAAACCCAGTTTCCGCAAAACTCCAGTTTCGAGCAAACATCTTGGCACGCTAACTTTGAAATCTTGTTTGAGTAGCATTTAGTTTATTGGATCTACTATGAAATTTTACTTCGTGAAATTCGGTAACTGTAAATTGTTGGCCACGACGATTCTTGTGGTTGGCTTACTCTCAGGCGACGGTGTAGGGCAAGATTTGAATTCCCCGTCTGGGCTTGGGAATCAGTCGCAACTGCAGCGTCAGTTTCAACAAGCCGTTCAAAATCGAACGGCTATTCCTGGTATTGGCAACTCAAGTTTACCGGCCCAGGAGAGGACGGCTTCAACTCCTCGCAATCCGTTCTCGGGCTTATTCAAAAATTCCAAAACGCCTGGCTTGGATGGATTGAAAACCAAAACGGAAAATCTGGATCGTTCCAATCCGTTTTCGGACATATTTCCCAAGCAAGAACCCAGCCGCCAAAATTTCTTTCAAAAAATGAATTCCAAGTCCAAAGATTTTTTCGCAAAGACCAGGGGGTGGGCCAAGGGTAAGGGAAGCGGGACCAAAGAAAAATCCAACGAGACATGGAATAAGGTGATTCGTGACTTCAACGCGAACAAGCTTAGGCTTAATAAAGAAGAACAGGCCACCATTCCGGTGCAGCCGAACTTCCGATCCGCAGAAGCGATCGGCGAGCCGAAGTTTCGGTTTTAATTATGCATTGGGTTTGATGTAGCGACGTCCAGGCTTCGCCCGTTTGTCATGTGATAACCAAATCATATGCAACCCAAGCGTCAGCGATCATGCGGTAACCCGAAGCGTCATTCCGCCGAATCGCCCTCGCTAACGCGTCGGGTTACCAACAACTTCCGATAAACTGTCTATCCGAAAACCAATGTTTCTTTTGCCGTAAACCAAATCCACAAAAAAAGGCCGGCGAAATTCGCCGGCCTTACGCTATTCGGTAAGCTCTATAACTTACTAGACAGGTGTAACCTGCTCTGCGCGAGGTCCCTTGGGGCCACTGCCTTCAACGTAAGTTACTTTTTGTCCTTCGCGAAGATCGTCAAATGCGACTCCTTCAACGTTAGACGAGTGGAAGAACATGTCTTGGTTCGACCCAGTGTCGATAAAACCAAAACCTTTGTCCGTGATCCGCTTGATAGTGCCTTCAGCCATTAATCAAAATCCTCAATAAATCTGCGGTACCAGTTCAAAAAGCAAAACGCTGTCTGGTACCTAACACCCGCAGTGTAACCGATATAGCAGCGAAATGTTAGTTCGAAAATTTAAATTTGATGTTTCCTCACTGCCGATCAAGAGTAGTCGTCCGCCTCACGGTGTGGATCTAGTGGCAATGTCGTCTATTCCAAACGAAGGGGCATTGCTTTAAAATTTGCTGGTGGAGGGTTAGGACTCTCCGACAGTGAGAATATCCGAAAAGGATTAAGTTGGATTGGCATATGGACGTTCTAGCAACTGAATCAAATATCCCAATATCCCAATATCCCAATATCCGCTATTTTAGCCGCATGCCCTGCTCTATGATGCTTCGATGCTAAATGATTTGATACTTGGGACTGCTGGGCATATCGACCACGGAAAGACCTCTCTAATTGGAGCTTTGACGGGCACCAATACCGACCGGTTGCCAGAGGAGAAAAAACGCGGGATTACAATCGAGCTGGGCTACGCCCACTTGGATCTGCCCCCTTTTCGTATCGGAGTCGTTGATGTTCCCGGCCATGAGAAATTTGTCCGGCAGATGCTTGCGGGCGCAACGGGAATGGATTTGGCGTTGCTGGTCGTCGCTGGCGACGATTCGGTAAAGCAACAAACGACCGAGCATCTGGATATCCTGCGGTTGCTTGATCTACCCGCCGGGGTGATTGCTTTGACCAAATGCGACCTGTCAGATCCAGATTGGCTTGATCTGGTGGAAGAAGAGATTCGCATGCTCGTTGCTGACACGTTTCTCAAAGACGCACCGATCATTCGTACGAGTTCCAAGACTGGAATGGGAATCGAAGAGTTAAAATCGGCGCTGACTCAGGCGTGCGAAAAAGTGGCCAATTCAGATCGAGCCGATCGCAAAAAGGCGCCCTTCCGCATGGCCATTGATCGAACCTTTACGATCGACGGGCACGGGACGGTAGTGACCGGCAGCATCAGTAGTGGCCACATTAGCGTGGGGGATCAGCTTGAGATTCAGCCCGGTGAAAAATCGGTTCGGGTGCGAGGGTTGCAGAATCATGATTCGGGAGTCGAAGCCGTCCAGCGCGGACAGCGCGCGGCTATTAATCTGGCTGGTGTTCACCACTCTGAAATCGACCGAGGGCATGAACTCAGCGCGACAGGCCATCTGTTACCTTCCTCGTTGTTGACCGTCAAATTACATTGCCTTGCGCGCAACAAGAAACCGTTTAAAGATCGAACGCGGATCAGGTTTCACGTGGGCACGGCAGAGCTGTTGGGCAACGTTCGTTTGCTGGGGCAGACCGAACTTAAGCCAGGCGAAGCGTGTTTTGCGCAGATCTTTTTGAACGAGCCTGCGGTTGCGGTTTGGAACCAGCCGTTTGTAATTCGCAATCAGTCTCCCGTCGAAACCATTGGTGGCGGCCGAGTTTTGGATCCCAATTCGAAACGATTGAAGAAGCCCTCAGAGTTTGATCTCAAAATGGTTGGTCAGCTGAGCAGTGACAATCCAGTCGAGCGAGCGTCGGCGAGCGTCTATCTGGCCAACGATATTAATTGGACCCCTGATCAGCTTTCGCGGAGCGCTGGAGTCGTCGACGTCGATTCTGTTTTCCAGGAGTTAAAGACTGCGGGCGAAGTAATTGAAATTCAGGTGACGATCACCCGTACGGTAACGATTCACCGAGCACGTTTTGAGCAGCTTACGCAACGGGTAATGAAAACACTCGAAAGGATGCACAAAAATGCTCCGCTTCGGTTCAACCATCCGCGATCTGCATTGGCGGTTGAGTTCAATTATCTGGATCAGCCAGAGCTGCTGGATCTGGTTATTGAAGATCTAAAGAAGCAAAAGAAAGTCAACGCGAACGTCAACACAATCGGCTTGGTGGGATACGGTCCCAAGCTTTCCAAAGGCCAAAAGGTTTTGTTGACCGAACTGGTTGGGACACTTCGCTCGGCTGGAATCACTGCGCCCAACGTTGGTGAGCTTGTTAAAACCGCGAAGAAGAATAAAGAATCGGTTGCGGAATTGCTTGATATGGCGGCTGAGAATGGCGATGTTGTGAAGGTGAATGAAGACATTTATTTACACACCGAAGTCATGGACGGTATCAAGTCGAAGCTGACCGATGAATTGACGCGAACCGGTGGGCTGACGATGAGCGAGATTCGCCAGGTGCTCGACACCAGCCGCAAATTCGCGATTCCGATTTGTGAGTATTTTGATCGGGTTGGTTTTACGATTCGAGAAGGCGATAAGCGTTTGTTGGGGGGAGTTGGCTAAAGCCGCCTTTGGCTCCAACAAGGGTGACATTTTTTCAAAATTGTCAGACAGTATCTAATCTCGGCCAATCCAAATAGATGCTCCTGCATCGGCCTCTAACAGTCATTTTTTTTAAAAAAATCTCAAATGCTAAAATTCCAAATTGTTCCAGTTACTGAGTACCGGCAAAGATGTTCCATCGTTTACGACGACCAGACTAATGAGGCTGTCGTTGTTGATCCGGGCGGTGAAGTCCAAAAAATTGCCGCGGCGGTTGAACAGCTGGGGGTCAAGGTTGAGGCGATCTGGCTGACCCACGGCCATCTTGATCATGCTGGCGGGGCCGAAGCGGCAAAGAAGCACTTTGAAGTCGAGATTGTTGGGCCTCATCAAGATGACAAGATGCTGCTGGACAATATTGAAATGATGGCTGCCGGCTATGGTCTTAGTGGGATGTACAATGCAAGTCCGGATCGTTGGTTGACCGAGGGCGAAACGTTAAGCGTTGGTGCCTTGGAATTTGAAGTGCTGCATTGTCCCGGGCATGCGCCAGGGCACGTAGTCTTCGTTAATCACGCCCATAAATTTATCGTGATGGGCGACGTGCTGTTTCGAGGTTCGATTGGACGCACGGACCTTCCTGGCGGCGATCATCAGCAACTGCTCGACAGTATCGCCAGCAAATTGTTTGTGCTTGGGGACGACTATGAGTTCACTTCCGGGCATAGCGAGTTATCGACGATCGGCGCAGAGAGAAAATCGAATCCGTATCTGCAGCAGATTCAGTAGCTTGCCATCGCATGAACCCTTCTCAAATGCGTTGTCCGTAGCAATGAGTTGGCATCTTCAGTAACTTTTAGACTGTTTAAATATTCTTAGAGCTTATCCCAGAACATCAAAACCCGAAGCGTGAGCGAGGGACGACCCCTCGAATTCCCTCGCTCACGCGTCGGGTTAGGATTTTCGGCGAAGGTTTTAGGATAGGCTCTTAGCCTCAAAGCTCGGTTCTCAGTAGAATCAAATGAATTGGCATCAATAGTCGAGCAAGCAACTGTTTCAGTTATTAAGCACACTAGTGGCCCTTCGATCCTGAAATGAATAGCAAAACGGGTGCCATGCTTCACGCTTGCGTGAGCATGCTTACGCGAGCGTAAACATGGCACCCGTCAATTCATGGCACCCGTCAATTCAGATCTGACAGACCACTAGTTTTCGAGAGTATTCATCTGGATGCCTGCTGTGTATGATCAACTGTCGAATAATACACTCATGCTCTCTACCGAATCTGCGCTTCAAGATGACCAAACGCCAACTCTTGCTTCACGTTTTTAGATCGGATTACCGGATTCTTGTAGCCGTTTTTTCCGCTTTGCTGTTCTCTTTGGGGTGCCAGAACACATCGGAACAACAAACCGCGACCAAAGAAGTTCAAGCCAAAAAATCCGGGCAGGAGCCGATTGAGATTAAACAAGAAGACGGCGCTTTACATTCTTCTGAAACCAGCGACCAAGCTGATGCCGGCGACCAAAACGACGAAACAGGAAAGACGCTCGACTCATCGCCCGAGGCCAAGCAAGACGAGCCAGCGGTTGAGTTGTCCCAGCCGGTGAGTCTCTTTGATGGTAAGAATCTCGACTACTGGGAGGAGATCGAATTCGGCGGCGAAGGCGAGATTTCGATTACTGATGGAGTCCTTAGCTTCGAAATGGGCGACCCGTTTACCGGGATCAGCTCGACGCTTGAGGACTTCCCCAAGACCAATTATGAGGTTTCACTCGAAGCCCGAAAAACCGAAGGTGTCGATTTCTTTTGCGGGCTTACGTTTCCTGTTGCTGACTCTCATTGTACCTTGATTCTTGGCGGTTGGGGCGGAAGCGATTGCGGGCTCTCGTGTATAGATGGCAAAGATGCTTCATCCAACGAGACAAACACTTCTATTAGTTTTAAAAAAAACCAGTGGTACAAGATTCGGGTTCGAGTACAGCCTGGTCGAATCAAGGTGTGGTTGGACGACAAGCAAATCATCAATACAAACATTGCCGGGAAAAAGATCTCGCTTCGCGGTGACACCTCGCTTTGCGAACCGCTGGGTATTGCCAGTTTTCAAACCGGAGCCCAGTACAAAAATATTGAACTGAGGGTGGTGAGTGTCAACGACGAAGACTCGAAAGACTTAGCCAAATGAATGTAGAGATTTTTCCTCACGAACACTTCATGCAGCGAGCGTACGTTGAAGCGACTCGCGCCGCTGAGTTGGACGAGGTTCCTGTTGGTGCAGTCATCGTCCATGGGACACGCGTCATTGGATCGGCTCACAATCTTTGTCGGCAGCTTCGGGATCCGACCGCCCACGCTGAAATGCTGGCGATCACTCAAGCCGCCGAAGCAATCGGCGACTGGCGGTTGGAGGACTGTACGCTTTACGTCACACTCGAGCCCTGTCCTATGTGTGCTGGTGCGATCTTGCAAGCCAGAGTTCCAGTCGTGGTTTACGGGGCCAGAGACCCCAAGGCGGGAGCGGTCCACTCGATGTATCAAATGTTAAGTGACGACCGACTCAACCATCAGTGTCAGGTCGTCGACGGGATCATGGACATCCAATGTGGCCAAGTGTTGACTGAGTTCTTTCGAGCCAAACGAAAGCTGGGCAAGAAGTAGGCCCCGAAGGATGCAGTTTGCCCTTCACGGATTGTTCCACTGTCGGTCAGGGGATCTCGCTTTATTCGACCAGTTGAGCTTTGTTTCCAATCTCAAAAATCTCTTTCGCCAATTGGACTGGAGCGAAATCGGGCTCCAAATCCAGGATCCGGCATTCGCTTAGCCCCCGAAACCACGTCTCTTGATGGCGAGCAAAACGACGCGTGCGAATTTTGGCTCTCTCAATTGTCGTTGGCATGTCGACCCCATCGTTGAGGTGGGCAAATGCTTCGCGGTACCCGACCGCTTGGGCAGCGGTCTTGCTCAGCTCTTTCCATTTCGCCATTAGCGTTTTAGCCTCTTCGATCAGGCCATGGTCAAACATCTGTTCTGTGCGAGCTTCGATTCTTTTGTGCAAGATGGGACGAGGATGACGCAACGTGAAGACGCGGCATTGATCTACGCTGTGAGATTCGTCGAATTGCAGTTGCCAGTGACTAAGTGGCTTGCCTGTCGACTTGTAGACCTCCAGCGCACGAGTGATGCGGCGTTGATCGTTAGGATGCAGATTGTGAGCCGACACCGGGTCGATCATCTGCAGACGCTGATGCAAAATCTCAGTTCCCTGCTTTTCGACTTCGGCTGCGATCTCATTTCGAAAGTCCCAATCGGCAGGCGGGCCTTCAAACATCCCGCGGATCAGCGTTTTTAAATAGAGCGCCGTGCCACCAACGAACAGGACTTCCTTTCCACGTCCGCGTATCTCTTCAATCTTCTCCAGTGCCGCGGGCCGATACTGGGAGATGCTGAACGTCTCATTGGGATCAATGATATCGAGCAGATGATGAACGACGGCAGCTCGCTGATCAGGCGTCGGTTTGGCGGTCCCAATATCCATTTCCCGATAGATCGCCATCGAGTCGAGAGATATAATCTCGGCATCAAGAAGCCTGGCAAGTTCCAGACTGACTTGGGTTTTTCCGCCGGCTGTGGCTCCGGTAAGGTACCAACATTGCAGCGCACTTTTTACTTTTTGTTTATTGTCTTGGTTCGAATTCATGGCTTGCGGATTTGGGTGATTTAAAGTCACGGATTTTCCGTCACCCCTATTGGAACCGATTGGAGTGGTTTGAGGAAGTCGCCGGCAGAGGGCTCGGTAGCGAAGATCCCTCGATCCTCAGCGAAACTCAATAACTCGATCTTGGTGTGATGGCTTGAACTCAAGCCGTTTTGTTAGAAGCGTCAGCAACTACCAGGGTTTTGCACCACGACTGGCGCGGGCATGAATACTGGTGCGTTCAGCTCAAATGGAAACCCGACGCGTAAGCGAGGAAGCCGCCTGTTCCGCTTCCTCGCTGACGCT
>CAYSQZ010000198.1:0-8914 GCA_964433035.1 uncultured Pirellulaceae bacterium | reverse complement strand
TTGCCAAACAGGTAATGACCGACCATCCACTCGTTTCCTCCGTTGAAACCGAACAGTTCACTGCACGCCAGATAGAACATCTTCCAGCGGTTGAACCATCGCGTGGCTTCGCTGTGCCCGTAGGTCGAATCGAGAATCGGCATGATCTGTTCTCGATTCGCCCTCATGTTTTCCAGCCAGGCTTCGCAAGTACGTTGGTAATGAGTGCCGCTCCAAGTCCACTGTTCCAGGGCTTCCAGGTCATTTTGAAACCTGAGCAACAGTTCTTTCCCTGGCATGATACCACCGGAGAAAAAATAGCGGCTCATCCAATCGTCTTTTTGATCGTCTTGAAAAGGATACGTCAGCTCTTTATGGCAGAATACGTGCACGAACAGTTTACCCTGCGGCTTTAGCCAGCCAGAGATTCGCCGCATCAGCATATTATGGTTTCTGACATGTTCAAACATTTCAACCGAAACAACGCGGTCGAATTTTGATTCCGCATCATAGTCATTGATGTCGCAGGTGATGACTTTGAGATTTTTTGCAACGCCGTATTGTTTCGCCTTGGCTTCGATAAATCGACGTTGGGAACTGGAATTGGATACAACGGTTAGTTTCGAATTGGGGTACTGCTGAGCCATCCACAGCGAAAGCGACCCCCATCCGCAGCCCAACTCCAGCACGCTCATTCCGTCGGCAATCTCAGCTCGCTCACAGGTCTGAGTCAACGCGTTGATTTCAGCGTCTTGGAGCGAGGTTGAAGGTTCTGGGAAAAAGCAACTTGAATACTTCAGACGCGGCCCCAGCGTCAGTTGAAACAGTTCTTGAGGAACTTCATAGTGTTGCTCGTTGGCTTTT
The DNA here is from genome assembly GCA_964433035.1 of uncultured Pirellulaceae bacterium. Taxonomy (GTDB): domain Bacteria; phylum Planctomycetota; class Planctomycetia; order Pirellulales; family Pirellulaceae; genus Mariniblastus. The sequence continues at coordinate 8,071 of CAYSQZ010000198.1, read as the reverse complement.
TCGGGCAGCACCGCAATCGCCCCGGCAGAAAATTGTTCGACCCAAAGATCAGTCTGAGCGAGATTGGCTTCCCTGGTGCCCTGATTGACTTGCCGCAGCCGCTTTCGTAACAAGCGACGAATGCCCAGCCGAATGAGTGAGTCGGGAATCAAGCCGCGTTCAGAATAGTCGATCAGTCGGTCAATCATTTGAAACGCCATTTAGCAGGGGACTTTGTTTGGGAAACCAGGGAAAGAAAGCGCTTGTCGTTTGCTGATAGGCCCGGTATTTGTCACCACGCGATTTGATCGCCTGAGTTTCAGTGTGCGGAATACCGGTGACACGATTGAGAAAGAACCACATCGCAACGGGTGCCAGGATCGTCAGCCAACCCAGCGGCGCCTGCAATGCCAGCAGCGCGTAAGTCCACCAATGCAGCCACTCAAAAAAGTAGTTTGGATGTCGCGAGTATTTCCAAAACCCGACTTGGCATACCTCTGTTTTGTTTTGAGGCTCTTGGCGAAACCGATGAAGCTGTAGATCGGAAATCGCTTCGCCAAGAATCGAAATCACCCAGACCACAACCGCCGCCGAGTCTAACCAGCCCCAGGGTTTGGTATTCAACCCCACTACCAACATGGTTAACGCAAAGAGGAACGCTCCTGCGGCTTGCATTTGATAAAATCGAAGCATCCTCAGTTGAGCCCGACGTCCCCATTTTTGCTTAAGCGAGGTGTACCTTGGATCTTCTTCGTTGTGGCTTTTCCATCGCTGCCACAAGTAACACCCCAGCCGAATGGCCCAAACTGACATCAGGATTACAGCAACCAGACGTCGATTCAAATTTCCAGAGGTTGAAGCACAAAAATAAGCTCCCACCAGCGCGACGCTCGCACCCCAAAACACATCAACGATTCCTGAATCACCAAGTTTAAGCTGGATCAGCCAGTAAATCGTAAACAAGCCAAGCATGATCAAAAGACCTGACCCCGCCAACGCAACGATGTTCAAAATTGGCTCCCGAAAAAAATGGATTGGCTGGGCAGCTTGGAGGCTGTCCCGACTTGAGTCACGGAAATACCCGCAAAGTGTTCGCTTTGACAACAAAATAGCCGGGCAAAAATGGACCGTCTTGCGTCCAGCCGATATCTGGATAACTTTACCAAGTCGAGAAGAAAACACTGCTTAACATTTCAAATTTCCAAGGCTTGATATGTCCCAAGTTGAATCCCTTTTTAAAGAACTTTGTCAACACGTTCGAGAGACGAGTTACCTTGAATCGACTTCGGCATTGCTGGAGTGGGATCAGCAAACCAAACTCCCCGCCAAAGCAGGCGAGTATCGCAGCGAACAAATTACCTTTATCGCCGGACAAATCCACAAACGCCGAACCGATCCTCGACTCGGTGAATTGATCGGAGAATTGTCAGAGTCTTCGCTGGCCAGTGATACACGCTCCGATACTGGGGCAACGATTAGAGAGCTTAAGCGTGACTACGACAAACGAGTCAAGTTACCTGTTTCACTGGTTGAATCACTGGCTCATTCGGCCTCAGTTGGCCAGAGTTTATGGGTTAAGGCTCGCAAGGAAAACGATTTTAAAAAATTCGCTCCGCAGCTTAAAAAGATATTTGAACTCAAAAAAGAGCAAGCCGATGCGCTGGATTGGGAGGACTGTCGCTACGATGCTTTGCTGGACGAGTATGAACCCGGTGGAAAGACCAAGGAAGTCGCTCTTGTTCTCGACGCGCTAAGGGAGGACCTCGTGCCTCTGGTCGCCGAAATCGCAGCTAGTGGTTTCAAACCGCCAACTGAAATCTTGCGTCGCAAGTATCCAGTCGAAGCTCAAAAGAAATTTGGACGAGAAGCCTCATCGCAAATCGGTTTTCAATACGACCGAGGACGTCTCGATATAACGCACCATCCCTTTTGCACTGAAACTGGTCCCAACGACTGTCGGATCACGACTCGGTACGACGAGAACTTTTTTAACTCGGCGTTTTTCGGAACGCTCCACGAGGCCGGGCACGGAATTTACGAACAAGGCTTGCGTACCGACCAGTACGGATTGCCTCCCGGTAAGTACTGTAGTTTAGGGATTCATGAATCTCAGTCGAGGCTTTGGGAAAATTTGGTTGGAAGAAGCTCCAGCTTTTGGCAATACTTTTTCCCAATCGCCAAAACGCATTTCCCGACTGCTCTGGACGATGTTGAAATGAAAGATTTTTATCACGCGATCAACAATGTCAGTCCATCGCTCATTCGTGTCGAAGCCGATGAAGCGACTTACAATTTACACATCATCATCCGATTCCAACTGGAGCAGGCTATCATCGATGGTGATCTTGATACGGACGATTTGCCAACAGCTTGGAATCAGAAATACGAGGAGTACCTCGGGCTGACCCCGCCGTCAGATGCCGACGGAGTTTTGCAAGACGTTCATTGGAGTGCGGGTCTGGTGGGATACTTCCCGACTTATTCGCTGGGGAACCTTTACGCCAGTCAGCTATTTCAGGCAGCCGAAAGACAAATTGGAGATTTGGGGCAATTATTTATCAAAGGCGAGTTTTTGCCCCTCAAAAACTGGCTCAACGAGCATGTACATGAAAAGGGCAAGTGTCTTTCTGGCCCCGAATTGGGGGCCGAAGTAACTGGTAGCAAATTGTCACATAAATTACTGATCAAGCAGCTCAGAGAAAAACTCTCACCAATCTATGGTTTATAAAATAGCCACAAATCAATTTGAGTTTGGGGAAGCTCAGCATTTGGAATCTGCTGAACGATTTCATTTAGCCTCCACACCGTGTAAAGTATTACCCAAACCCTACGTTTTACCTTGAGTACGGATTCGGCAAATTGATCCATACAATTAATTCCCCTAGGACGTGGACTCGATCAACTATACTGTTGCCGCTGCGTAGCGAACTGTGACTTTCAGAGACCTTGATGGCTATACCAACCAACAAAAACCTAACTCCAATCATGGGCAACTGTTTACGTTGCCAAGGGTTGGTACGCGTTCCCGCTACGGCTCCAACAAAATCAACGGTTAAATGCCCGCATTGCGATCATTCTTTTCTGCTTTCCGAAATTTTGAATCAGGCCGTTCCTGAACTGGAAATTGTTGAGTCAGGTCAGCCCCAAACTGCAGCTGAAGAACAGATCGCCACCGAAAAAGATGCTGAAGGACGTTTTGTCGTCGCAAACCAACTTCGGCAAACCTCGAAAAGAAGTCGGCGCGCCAGACGGCGAAGTTCCAGTCGCAGCGAGTCAACCGAGGGCATGGTGATGATCCCTAAGTCGTTGCCCGAAGTCGAATCTGGTAGGGCTGGACCAGCTCAACGAACCGAATCCAACGGAAGTCATCCTGCTGCTGCAATAACACAAAGTCAGCTTTCGAGAGAATCTTTTGATTCGCGTCGCTCAAGCGGATCCAGCTCACGAAGGCGAGAGTCTTCCTCATCCGATTCATCGCGAAGCCGCTCGTCGAGTCGCAGTTCGTCCAAAGAGCCCAGCGTAGTTTTTGAGATTCTTAAGGTGGTCTTCGGAGGTGCGTTAGCGATTCCAATCGCCTATCTTTTGGTGCTGTGGGTGTTCAGACAAGACCCATTGCACGTCGCTCCCACGATTTACAAGTCCGCTCCATTCTTGCTGCCTGATGATTTCAAAGTAGATGAAGAAGAGGCAAGTGCCGTTACACCAGGCAACTCGCAAATCGAAACAGAGAATGTTGAAGAAGTTCTGGACGTTAGCAGCGGACTCCCCAAGCCTCGACTTGACCCCGATGACGTGGGAATAAATTAGGCGTTCAAAAAGGCTTGAGTGTTGATCTCAGCTGAGCGGAGAAAACTCGCTCTAAGCGACAGTTGCAATCGCTTCCTCGCCAACCAGCACCACTGGTACCAGCTTGGAGTTCGGGGTGACTTCGCATAGCCAAACAGCTCCGCTTTTCCATCGACCATCAGTTGACGTTGCGAATGCAATCTTCTCAAGTTCTGATTTTGCCCGTTCCCATTGTGCTCTGGTCAATATTCGAAACTCACCTTCGGTACCTGGTGCCAGTCGCTTTTTTAAATTCAAAGCAACATGTCCCATCGTCATGCGTGGATTAAGCTCAACCAATGGCTTGACCTTCAATTCTCCATCGGTGTCGGCAAAAACTAACGTATCGACTCCGAAGTAACCTGTAAAATTCTGCTTAACCAGCGCCTCTGAAATTTTTGGTTCCAACCAATTCGAAATTTGTTGCAACCTTTCACCTCGATTGGCCAGTAGAAATCGTTTCAATCGCTGGTCGTCGCCCTGTTTTTCATTCAAAGGCGAGTTCAAGCGAGTTCCTTCGTAGCGGCGCCCCTCAGCGATCAGCGGCCGAGTCCAACCGAGGTAATCCGGTTCAACCGAATCGCGCTTCAGTCGCCATAGAAATGAAAGGTCCAACAACCGATCCAATTTCGGTTCAAGTACACCGTTGACTCGGGTGGAAGCGAACCAGGCCCGGTCTTCGCTGTCCAGTCCCGCCTGACAATTCAATCGACGTTGCCCCCGCCCGGAGGCAGAGAGGTCTTGTTTGAAAATCGCGAACTGGTAGCCACGACTCTTGAACTCGATTAGCAGGTTTGAAATGTCGTTCAAGTTTTGGACTTGCTCCCCAACACAATCGACACCCGCAAACCATTGCGGGGTGTCAGATTCCGTCAGCCATTTGCCGAGCTGTTGGGCTCCCCATGATTTGGTAAACAAAGCTAAATTCTCGGCTTGCCAACTTGGCGGGGGATGACGAACCGAGTCAGACATCACTTCAGCAATCTCCAAATTATGTGGCGTCCAGGCCCAAGGAGAAAACTCGTGAAGCTTTCGCTCGCACAGGTCGGCACGATCCTCGATCACGACCATTTCGGGCAAGTCGAATCCTCGATCGATCAACTGCTTGAGCAGCCCGCGAGGTGGAAGCTCTCGCACCAGCAGCACGTCATCCTGTTTCGTAATGGGAACCATCACTAACTCAAGATCAACGGTCAACTGCTTCATTAAATTTTCGGTTTTCTCATTGTTCAGCCCAGCCAAGCGAGTTTCAGCAGCCGGATCAAACCAATGGACCGTCGGGGCTCGTCCGCGAGATTGCCGAAAGACTTCGATCGCGTCAACAAACTCCGGCGTCAAACCGGCTTGTAGTCGACCGCCTCGATTAAAAGCCCCGCGCGGGCCGCGACCGCGTTGAGGGGACATCGGAAAGTCCAATGCTTCCTGGTAGGCGTCCCAGTCGCTTTGCTCCGGATTCTTCCACTGCCGGAACCAGTGTAGTCCATGCTGAACATGCCCGATTTCGTCTTCATAAATCTTTTGCAACACATCGGCGGTCTTGTCATCTCCGATTTGCTTGAACACTTTGGCAAAATGCAAACTGTAGTCCAGATTGGCTTGCTCGAAAGTCAGACTCAACCGCGAAACGAAATCCATCGGCGATTGCATCGGCTCAACAATCCGCCAAAATTGGCCGCTGACGGGAAAGCTACCAAACTCGACGCCGCATTCCTTCATCCGCTTGAGGTACATCCGCGTATGTTCTTGTTCTTCTCGCAACGTTACCAATACCCCTTGGCGAAAAGCATGGGGAGCGTCAGGAAACTTGAGCAGCACCAAAGCCATCAATTCAGTAGCCAGGAGTTCATGATTGGCCAAAAAATGCAGAAGTTGCCCACGAGCTTGTTCGTTTTCCAGGTGATCGTCCCCTGGGGCCGCAGCGCCAGCGCCCGGTGAGTCCAACATTTTCAATTCACGAGGACGTCCTGGGGCCAAGAGAGAATCTACGTTGGGACGATCGATGCTTGAGCGGCTCAAGTCATGGGTAAGCTTGTCGGGCACAAGCAGTTTGTCTTGCAGCGTTTTGCCAAAGACGATTTGTTCAGCGAATTGCGTTACGTTCATATCGTTTAGGATACCTTGTTTTTGTTCCTAAACTATGTCAAACAGATTGCTCATTAGCGCTTACAGGCGAAGCACATCCCCCCTCCCGATCAAAGCCGAGTTCATCGTCTTTTCTCAACGCTTCCAATCTTGGCCAATCTTTGAAGGTGACTTTGTTTCGTTAAGCCGCTCAACAATCTGAGTATCTAACCGGGAATCGACTCTCCAGCAATCAGATCGTCAGCTGTTTGACGCTTGCGGACCAGATGCACGTCGTCACCGTCAATCAAGACTTCGGCTGAAAACGGCTTGCTGTTGTAATTCGATGACATCACGTATCCGTAAGCTCCAGCACATTCAATCACCAAGTGGTCGCCGACCGAAGCAACGGGCAATTCACGAGAGCAGACGAATCCACCTTCTTCCTGAGTAAAGATATCTCCTGACTCGCAAAGCGGTCCACCCACGATCGCGGCCTGGGTTTGAGAGTTAGGTTCTCCTGCAAACGCAATCGACATTGGATGGTACGCCCCGTAAAGAATCGGACGTGCCAAATTATTGAAGCCCGCATCAACGAGGTAGAATAGGTTCTCTCCCTGCTGCTTGATCGCCCGAATCTCAGTGATCAGGTAGCCGCATTCGGCAACCAAAAATCTTCCGGGCTCAATCTCCAGACTGATCGAATGACCGAACTCGGCCTCAAGTTCTTTCCGGGTTTGATCCCAAAGCTCAAAATACCGATCAACATCCAAACCGGTGTCGGTTTCTCGATACGGAGTTGGCAAGCCGCCGCCGGCACTAACCGTCTTAATCGAACTGCCAACCTTGAGTGCGGTTGTTTTCATCGAATCACAGACTTGCGAAAGATGCTCAAAGTCAGTCCCCGAGCCGATGTGCATGTGCAGCCCGGTGATTGTCAGGTCGTTCTTGGCCGCCAAGGCAACACAATCTTCCAACTGTTCGTGCCAGATTCCGTGCTTGGAGGACTCGCCACCAGTGTTGGTTTTGGCGCTATGGCCGTGACCAAATCCAGGATTGATTCGTAAAGTGATTCCGCGTCCCGGCGCCCGCTGCCCCAACTGCTCGATCATGTCAGGCGAACCGCAGTTAACGGGCAAGTTTTTGTCGACGACCAACTCCAGTGCTTCACGATCAAAGATATCAGCAGTGTATACGATCGGTTCTGGTGATCCGGTATAGTCGAAGCCAGCCTTAGTCGCGCGGTGAACTTCACCCGCACTGACCGCATCAACAACGACACCATTTTTTCGCATCAGATCAAGGACCGCGATGTTTGAGTTCGCTTTCTGGGCAAAACGAATCACGTCGAACTGCCGAAGCTGTTCGATCCGCTGGCGAATCGTCTGGGCATTGTAAATGTAGGTCGGCGTGCCAAACTTGGCGGCTAGATCGTTGACGCTGTGCCCACTGATCTCAGTTCGAGTCGTGGAGAATTTTTGCTTAACCGTCATCTTCTTGTACCTCTGAAATTCTTCGCCAAGAACCAAATATAGCCTTGGATTTTTGTCAGACGACAATTGTATGTAACCCAATCCTCAGGCAACAGGGCCAAAATTGCGGGATGGCAAGTGGATTTGTTGACAGTAGTTGTGTGCATCTGCCGAGGAACGCTGCGCCATCGTGAGTTGCGTGTTGCAATTTTGAAATTGGTAGCCACGCCTCCTCTGGGAGGCTCTTTGTCGTTTTTAGTGGGTCACATCCAATACATCAAAGCCACCCTCCCTCTGGGCGCGCCGGTTGGGCCAAGCAATTTTTTGAGCGTTGGTATTCTTGGGCGATTCGCAGTCGCCTTGCTCCGATGAAAAAGGTGGCCGTGATGCTCAAGAAACATCTATACAGGTCTTCTTGGCTTATTTTCGACATCCGTATCCAATGCCAAATCCGAAGCGTTTAACAGTCCAATCCAATCAATCAAATCAGCAGCACGAGGATTTCGGTCCTTCGAAAACTACCGCACCAGAATTCTGTTCTACTGTGGCAAGCTCGATTTGAAACCAAATATTGGCCACTAAATTCGATGAAGAGCCGAGGGGCTCTTCGCGGGATTTAGCGGGTGATTGAGAACCAAAAAAGCCACCCTCCCTCTGGGAGGGTCGAGCTGTCACCGTGAGGTGACACGCTCGGGGAGGGTAAGTTTTCCTTCGATAGGCTAAGGCTTTAGGGC
>CAYSQZ010000197.1:0-8934 GCA_964433035.1 uncultured Pirellulaceae bacterium | reverse complement strand
TGTTCTTCCGCTTCTTGACTGGAATCTGTGGAGTCATCAGAAATGGGTTGTGCATCCCCGATTTTGACATCGGGCCGAATACTCTCAATCACATCTTCAGGGACCAGGTAAATCCAGTTAGCGTGTAGCTGATTTAAGCCTGAAGCCCGACTCCTGGCTGCTTTGATGGCATCGTCACGCTGCTTAAGTTGACGAAGGTATTCTTTGTCTTTGGGGTCCTCGGGCTTTGGAGGTAGCGCAAAGATTGACTCGTCGACACCAGCACTAACCATGGCGTACAAGCTAACACGTAGACTGTCACTGATGGCTCCGGTAGCAACGTCGCCAATGTGCAACGTTACTTTGACGCCGTCACCATGCCTGACGTAAACTTCACCACCGACGGCCTGGAAATCGAAGTTCTTTTCGAGGAACCCTTTTTTGACAAAGCCAATTTCTTTGAGCGGCTCAAAAACGGAGTCATCAACCGCTTCGGCCGGCTCACGCATCGTCTTGGCAAGTTTGGTTGGCTTTTTCTTAACGTCATGAAATTTGATGTTAGCTATTTGGCCAACCATCGAAGCAAACTGGCTGGCCAGGGCCTGACTGGGCTCAAGCTTTTGGGGCTTGCCTGCCGAATCTGTTTTGGAAAACCCGATCATGCGGATGCCATTTGTTCCAAGCTCAAACTCGGCTTGGTAGTTTCGCTCAAGACCCTTGTTGCTGTCCGTCTCGGTGTTAACCCGATAGTTGTCGATCCCGATTACTCCAAGCGCAACTCCCGGGGATCGTAGTTTGAATCCGAACAAATCCGAATTTACCCAGCGCGTAAAATCAGTTGCCAAACTCGATTTGTTGAACTCGACCTGGTAGACGGTAGGTTGGCCAGGGACCCTGACAAAATGATTCTTTAATACACTGCCATCGTCGTTGAGACTTGAGCCGACGATCAGGCTGGCGATCCGGCGGCCTTTGTGGTCTTCCAGGATTAGCTTGGTTCCCAACGCGGAGCGGTCTGTCGTCGATTCGTGCTTTGACGGATCAACGACTCCTTTGTCCAAGAACGCTTCGCTGTCGCTACTTTCTTCTGACAGAACCGTCAACTCATTTAGCGACTTTGCGACTACCGCGATCTGTGTTGCATTGGTCGCGACGAATTTGTTGCTGGCCGGGATAGTCCATTTTTCCCCTTTCCGCTCCAGCGTGATCTGTTCCAGGGCGTCTTTGTCGCGATCGAATTTTAAAATGCGAATTTTGAAAACCGCCGATGTGTCGTACGACTCAAACAATGGTTTTCCAACCATTTCGCTTTCGACAACCCGTTCGGGCCAGGGGTAAAACGCTGCAGCGATGCTGGAGACCAAAGCAGCCAACAAGCCAAAGCAAATCGTTTTTACGAACGGTGATTTCATTTCTTAACCTGAATCAGGCTGTTTGGGTATTAATTAATTGTCAGTTAAAAACTATTTCAGTCGGCGATCTTTAGAGATGCCTTCGCGTTCCCGTAGTCGTCGTCGCGTAAATACGATCAAGCCAACCAGAAGCGGCGGAATTGGTGGGATGATCACAGCCGCCAGTTTAAATTTCCGTTGAATCTTTTGAATCTCCAGCTCGGCTTCCAGGTCAATCCGCCGTTTGGCTTCATTACGCTCATTCTCAAGCGACAATTTTTTGTTTTGGAACTTCGCGATTTCGTCTCGGTAAGTCGACTCGAACAGTCCCATCAAAGCATTCAACTTGTTGGCGTCGTAAGCCTCGCCGGCTTCTTTGGATTTCTGGATCTTCTGAATTCTGGTTTTGAGATCATCCAGTTTCTTATCCATGCTGGACTGAGCCGCGCTGATCGACGTGGCGTACTCCTTTTTAAGCTCCTGATCGAGGTCAAAAACCCGGTTCATGGAGACTTCGTATGTTTTCTCGATCTCGACCAGCGTTACATGTTCGACTTTTCGATTCCGGATCGCCAGGTATGTTTTTTCGCCAGCAAGGGAGTCAATAATATTTGAAACCAGACTCATGTTTTGATAACGATACTCGATTCCGTTTTCGATCGGAAAATCACGTTTGCTGACGAAGTAGTCTGACATCAGATCGACGTCGGCAACATAGATGACATTCGTTTTATCGATCGAGGTTTCGACCGCATCGATGTCGCTTGGAAGCGGCGCGTCCTTTTGTTTGCCAACGATCGAAGCCGCTGCAACAAACTGCTGGTTTGCAGCGCCCCGGTCAATTGCCAGTTGCTGCGGGTTGGACTGCCCGCGGATCAAATCTGTCACCGCCACTTTTCCGGTCTGAATGGAGGTGTTGACCAAAGGATTGAACTCGAGCTTGGAGTTGGAAACGGGCGCCAGGTAACCCGCGTATTGGAGATAGATTTCGCTGACGTCCTTGGTGGCTTCGTGCTCAGTGTCAAATCGTGGATCTCGCTGTTGTGTGTTAACTAAAATCACGTTCTCGGGCAGATTCAATTGGTTACTGCGTTTGTAAGGATTGGCCGACGCAGGCTGCCACAACACAAATCCCGAGTAAGCCGCTGGTTGTCCTGGGGGCGCGACATTGCGTCGGTCCATGTTCAGTTCCAGTGCATTCCATAGATCCTGGATATCAGATGCCTGGGTTCCGTTACGCGCCATTACCCTCGGCATGAAGGTCGGCATCAGCCGATCAAACGGTCGGCCTTGTCGGCCATTTTGCACCCGGAAGTTGGCAGGATTGGGAAAGGGGTCTTCGAAAATCGCAGTGGGCTGACCGGATTGAATCGCTGTAATTACGTTCTTTAATTCAGCGTCGGTCGAATGGGATGGTTGAACGACCAGCAACACGTCGTAGCGTCGTCGCAGGGGTTGGCCCGGTTCGCCTTCGAGCCACAATGAAATTGGCGACGAGGCATCGACTTCTTCTACGTTGTATTGCTTCTCCAGATCCGCAAAAAGCCTGAACCGTGGAAGCCGTACATTTCCGCCATTGCCTTGATTGATATTGGCGCCCATGATCAACGCATCTGTCTGCACCACTCCAATCGTCTTTCTTTGGCTTTTGGCCACCGTGTTGATCGACCGCATCAATTCATATTCAACCGGCATTCCGTAAGGCATGAACGGAATCACAATTCGTTCCAAGCCACTTGAAAACGCGACGCCAAGGATGACTTCTTCTTCCCGGACGGCGCCGCGAGATTGACTGCGAACCCGACGCGGTCGAATGCCGTACTTTTTCTCAGCCAGAATGGCTTCTTCACTGAACGGCTCAATTCCCTGATGCAAATTGACTTCAACACGATTTCCACCACGAACGTCGAATTCTCGAAGGAGGTTGACCAGGTCGTATTTTAATTTCACATACTCGCTGGGAACGTTGTTACTGACGTAGGCTTCGATTTTGATTGGTCGCTCGTCGTTTTCCTGAGCAAGGCGATCCAGAACGTCGGTCGTCGATGTTGCCAAGGTGCTGATTTGAGAATCCGAGATGTCGACCCGTGCGCGGTTCAAAGGCGAATGCTGCACGATCAGGACGGTGCCAACGGCAACGATGCCCAGAAACACAGCCCGCAAAACAAAGTGCCACAATAGTGAAGTTCCATCTCGTCCGCCCAGCCAATGCCGACGTCCAATCAGAACCAAGCTAAGATAGATGCCGATTGCAACGATGCCAAGGAAATAGCAAATCGATGATGCACTAATCAAGCCGCGCCCAAACGGCTCAAATCGTTGTAGCAATGACCAGTCGAACATATTCTGGATCCAACCGGTGCTGGAAAAGATCACATCGGCATTGGAAAAGAAAGCCAGTGGAGCGTTGAGCGCGGCGCCAAAGATAAATCCGACCGTCAGGTTACTGGTCAAAAACGAAGCGACCATGCCGAGGCTGATCATCGCGATTCCCATGAACCAGTAGCCCAAATAGGTCGAGAACAGCAAGAGATTGTCCAGTTGTCCCCCAGTCATGGCCAGCAAAACGGCATAGTTGGAAAGTTGGGAGAACAACAGCGAAACGGTAAACACCAAGACAGCGGCGAAGTACTTACCAATCACGATATCAAAATCTTTGGCTGGCAACGTCAGCAGCAATTCATCGGTTCCCTGACGTCGTTCTTCGGCCCAGATGCTCATTGTGATCGCCGGGATGAAGATCAACATGATGTAGGGCAGAAATTTGTTAAGCTGATCAAAGTTTGCGAGGTTGGTCGTGAAGAACTCGTGTGGCCAAAACGCGGCGAAAGAAGTCAGCAGTACGAACAAGCAGAGAAAAACGTAGCCAGTAGGGTTGCTGAAGTAGCCGATAAAATTCCGCTTCATGACTGCAAACGCGGCCTGTCGCCACATTCCCAGCGGCACCATCAATAACACCAGCGCGACCAGAAACATCATGTCAGTAACCAGCATGAACAAAAACTCGATCAGCTGGATGGCTTGAATTTGTGCGATTGGAATCAGGGTTAACATCAGTTTCCGCGATGATTGGCAGTTAGATTAATGTCAAGTTCAATGTTTGTCGGAATCGACGGGCTCATCATCGAAAGCGGACTTAAGTTTGACTCCGGTTTCGGGATCATGTCCGGTCAAGTCGGCGAAGATGTGGTCAAGCCCTTTGCCGTCAGGATCGATGTCGGCAAGCAAGCCGTCGTAGACTTTGCGGCCTTCGTTGATCATGATGACGCGATCGGCCATCGCTTCGACTTCCTGCAAAATATGGGTTGAGAGCAAAATGGTTTTTTCCTGACCCAGCCGTTTCATTGTCTGGCGTACGCCACGAATTTGATTGGGGTCCAATCCCGAGGTTGGTTCATCAAGGATCAGCACTTCTGGTTCGTGGATTAGAGCTTGAGCCATCCCGACACGTTGACGATAACCTTTGGAAAGTTTGCTAATTGGTTTGTAGATGACGCTACCAAGTGCACACAGGTCGACCGCTTTCTCAATTTGCTGACGCTTGGTCGCTTTGTTCATTCCACGTGCTTCGGCGAAAAAATCAAGCAGACTATAAGGTGTCATTTCTGGATACAACGGACCCGTCTCAGGAAGGTACCCCAATTTTTTGGAGCCTGCGAGGCGCTCGGCGCTCATGTCATGTCCGGCGATCCGAGCCACACCCTGCGAGGGTGACAAATAGCCGGTAAGGATTTTCATCGTCGTACTTTTCCCAGCACCATTGGGGCCAAGGAAAGCCACGACTTCTCCTTTGAAGACTTTGAACGAGACGTCGCGAGTCGCTGCAAAGATTCCATAGAACTTTGAGAGACGATCGGCTTCGATCATCGGCGTCTCATCGCGATCGCCTGAGTGAAAGTCGGTCTGAGAGTTTGGTTGGGCAGCTGTATCAGTGGCTGGCATCTTGGGCTCAGAAGTATTGCGTGGTTTTACAGGTAGTTGTGTCGGTGAAGCACAACCTAATTTGGCTGACTGTAGTTTCGATCGACGGCACCGAGGTTCCGAGGTTCCGAAAAGCCATTTTGAATGGTTGGATCGAAGTTGTCGAGCATCTCAACTGCCGTCTCAGCAACAACAATCAAGAATTTAACAACCAGGAGTTGGTGAACTTGAGCCGAGCAAGCAAATCGAACCCTATTGATACGATCCTATCAACAGGGTTGTTCGTGTTTTGTGAGATGCAAGACGTGCCGATCCCGGTCAACTGTAGATTTCCAGCCCAAGCCAGGTAGAAAGAAGCTTACCAATAATTCACTTCGCAGGCTGGATTAGGCCTGTCGATACGAAAGGAAAACGGAGGTTGCTGTGCGCCTACCGAAAGACTTAACGCTTAGGGCTCCGGCACCACCATTGCAGAATCGCCACGAACTTCAGTGACGTTCAAATTGAAGGGGTCTCCCACAATACTTACATCGGAAAATGGGATTGTCACCGTCGCAGTGAAAGATACCAAGCCCGGGACACCGGTAGTGTCGTCGGCGATATCAATGTTAACACGATCTGTGATGAATCCGCTATTCTCCATGAAGGTCTTTGCCTGCGCCAGAGCAGCTGTTTCATCCGCTCCAGCGACCGCGACCAAACGCACTGCCTCTCTGGCTGCCCCGGTGGTTGCGTGAACCGCCGTGAGATAGCGACTAGATTCGATCATAAAGAAAAGAATCAAAAGCAATACAGGAGCAATGATTGCAAATTCTACAGCAGCGACACCGCGATGCGCGGTGGTGGAAACGTGCTTGGATTTATGGAGTTTTGGGAATCTCATCGAATTTCGTGTCTGTGGGGATGCAAAGTTACATCTTTGGGTGGGCAGTCTGCTTGCGGTTTAACCGCTAATGTTAAAACCTAGGTTAGTTTTTGGGGAAGGCCCGGTTTTTTTTGCCACAACACCAATATTTATGACGTAGGGTTAATTATCGTTAGGGTTAATTATCGTTTAAGCAACGGTGATCAATTCTCCTTTCAAAAGACCCACCAGAAAAAGACCCACCATGTCATTGAAATTCCATACATCTAACTCAAACGTCAAAACCAGAACTGGATCGATAGTAATTCTGGTCTCGCTGCTGATGCCGCTGATTATTGCTTTGGTTGCATTTTCGGTTGACTACGGAGTAATCGTTGTCGCCAGACAAGAACTCCAGAATGCCGCCGACGCCGCTGCAACTGCAACGCTTCGTACTTTAAACTCGGATTCTGATTTCGCAGATTTAGCTGCTTTCGAAACGCTAACGGCAAATCGGCTTTTGGGTAATCCGATTGATTTTGACATGGAAAGAGATGTTCACTACGGGACCTGGGATAATGAGACGATGACTTTCACGCAGATTCCACGAGACGGAAATGTTTCGGGGGCAACTGATGTTTCTGGGAATTCAATTCCCGATGGGGCCAACGCAGTCAGGATAAGGCTCACTCGAGCCAGAGCTCTTGGAAATGGTATCCAGCTCTTTTTCGCACCTGTCATTGGAACAAACTTTGCGGATGTCGAAGTCCAGGCCATCGCGGCGGGCACCCCAGGATGTAGCGGTTTTGTTGGGCTCGATTTTGTCGATCTTCGCAACAACCTGATAACCGACAGCTACAACTCAGACGATGGTGACTATGAAAGTGGACAGGGATACAATGATCCAAATGCAAATCGATTTGATAACGGTGACGTATGCAGCAATGGTCCGATTACTTTAGCGTCGGGCGCGGACATCTACGGCAATGCTACCGGAAGTTCCGTGAATATTGCACACGGTAGTGGAGCCACAATTTCTGGTTCTCAGTCAAGCTCAGGTGCAAACAGAAACCCATCGCCGGTCGACTTCAATGAAGCCAACATCAACGACAACGATACCATTGAGCGAGGGCCGACGTGGGCTCCCGAATATGTAACTCCTAGTGGTGACTTGGTCGTTAATAATGGACGTGTCTTGACTTTAGATCCAGGAATTTACCGGTTCAACAATGCGACAGTTACTGGTGGAGGCCAGTTGAGGATCTCCGGTGAAGTCAAAATTTACGTTGAGGGAAAATTACGATTGGATAACGGAACCGACGTAAATCCTTCCCGTATCCCAGCCGATCTTCAACTGTTGGTCGGAGATGGTCCAGTTGAGATTCAAGGTGGTAACGGTTTGCACGGAGTGATCTACGCTCCTGAGGCCTCAGTTACGCTTGCCAATGGCTCAGGTTTCTTCGGGAGTATCGTGGGAAGAACCTTGTCCGTTGCTGGTGGTGCCGGCTTGCACTTTGATGAATCGTTGGCCGATGACCAAGACGTGAATAGCGAACCGAGACTTGTGTATTGAGCATTCGGTTTTGTTTGTTCTGGTGACCAACCAACCGCTGCTTAGTTCGAAACGGAAGCAGCGAATGGTCCTGAGTTCTTGCGAATCCAGCTAGATTGATTTTATGTTGCGCATCGTTTTATGTTTTTTGTTCAGTTGCACGGCCTGTCTTCTGACTGCCAAACTCCTGGTCGGGCGTGCATTGGTGCCTGTGGAACAACAGAAGCCTTTGGTTTCCAAACTGGAGCTTGAATCAGACACGGCGACGGTCCAGTTTTGCGCTTCAAAACCAGTCGTCAACGCTGAGTTCAAGATTAAAAATCAGGGTGACAGGCGTTTGACGGTCACCGCTAAAGAGTTTAACTGTACTTGCTATTTAGGACGGCCAGGTAACGTAACGGTCTTGCCCGGTCAAGAAGAGACCATGAGTCTGCCGATGTCCATGGAATCGCTGGCGCGGCGAGGCGAAGTCCAGTTGATTCTGTATACTAACGATCCGACTCAGCCCAAGGTGCCGATGTACGTCAAAGTCATTGATCGTCCGCCACTGGTTCCCGTTGGAGCAGTTTCGGTGATGCAGGACGAATGATGCAAACTGTTTTTGGTGGCAAGGCAGGACTTGCGAATAAAAAAATCTGGTCCCTTGCCCAGTATGCAAGAACCACTTCGTCCGAAATCTCTCAGTAAGCCGCGAAGAAAACGCGGCAACGTCAAATCACTTTCCTTCCCTTCCTTATCGTTTTGGGCTTTGTGATCTAACGCTTGAGGTCTCTTAGGAATGAGTCATAGTCATATTTGTTGCGAATTTCGTCTGAGAGCTGCATGACGTCATTGTCGCTATTTAGCCCTTGAATGTCATTCCGAGATTGATTGACTGATCTCCGAGCCCCGTCTGGCTTAAGACCCAAACTTTTTAAATGGCGCTCGTACTTTCTTTTGTCGGCATCGTTGCCCGATTGAGCGCGGCCTTTCATTTTATCCCAGCGATTGACGAAGTCTTTCAAGTCATCTTGGGTCCATTTCATCTTGCGAAGCAATTCAGGATCTGGCTCGTGTTGTTGATCGCGAAGATTTTCCAGAACCAGCTCAGTGGCCTTTTTCGCGTGCTCAAGGTTTGTTTTTTCTTGCTCCAATAGATGATTGTCTTGAGAGTTTTGTGGGCCTTGGCCACCATTAGCCGCGTGAGATTGAGAGTTGCTTTTTGAGTCGCCGCCCGGCTTGCCCGGTCCAGTTCCTTGCTGGTTGCC
>CAYSQZ010000196.1:0-8979 GCA_964433035.1 uncultured Pirellulaceae bacterium | reverse complement strand
TTACGCGAGCGTAAACATGGCACCCGTCAATTCAGATCTGACAGACCACTAGTCGAGTGTAAATAAACACTTTAGTACGTCAGATGCCTTGAAGAATCTTTCAAGACATGGCGCGGCATTGCGGAGCGGGATCCGCGAAAAAGATTGAGGGAGATGAATTTCTCTACAGGGCATGAGTTGCATCAATCAGAGTCGACCGGAACTCCCAACGATTGGAAGTGCGTTTGAAATTCTAGCGAAGTCCATCGCAGGTTTTGAAGTTCATTTTCTAACGGCCTGTCTTGTTATTCGATATCCAAAGAGTCGAATGATACCGATACCGACCGAGAAAGTGGCGGTTGCAGCTAGCGAGCCTTCGAATATGGCAAACATGTCTTGTAACGCAATCCAGGCTCCAGTGATTCTAAAAATCAGCGAAACAACGCCTACGAACAACAAGCTCCCGATCAGGTTTAACACCAGCGACCAAACCATGTAACTTCTTCGACGTGAGCAAAGAAACATCACCGCCGGAAGAACCGCCAGCAGTCCAATCAGAAAACTACAGCCGCTGATGATCGCAAGTGGGAAGAGGATTGGCTCTTCAATAACTATGGCGCTGCCGTGGGAAGGCCCTACCGCCGGATTTGCTCCACTTAGCTGGCGCGCCATTCCAACGCCAGCTAGGCAGCAGCCTGTCAATGCGGTCACCGTCATCAAGCTAAGTGTCGTGATTGGCTCTTTAGGCGCAGCTTCCTCATGCGGTTCGGCCAGCACAAATCCGAACAGCCACCGCAACGTAATCAATGGCAGGCAAAGCGAAAAAAAGATCGTGGGAAGTAATCCGAGGGCATAAAATTCATCGCGGGAGAATAATCGGACCAATTCGGTGGAGCAACAAGCCATCAAACCGAGCATCCAAGCGGCAAGGATAGTGGCTGCGGCGCAAGCCACGAACAGCGTTCGGCGGATCAGTGAGCCTGGGCCAAGCGTGGCCCAAACCGACATCAGGCAGGCCACCGCAATCAGGATTCCAATCGTTAGGTACGAACCATGTCGCATCAGGTTTGTGCTGGCGAAACCAACGACCCAGTACGACAGTCGACTAACTGCAATCGCCATCACACAAAACAACCCCAACAACGTCCAAGCGAGTTTGCAGTCGCGCTTGCGAATCAAATTTTCGAAACGATCATCCAACGTTTACTTTTCTCTGCTTGGTGCGGCACAACGGCTTGGCTTGCATGATTTGGATTGGATTTTAACAGATTCGATGTAACATCCACACGTCAGCGTCGTTTAGGCGACCACTATTGAGGTAATGTCCTGTTAACTTTTTGTTAAACGAAAGTGAATCAAATACAAAAAATAAAACAGAGATCTAAAAAACTACTACAATATTAATCCGAACTTCCCCGTCTCTCCTTATCGAGGTTCAAAATGAACCACCGGCATTCTGCTTCCTACGCTCGTTATGGTTTCACGCTTGTTGAGCTGTTGGTTGTTATTGCGATCATTGGAATATTGATTGGGATGTTATTGCCAGCGGTCCAACAGGTTCGCGCTGCGGCAAGAAGGACGGTTTGTCTCAATAACATTCGACAGCTTGGGTTGGCGTGTTTGAATTATGAGTCAGCCAATCAGTCGTTTCCCAGAGGGGCCTTGGTTGGACAGGGGGCTGGCTGGTCGGCCTATATCATCGATGAACTGGGCCAAGGCGCGATTGCTGACAATCTCAATTTAAATGATAGTGGCGAAGCAAATGACGGAAGTCACTGGACCCCGTCGAGTGTGGGTAACAACGAAGCTTGTCGAGCATTTGTTTCAACGTTTCGATGTGCTGAAGATCCGGTTCCCGATGGAATTGACTCGGGAAGTATCTTTGGCAATCCAGCGATTGCGGATCGGGTTCCTTCGAGTTACATCGGATGTGCAACGGGAACTACAGACGACCCTCGTGACATGTTTTTTAGTTCAGGCGATTCTCGAGCAGAGGTTTCCCAAGCCCGAAGTGGAATCCTGACCCCCAGCCAAGAGGCAGATTATTTTGGAAACCAGAGGCTCAGAACGGTTGTTGAATTTCGAGATGTGACCGACGGCGCCTCCAATACGATCTTGATCGGTGAGACGGTGTTTGATTCTTCTCCTTACCAAGCTCCAGAGGGAAGCCCGGCTTCCTGGTCAACTGCCAATCGAGGGATTGATCATTGGTACATTGGCTCGTTTGAGATCGACCGTATCAATGGTGCGGATCTGTCAGAGTTCATGGGGTCAACCAAGGTTGAGCTAAATCTTTACCATCGATTCCCTGAAAGCGCACTGGCCAACTTTGGCAGCAACCCCAACAACTTGTTCGATTTAATGGCTTTCGGTTTTGCCAGTTGGCATCCCGGCGATGTCGTGAACTTTGTTTTTATCGACGGTTCTACGAGGAATATTGGTGCAGACATAGAGCCGGTGATTCTTGAAAACCTGGGCAACCGTAGTGACGGCGAAACCATTCCCGAGCTATAAAGTATTGGGTATTTGAAAATCGCCTTTGGCTCCGGGGCTGTCATTTTTTCAAACGCTTGGAACAGTACAATTGGTAATTCGACGCGTCAGCGTGGGCGAAGCTAGTGGTCGCTTCGCCCTCGCTGACGCGTCGGGTTACCAATAAGGCCACGATCGATGATCGTCCCGCCGCTGGCGTAGCGATGGTGCACGTCGATCATGTCCTGACGCAGGGCGAAGTTATCGGGCAGGTGTTCGTCGCGCAGCACGGCGCCGGTGCTAATGTTACTCTGGGCGAAAGAGACTTAGAGAACGTTACTTTGGCGGAGCGAAAGGCGACAATGAAGAGCGAGAATATTAATCTCCGAGATAGGTGATGCGACATGAAAAAGATCTTAATGCTGATATTGGTTGTCTTCAGTTTGTGCCTTTTTTGTGGCTGCCCTGATTACTCTCACTTACGACCGACTCCTGATTACAAAAACATGTCCGATGCGGCGCCTGAGGGCGAAATCGGCGCAGACGCCGAGGAGAGCCAATAGCTCGCTTTTTTATTGATGATCTTTCGCAGTCGAAGGCGAGAAACTTTTTTTGCGGATCAATCCAAACACAACTGGGATCAGCGCCAGCAGGGAAAGCAAGTGAACTGGCCACCGCCAAAACTTTGAAACTCGTTCTTGCTTGGACGGTTGATGATCAGATCCGCCCAGCCAACTGCGGGCGTTTTGAGAGTAAGCCACCATGATTTCACCGACCGGTAGAATGCCACCGACATATTTTTTTTCGTCGCCGCTGGTCCACGGCAGACCAACGACTTCGCCTGCGGTCGCGATCGCAGATGCGACTTCCTGATCTCCGTAGATTTGTGCCAAGCCGATTGTGAACACGGTTGCCGACAAGCAACGCTCGAAAATTAGAGGTCCGCTATCGACATCGCCTCTGCCGAAAACGCCAGTTGGATATTCTCTGACACAAGGCATGCCAACCAACGTGTTGAGATAACGATGACGAAATATCTCATACTGCTCCAACGAAAAATCCGAGTCGATGTCGGGAAGCATTCGTAGCAGAATCATTTGAGATGTCGCTCGAGCGCCATTTTCAGGTTGACCACCGCTGACGTTGGCGGTGTGTGGAATCAAACCAGTTTCGGGATCCAGCCTGCTTTTAACATCGCTAAGCCACTTCTCAATGGAGTCCCGATACCGATCTTCTCCAGTCACTTGGTCGTAGATTTTAAGAGCGTGAATTCCCGGAACCGTATCGCAAGGCCATACGCATCCTCGGTAAGAGGCCAGAAATGGAGTGTCCGCTGCGGCCAACGAATCAGCGATCGCGTCGCATTGTAGTCGAAGCGAATCGAGGTCACTGGCGTTTTCTCCGTTTTGCAACAGAACCATTCCAGCTTGCAGATGTGCTTTCCAAGCCGAATAGAACATGCCGTGGTCCGGGGGCAATTCGGGAGGAAAAGGAGATCTGCAATCTGTAGAATCGAGGGCCGTGAGCGCCAATTTAGCTTCAGCGATCGCTTGATGGGTCAGTGAAGAATCTCGCAACGCCACTTCGACCCAAGTCAATCCGTGAAGCACATGGCAGAAGTAAGCGCCCTCTGGAAAAAGCATCTGCATTCTTGCAGGAGCTCCATCGTCAATCGCCCGCCGGTTAGATCTTAATTGATCCAGCAGCGCTGGTGCGACTGTCTGGTTGGAACTGGGAAGCGGCGGATCACAGTATAGGCGAAGATTGAAAAATAGAATCAGTGCCAGCAACAACCTCCAACTCCAGCGTCCAATGAATTTTATAATGTTCATGACCACGCGTTTAAAAAACCAGAGTTAGAATCGGGATTGGAGCCCGTGTGGAAAAGTGAAAGCTCGGGATTCCATTTTATTTGCCCGAAAGTGAACTGTTGCCAGTTTAGCTGCTTCAATGTGAAAGTGATTGTTGGGCCGTCTTAAACCATGCGCCATTCGGCTTGATAGTTCAGGCCCAGGGAAATGATCTTCTTCAGCGACTGCTCGTAAGTGATCCCGATGCTGCTGGCCGATTCGGTAAAATCTTCGCCAAAAGAAATATTGGGATTAGGATTGGCTTCGATCACAAACACCTCACCGTCTTCTCGCAACCGAAGATCAATTCGCCCGTAGCCACTTAGGCTCAGCGCCTTGTAAACCCGTTTGCAAACGCTGTTGATCTTGGCTTCCATTTTTTTGGAAATTGATTTTGCGCGAACGGTTTTGATTCCCAGTTTTTCCTGATGCTTGAGGTCCCACTTTACTCTTGACGTTGCGATACATGGGTTGCCCGGTTTTGCATTTTCGAAAACCATTTCCCAGATAGGAAACACTTTGAGTTGGCGATTGCCGATCACGCCAACGTACAACTCACGACCCTCAATAAAACTTTCTACCAAGGCGTCAGTCTCGGTACTCTGGTGAACAAAACGCACTCGGTCTTCGAGCGCACCCTGATCGTAAACAATCGAGTCTTTGGAGATTCCCAACGACGCATCCTCTGAGACTGACTTGACCAGCATCGGGAACTCGCAATCCTGGGCGATCTTGGTTTTCTTGCCGCGGGGAACGACAAAAAATTGTGGCGAAGGGATGCCGTGGTAAGACATGATTTTCTTGGCCAGCGGTTTGTCCCGGGCCAGTAGCAAACCACGCGGGTTGCAACCGGTGTAGTGTTGCTTCATCAACTCCAGATACCCGACCACGTGATGATCGTAGACACCAACGCCATGAAATTCTTCAAGCAAGTTGAACCAGATGTGCGGCTTGAAATCTTCGGCCGCGCGACGAAGATCCCCAAGGTCGTCGTAAACGCCCAGCGGTAGGACTTCATGGCCTATCTCGCGAAGCGTGGTGACGACATCGTATTCGGTTTGCCACTCCAGAATTTCTTCGGGCGTGTATCCGTCGAGGCTATCAGGTGGAACCAAAGACTCGTGCATCAGCACGAGCACACGAAGCTTTCTCATTAACGGCAGGATCGGTTTGGCAAAGCAATGCAGTTCTGGTTGAGAACGACAAGCACCGCAGTTGGCGAGAAAGTCACAAATCCGTTGCAACGATCGCCCGCCGATTGGGCAGAACTTAATCCGTTCAAAAAATGCCACATTCGCGGCTTTGCAACGCGGCAGAGAAAATTGAAGTTCAAAGCGTGACGCGATGTGCGCCATGCAGATAGTTCATCGTGTGGACCGTCAACAGGATCATCAAATTCTGTTTCAGCTCCGTTTCATTTCCCGAAACGCGCAACTTCATGATGCGGCAACGTTCAATCATTTCTCGCAAAACCTGATTGATATTATATTGATATTCGCCCGTCCACTGAGCGATGGTGCGGCTGAAAAAGGTGCGATTTTTCTGTAAAAATGTCGCCGCAGATTTACTTCTGCGAGTCTTGGCTATTTGGGGAAACAATTTTTTGAGATCGGCATCGAAAACGCTTGGTTCATCAAACGTGTAATGCAAGCGCCGTTGTTGATAATGTTCACGCAAAGTTTTCTTGATTCGATGCGCTGGATCAATTTTGGCTCGCGATTTCACCTTCGCCGCTTGACCAGAAATGTTCTCCATTAACTGGTCTACAAATTCGACTTTTTTAAGTGCCGCCCAGCCATCGTAGTCCTTGCGCCAGCGAGAACGTGGGTTGAGCCAAACCGCAAACGTTTCGGCAAAATCTTCTGACGGATGCGACTGGGCGTACCAAGGCTCAAGATGCAACACAAAGTTCTTGCTACGCGGTTTTGGTTTGTAATACTCCGGATAGGGATCGGAGTAATTTCCAAACATCGCTTTGTAAGACTTGCGGCGGTGCAATCGAAATGCGGTGTCAATCGCATGCCCCGCTTCGTGGCGCAGGATTCTCATGCACCATTGTTTTGTTCCACCTTCGACCTCCAGCATCTGACTGCGTTCAAGCCGCATCAGTCGCGGGTGAGCCATATAAAA
Source organism: uncultured Pirellulaceae bacterium (assembly GCA_964433035.1). GTDB lineage: Bacteria > Planctomycetota > Planctomycetia > Pirellulales > Pirellulaceae > Mariniblastus. The sequence continues at coordinate 2,548 of CAYSQZ010000196.1, read as the reverse complement.
TGGAACCGCAATTCCAGGAATACCATCGGGAGAGAACCAGTCGTCGCTGAGCCAAATCTGAGGTTTAATCCTCAGGCCACGTTGGGCAAGCTCCGCATAAAGCTGATCTCGAAACCCAACCAGCGGCGAGTCTTCGAACTTCAATCCCAAATCACACATCCGCATATCCAGCAATTTTTTATCACTGAATTTGGCCCACGGCAGAGCAGCCGTGGAAGCTGCTTTGGGGCGTAAGGTTTTAGTGGAAGTCGCTTTGGGCATCGACGCATGATCCAATCAAGACGGCCAATCGCTGTAATCGAGAAGTGAAATTTTAGAAGAAATTGAATCGCAGTGACATAGAATTTTTTTAATACTCAAACATTTTTTCGCGTCGATTTTTGCATTCAAAAGTTATGATCTCAGGAGTAAATCGAATACCAATACCGCTGGCAAAAATGACGAGAATATCAGCCAATGATTTTTTTTAGGAGCTATGTATCTCCAGCCACGCCAACCCTTTGAAGCGGCTGCTTTCGTGTATTTTGAACCGAGCCAGAGTAACAACACAAAGAAAAAAGCACCTTCCGATTCGACTCGGAAGGTGCTACTGAAGAGAAACACAACAACAAGTTGTTTTAAGCTGACGATTCGCTCTTAGGCGGTCGCCATATGACGTGTTTGTACGTCAATTTTCGACCCTTGGGCCTTCGATCGCCGGTTCATAGCCGTCCAAAAAGCTTGAAAGCGAGCTATTTCGGTAAGGGTGCTGAAGTTTACGAACGGCTTTGGATTCGATTTGGCGAACACGCTCACGAGTGACCGAGAAAATCTTCCCGACTTCTTCCAATGTGTAAGAGTATCCGTCGGCCAAACCGTACCGAAGTCGCAGAATCTCGCGTTCTCGGTAGTTCAAATGATCCATCGCCTCTTCAATTCGTGATTTCAAAGCCGCCAAGTGAGTTTCGTATAGCGGATCGACATCCCGGTGGTCCTGAATAAACTCGCCAAAGTGGCCATCATCGTGATCGCCAACAGGCTGATCGAGCGAAAGCGGCGTTTTGGTCATTTTCATAATGATTCGTGTATCATCAACCGATAGCTTGGCCCGTTGGGCGATTTCCTCAGCAGAAGCCTCGCGGCCGAGTTCCTGAACCAGTTCTCGCATGACGGCTCGAACTTTGCTCATCGTGTCGATCATGTGAACTGGGACACGAATGGTTCGGCTTTGGTCAGCGATTGCCCGCGTGATTGCCTGACGAATCCACCAAGTCGCATAGGTCGAGAATTTGTAGCCTCGTTGATGTTCGAACTTGTCGACCGCTCGCATGAGTCCCGTGTTCCCCTCCTGGATCAAATCGAGAAAGCTCAAGCCACGGTTGCGGTATTTCTTGGCAATCGAAACGACCAAGCGAAGGTTACCCGCCGACAAGATACGTTTTGCGGCATCCTGGGCTTGATGTAAATTCTTGGTTTTCACGACTCGCCGATTGAGTGTCGCTGGAGTCTCGAACGTCTGCTGCATCAGATAATGCAATTCGGCTCGCAACTCTTCGAGGCTTCTCGAGCCAACGAATCCAGTTTCCTGGGCTTCATCAAGCAAGCCCTGCAAGACCTGCATCCGCGAGTTAATCTCGGCGAGTTGATCAAACAGTGGCTGGAGCTTGCTGAATCGGAGGTTCATCTCCTCGATCAGCATCACGCATTTGTTACGCCGGCGAACCAACCGACGCCAAGCGGATCGACGCTCTTTCATGGGGTTACTGTGGGAGACGGCAAAGTAGTAATCCTTCTTGTTCTCGCCGAGCAAGTGATCCAGCGTTGCCAGGTTAGGTTCCAGCCGCAGCATGATTCGGTCTTTTTCGGCTTTGTTGGTAACTGAAACCTCGATTGTGCGATCTAGGCGAAGCGTCTTGTCTTGAACCTTCTTCAACAGATCAAGCGATCCTCGCAGCATAAAATCAGTCGCCAGCATTGTGTTGCGAAACGAGAAGCGGGCTCGGTCGATCTTGGTTGCAGCCGAGATTTCTTCTTCTCTGGTCAGCAACGGAATTTCCCCCATTTGCATCAGATACATCCGCACCGGATCGTCAATCGCGGCTTCACTGGCCCGAGTCGCCTTGGCGGCAGCTTTATCGGCTTTTTGCGACTTGTCTGCCCGAACGTTCTTGGGTACCACTTTTTGTTTTGTTGGCGCCATGGGATTTCCTCAAGGTTGATTTTTCTTTGTGACAAAACCTTAAGCATCTGAAGTGCCAACAGTCGCCAAGTCCGTCGGGAAGCTAAGCGGGGCAGGTCGAGAAGGAGGCGAGCACTCCTTTGGGCCGCAAAAATCGGGCTAAACGCAAACAGAATTTGCGGCGGTCCAATTTCTGAACGATCAGAAGGGATCGAAGTTTGTTGCAAAACTTGAACGCGAGTGATGCAATTGAGGAACGTGTTGCAAAAAGTGAACAACGATTTCAGCTTGCGGATTCGCGCTATCCGTAACAAAAGTCACCAAGCGTGCCTGACGAATCGGCGAAGTTGATGAAGCCTGGCAGGTTGAACGCTCTCTGAAGCCCAGCAA
>CAYSQZ010000195.1:4673-8998 GCA_964433035.1 uncultured Pirellulaceae bacterium | reverse complement strand
CTGACGCTTCGGGTTACCAGTGAGGATCTTCGCTGACGCTTCGGGTTACCATGAACACCGACGCGGCCGCCTTGGCGCAAAGACGGACCCAACACGACTAATGCCGGCATTCGAGTTCCACAACATCTGATAACCGTGTAGAATCTCGACTTCAATTTCCCAGCTACCTACCGAGAAAGCCCGTAGAATCGCGATACTTCCAGCGCGACACTTCCCAATTTATGGCCGTCCTTTTTCAAATTCGAAGCGCCTACAAAAGCTACGGCGATCAAGTCCTGCTGGACAATGCCGAAGCCACCATCACCGACGACGCCAAAGTCGGATTCGTTGGTCGCAACGGCGCTGGCAAATCTACGTTGCTCAAAATCTTGCTCGGTGAGGAGGAGCTTGACGCTGGTGAAATCATCCGGCACCCAAACTTACGGGTTGGCTACTTGCGACAGCATGATCCTTTTGAACCAGGCGAGTCGGCGATGGACTTTCTGATGCGCGACAGTGACCAGCCCGACTGGAAGTGCGGCGAGGTCGCCGGAAGGTTTGAGATCAAAGGCGATTATTTGTATGGGCCCGTTGGCGATCTTTCGGGCGGTTGGCAAACCCGCGTTAAGCTTGCGGCATTGTTGCTGCACGAACCAAACCTGTTGCTTTTGGACGAGCCGACGAACTTTTTGGATTTGCGAACACAGATTTTGCTTGAGCATTTCCTGACTTCCTTTCGCGAAGCTTGTCTGGTCGTTTCTCACGACCGGGCGTTTTTAAAATCGACTTGTGATCACACGCTCGATTTGTCCCGTGGCAAGCTGACCATGTATCCGGGCAAGATTGCCAAGTTTTTGGAGTATCAAAAAGAGCGACGAGATCAGGCGATTCGCGAAAACGCCTCGACGATGGCCAAGCAAAAACAGTTGGAAAAGTTTATTGCCAAGAACAAAGCCGGCGCCAACACCGCCAGCCAGGCAAGGTCAAAACAAAAACAGCTTGATCGTTTAAAGCTCAACGAAGTCTCAACCGAGGAGCGGACCGCGTACATTCAAGCTCCCATCGTCGATCCCCGTCAGGGGGCAGCTGTTCGTTGCGAAGATCTTGTGATTGGATATCCCGGTCATCGAGTCGCCGAAGGGATTAATGTCGAGATTGATCACCAGCAACGAACTGCGATCGTTGGCGACAACGGTCAAGGCAAAACAACGTTGCTCCGAACGCTGGTTGGATCGCTTGACGAGATCGACGGTAATGTTCGCTGGGGGCATAACTGCAAGATTGGGACTTACGCACAGCACGTTTATTCGACGCTTCCGCCGGGTGATACTGTGCTGGAGTACCTGGAGTATCAGGCGCTCAAGGGCACCACGGATCAGCAAATTCTTGCAGTCGCCGGGTCGTTGTTGTTTCGTGACGATCACGTCAACAAGAAGATCAAAGTCCTCTCGGGTGGCGAGCGAGCACGGCTTTGCATGGCAGGACTGTTACTGGGTGACTACAACATTCTGGTGCTTGACGAGCCGGGCAACCACCTTGATGTTGAAACCGTCGAAGCACTCGCCGAGGCGCTGCTCAAATACAAAGGCACGGTTATCTTCACCAGCCACGATCGCCACTTCATGAAGCGAATCGCGACCAGCATTGTCGAAGTTCGGGATGGATGCGCGAAAAACTATCTTGGTGATTACGAAGCTTATTTGTACTACATCAATAAGGAAATCGAGGAAGGCGAGCGGGTGGCCGCCGATGTGAAGAACCCTAGTGCTCCTCCGGAGGCGAAGTTTTCCAAGGATGGCGGCGGTCAAGCGTTAACCCAGAATCAACAACGCGAGCAGCGGAAGAAAATTAAGTCAATCGAGCGCAAGATTGCCAAGCTGGATGGAGAGAAGAAGCAGCTTAGCGAGAAAATGCTCAGCATGACTGACCCCGAGGAAGCAATGGAGCTTCACAAGAAGATCGAGTCGATCTCGGCGCAGCTCGCTGCCGCAGAAGAAGAGTGGATGGAGCTCAATTAGGATTGGGCACAATGTACTGTTTGCGGTTATACATTTTCAGTGAGGCCAAAGCCCGTAAAACAACGCTTTTGTCATGTTTTGCCAACCGTTTCTCTTTTTGGGGTAAGCAGATCAGAGGACTGGCGTCTAAGTTCATTCGCGTTTGCGCTGAGGGTGTCAAGTGTCGCTTTTCATTTTGAGCGGCAAGACGCTAGCCGTCGGTAAGCAGCTCAACGAATCGGCAGCTATCGTCTTGCCGTTCACATTGAGAAGTGCATAGTATCTTTGTGCTAATCTTCCAATGTATTCCGATGCAATGTCTTCCAATGTTAATTGAGATTTAAAGGCAATGATGAATAGAACAATCGCTATCCTGGTTTCAGCTTTAACCCTAACGGTGGCCGCTTTGATTCACACCGTCCCCTCGTTTGCTCAGGTTCCCGTTGAGCTTGGCAAAGTCAAATGGAATCGTGACTTTGAAAAAGCGAAAGCAACTTCGCTGCGAAGCGGCAAGCCGTTGTTTGTTCAGTTTCAAGAGGTCCCGGGCTGAGGCACTTGCCAAAATTATGGACAGTCTGTCCTTTCTCACCCGTTGATGGTCGAAGCGATTGAAGATCTTTTCGTCCCGGTTCTCGTTTACAACAACAAGTCCAGCGACACTGCTTTGTTGAAGAAATTCAACGAGCGTTCCTGGAACAATCCTATCGTTCGATTTCTCAATGCAGACGGGCGGGATGTAATTAAACGTGCCAGCGGCGTATGGAAAACCGCCCCAATGGCAGGGCGAATGGTTGCGGCTCTCAAGGCCGCCGGTCGAGAGGTGCCCAGTTATCTCAGCGGACTCGCGATTGACCAAGCCAAACTCCAAAGCGCAACGTTTGCAATGAGTTGTTATTGGACCGGAGAGGCCAGATTGGGATCGATTGACGGAGTGATGAGTACGACTTCTGGTTGGGCCGGCGGTTTGGAAGTCGTCCAGCTCAGCTACGATCCAAAGTTGGTTGATTATTCGACTTTGGTTTCCACCGCGCAGTCGTTCCAGTGTGCTTCAAAAGTTTTTGCTCACACCGATGCGCAGCTTCAAACTGCTAAAAAGCTCGTAGGTTCCCGTGCTGTTAAGTACCCTGGCGGAGCAACCAAAGCCAAACTGTCGGATCAGAAGTATCAGCTTCGTACCAGCAAGGGGTATCGGAGTCTTCCCTTGACGAAGCATCAATCAACCAAGGTTAACAGTTTGGTTCGTAGTCCTCAGCGGTCAGAATTGGTAAAGCTTTTGAGCCCGAGGCAAAAAGCATTGCTGGGGAAGATTGCCGAAGAAATGAAATCTGGTAATGGCGCTGCGATTGACCAACTCGTATTTCCTGAAGACGATGCCAAGTTGGCAAGCTACCAAGCCAAACTGCTCAGTCGTTTGGCCAGCAATCGCGCGGGCAGCGATAGTAAGTAAGGTTATCCCTTGGTGCCATGGTTGTGAATTTAGGGCGATTGAATATAGCCTCTCAGCAGGGAATATCTACGCCAACGGCGTTTGATCATTAGCCCAAGGTTCTTGAACCTTGGGGCAAAGAACCAGTAACACACACACAATCCCAACGGGATTGGATCAGCACCTTAGTCGAACCGCCTTTACCTGGAATCTTGATTAATAGTCATGTTTAAAATCGGTTTCGTTTTGATACGATGATCGCTTGACGATTCACTATCATTTTCAAACTGGCAACAAACATGGACGCTAACCAGATTCTCGGGCTTCTTTCCCGATGGTTTCACATCATCCCGGTCATCATTTTGGTGGGCGGGACGTTCTTCATGCGGCTTTCCCTGGTGCCTGCGGCAAACCAAACCGACGCTTCTGCTGAACTGCGCGAGGCCATTCGCAAACGTTGGGCGAAACTGGTGATGTTGTCGATCCTGTTTTTGTTGATAACCGGACTGTACAACGCTTGGATGAAGATCAAAGGTTATGAAGTCCCTTCGATCTATGGAATTCTCGTTGTGGTCAAGCTGGCAGTCGGCATGGTAATTTTTTTCCTCTCTGCTCGATTGACCGGACGTAGCGAAAAAGCCGCTAAGTTTCGCGAGAAGGAAACCATGTGGCTCAACCTTTTGTGCGTGTTGATGCTCGCGCTGGTCCTGGTCGCCGGTTATATGAAATTTTGCTCCACCGATGTGCCCAAGAAGATCCGCAATGTCGATGTTGAAGCGACGGCTCAAGTGATTAACGATCAGATTCGAGCCACAAATCAAGAGACCGGCGGTTCATGGGACAGCTATTGACTATGGTGTGCAGGTGCCTGCAAGCCGCGACTGCTGAGCATGGTGTAATTTTTCGCAAGTCTGAATTTCACT
>CAYSQZ010000195.1:0-4573 GCA_964433035.1 uncultured Pirellulaceae bacterium | reverse complement strand
CTGACTGGTGTTGATCAGCTTGGCATGGTCTGAGGGCTCTGATAAAATCTCAGCCCAGGATAAGACGAGACGAGACCCAAAAAATGATCTTCACACTATGACAAAAAAACAAAGTCGCCGAGAGTTTCTCGGTACAGCAGGCGTTGCTGCCACAGGCGCATTGGCTGCCACTGGAAAGTCTGCCGCCGCTGATGTAGATAAAGACCACCCGGACGATCCAGCGTCCTATTTCCAGCCCAAAGAGTACTGGGAAGATCGTATCAAAGCCCCCGACGATGGCAAGAAGTACGGTTGGTTTATCGATACGCGTCGTTGTTTTGGCTGTCACGGATGCGAGGTGGCTTGCAAAGCCGAGAACGATGTTCCGTTAGGCAATTTTATCCGCCAAACGTTCTTTAAAGATGTTGGCGAGTATCCCAAAGTTGCCCGGATGTTCTTGCCGATGGCGTGTCAGCATTGCGAAGACGCGCCTTGTATCAAAGCCTGCCCTTGTGGGGCGTTGGGCAAGAGCGCCGGCGGTAGTGTGACGATTGACTACGACGTTTGTTGTGGCCATGCGACTTGTGTTGAGGTTTGTCCCTATGGCGCAATTTACATTGATCCGGTCGCCAACCAAGCCGTGAAGTGTCACAACTGTTATCATCGAGTCGATGAGGGAATGGATCCGGCTTGTGCTGCGACTTGTCCATCAGACGCGATTTACTTTGGTGACCTCAACGATCCCAACTCCAAGGTCTCTACCGCGATGAGCGAAGCCAAAGAAAACGATGTCGAGTTGGTTCAGTTGCGTGGTGAGAAACAGACCAAGCCAAGAATGTGGTTCGCCGGTCCGGCGCCCGCTGAGATTGAAGAGCGGATTCCCAAGGAAGGGGATTCGTACAATCAAGAGACTTACAACATCTACAACTGGAAGGATAAGAAGTAGAAGGAGTTTGTTCGGGTAAAGCTTGTTCGGATAAAGCTTGTTCGGATAAAGCTTGTTCGGGTAAAGCTTGTTGTAACTGCAGGCCAGAAAAGTCACCCTCCCTCTGGGAGGGTCGAGCCGAAGGCTCGGGGAGGGAAGCCTCCCGGTAGTAGTTCAATTTGCCTTTTGGGAGGCCTGAACAGAAATGTTAAACCAGAGAGAATGGTTTTACGCTGCGTATCTCGTTGCTAAACCCTCCCCGGGCTGCGCCCGACCCTCCCAGAGGGAGGGTGACTATGTTTGATGCACCCACTAATCGAATTCATCACCAATCTAACTTCAGCATTAAAACTTCAGCCGTTAAAACTTCAGCCGTTAAAACTTCAGCCATTAAAACTTCAGCCATTAAAACTTCAAAACCAATCAAAAATCCTGACGCTAGAATCTTGGTGCAAATCCAGTTTTCCAAAATGTGAAAAGATCTTTTTTCCTGATCACCATGAAAAATCAAAACAACAAACCAGAGCAAACCCGTCGTAAATTTATTCAGCTCGGTGCGGCGGCGCTTTCCGTAACCGCGCTAGCGAGTTGCAGTAAACAGGCCGGATCTACTCAAGAGACTGGCTCGGCCTCAACTCAGCAGTCGGGAGCAGGCGCCAACGCTGCACCTCAGGGCATCGACATGGAGAAGTGGAAACGGCTCAAAGGTGAGGCGTATCCCGAGGGCACCGAGAATACTCCCGGGGTTTGTCAGCTTCCCGGACCCAACGCAAAAAAGAACTGGCCTGACCCGGACAAATACAAGGACACCAAAAAAGTCCCGGGAATGTGTCAGCTTTGCAGCACCATTTGCGGGATCATTGGTCACGTCAAAGACGGTCGGGTCATCAAGATCGAAGGCAACCCTAAGGACCCCAATAGTCGTGGCCGTTTGTGCGCTCGTGGGCAAGCTGGATTAAATCATCTTTATCACCCCGAGCGGTTGTTGTATCCGCTCAAACGAGTCGGCGCACGTGGCGAAGGCAAGTGGAAGCGGATCACATGGGATGAAGCGCTGGACGAAATTTCGACCAAGCTCAAAGCGATTCGCGATTCGGGAAAGCCTGAGAACTTTGCGTTTCATCAAGGTCGCCAGCGTTCCAAGGACGCGCTCAAGCGGTTCCTCAACGCATTTGGCACCAAAACACAGCTTTCCCATCGTTCGTTGTGCAGCGGCAATCGCCGCGCCGCCAATCTGGCTTATTTGTGGGAGAGCGATTGGGATCTTAATGACGTTGAGCATTCGAAGTATATCTTGAACTTTGGATCCAACGCGTTCGAAGCCCATCAAGGCCACGTTCCCTTTGCCAATCGAATTCAGAACGGTCGCTTTAAGAACGGCGCCAAAATGGTCACGTTTGATGTTCGGCTTTCTAACACCGCCGGCGCCAGCGACGAATGGTACGCACCGTTCCCAGGGACTGACGGAGCGATCGCACTGGCGATGTGCCATGTGATTCTCTACGAAGGTGTTTACGACAAGAGCTTTATTGATAACTGGAGCACCAGTAGCATCAAAGAGCTTAAGGAACACTTAAAAGACCAAACGCCCGAGTGGGCTGAGAAAATCTCCGGCGTCCCAGCGGCTGATATTAAACGAGTTGCGTTGGAATTCGCGGCCGCTGCTCCTACAGCAACGACGATGTGTAACCGTGGTTCGTCGGCACACTTGAACGGTTTTTATAACGATCGAGCAATCGGCTTGCTCAATGGCCTGGTTGGTTCGGTCGGTAAAAAAGGTGGTTGGTGCTGGTCGCCATGGGGCGGACTTGATCCGCTTGTCAAAACACCCAAGATGCCACCGGGAGCCAAAACCTGGAGTCCACTGGAAGATCCACCAGAGTATCCGCTTGCCAATGTCTGGCGTCGAATGCGTGTCGGCGAAGTCATCTATCTTTATTTGCTTCAAGGTCGAGGGCAAGTCGATGCTTATATGACTTACAACCTCGATGCTCCGTTGACTTGGCCTGAAGAAAGCCTGACCAAGGATGTGATGTGCAACGAGGAATTGATCAAGTTTCATGTTTGCATCAATCCGTTTTATAACGAGACAGCTCACTATGCTGACATCGTGTTGCCGTGGACAACTTATATGGAGCGTTGGGATCTCGACGCACGGGCCAGCTACAATCTTCGCCCCTACGTTGGAATTCGAACTCCGATGGTCGAGCCGCTGGGCGAGTCGAAAGATGTTCGCTGGATTTTCCCCGAGCTGGCCAAGCGAATTGGCGGCGGGATGGAAGAGTGGTACAAGGAATCAGAGCGCGAGTACATGGAGGCTTGGGCCGCCAAGATTCCTGAGAATCCTGAAACGGGTAAAGCCGGTTTGGAGCGGTTGTTGGAAGAAGGGGCTTGGGAGAACACTTCGATTGAGCCGTTTTACGAACCGCACATGCAGCCACTGGGCGAATCGGATCTCGAAGGAACCGAGACTGATGAGGAAACAGGAATCATCACTAAAGATGGTATCGGTGTCGGGATCATGGTTGATGGCAAGCCGCTTCGCGGGTTCAAAACGCCCAGCCGCAAATTCGAAGTTCGCAGTGTGTTCCTGAGCCAAACAGGGCTCAATCAAGACACGACAGAGCTGATCAAAAAATCAAGCATGGTCAAGACCAAGCCGCGACCCAAGCAGCATCAGCCGTTTGATCTGGAAATTGACGAGATGCCAATCTGGCTTCAGCCGATCGAGCATCAGGAAATGGACGACGATCATTTGATCATGACGTCGTTCAAATGGAATGTTCACAATCATGGCCGGACGATGAACCTGAAATGGCTGGCCGAAATTGTTCATACCAATCCGGCTTGGCTGAACCCTGTCACGGCAGAGAAGTTCGGGTTGAAAGATGGCGATTGGATTGAGCTGACGGGCTACTTTTCCAAGATGCTCGAGGAAACCAGCCCGCACCTTGAAAGTGATCACTACCCCAAGGACGATGCTGGTCGCAAGATTGCTGGCGTGATGCGGGTGCCCATTGTGACGATGCCCGGGATTCATCCACGCGCAATCGCGATGAGCAATAGTTGTGGCCACTGGGAATATACAAGCGTTGCCCAGGCAAAGAAGGCCGGAGCTGGAGTTGGTGCTACCGATGGTGCTCCAACTCAAGGGGCTGACGGAGCGACGTATCGCGATCCTGATTGGGAACGAAATATGTGGTGGGAAGATGATTCCAATGGCGATCCGACTAACTGGAAGCAAAACACCGGAAATGGTTGGAATCAAAATCGAATTATGCCCATCGCACCTGATCCAACAACAGGACAACAAGCGTTTCATTCGACTGTGGTTAGTTTAAAGAAACTATAAGTGGCCGGGAGGTTTAGAAGCGGAGTAGATCACAGGCAGAGCACATCACAAGCGGAGCACTCAACCCTCCCCGATCAAAGCCGATTTTATCGTCTTTTCTCGACCCTCCCAATCTTGGGAGGGTGACTTTGTTTGGAAGTGTGATTTACAGATTGACTTTTCTTGAGTGACTTTGATTGGGGGAGCGACTTTGCTTCGTTAACCGCTCTGTTTGAGTTGCCAGCGCAGAGTCAGTTGCCGCTTCTTCCTCGCTTACGCGTCAGGTTACCAGTAAAATCGCAACCTCATCTGGTTGCCATCACTTGTACTGACAGGAG
>CAYSQZ010000194.1:6120-9000 GCA_964433035.1 uncultured Pirellulaceae bacterium | reverse complement strand
TCTTCAAGACGAACGCGCGTTCGTCTTGAAGATCGCGGTAAACGAGTCCGTTTGGAATGGGAAGCTGGACCTTGTAACTTAGTGGCTTCTTTCGATTCTCCCGCACAGGATCAATGAACAACTCGGACGTCCAGTTTGTGTAGACATTCAAATGTTGGCGTGCGCTACTCTGATCAGCAAAGAAGTCGAGTTGATCATCCGGTACGCGTACTGGTTTGCCTTTTTCAAACTGGTATCGAGGAGCGTTCTCAAAAAGACCGCCTAACAAATGGTTCGATGTTGGTTCGTATCTCTGTGTTTCAATCCGACCGTCGCTTTCATTACTTTCACTCCAAACGACTTTCAAATCGTCTAAATCAACAATGTCGATGGTTGCTAGGGTAGGGTCGAGACGATGGACTGCTAGATATTTCTTGTTGCGACTAAAAGCGAATTTAACGTACGTGTTTTGATTCAATTGAACTGGTAACTCAATCGGGTCGCCCATTAAAGAAAGATCGTTTGCGTCGTAGACTTGAAGCCAACCCCTGTTGTGAGAGACACAAACCTTGTCGGTACAAAAATAACGCAGCCCAGAATTGGGGACATCCGTCTCAGTGGATCCGTTTATGTTTTGCCAAACGAGAGATCTTCCACCGCTTCGCCTGATCGCTTCGATTCCGTCGAGATAATAGACCACCGTCTTTCCATCGCTCGACACAGAAACGAGTCCAGGGTTCCATATTGTCACACGTGAATAACAAAGGATCGCCGAGAGCAAGAAGGGCAGCAGTAGAAATAAAGTGAACTGCGAACGCATAGCGAACTCGATAGTTGAGCGATAAGCAAAATCGTAATCACCTAGACTGCAGGAAACCTCGTGGCTTCCGCATGCGCAATCATAATCTACTTGACTTTCCTCGAGCCCTCAAATCGACCCGAGGTTACTTTGCTTTCAGGGGGGAATCACAAGACACGAGATGGCTTTTCGAAAAATCAGGATTCTTCGCATACATTGTAACTACCTCAATATTGCCTAATGCGATCTTCCGCAATGCAAGCAGCGTCGATAATCACGTGGGTTAAATCGAAAACAGCCAATGCACAGACGATTCAATCGGACGTAAGAAGTCATCCGCAATACGCCTAGAACCAGTAGGATAACTGCTCCGACAATCAGCAACTCGGGAATCCCTGGCATGCCAAATGCCAAAACTAAAACTAAGAGGGAATAGTTGTTGAGTTCACCGGGCATCGTTTTGGGTTCATTAGTCGGATAACGTCCGCGATAACCGAGTCGCGGATGATTATAAATTTGTCGGAGCGGATATAATAGCCGACCCGGTCGAAACCGCGACCGAGTTTTGGCGTCGCGCGGTTTTGTCTTTGGCCCAAAAGCGAGAGAAACAATAATCCTCTAATTGAAAACGATCGATGGTCTCTGCTGAGAAAATTTGGAATTTTGGTAAAAACGTTTGTATCGAACCAAGCGTCGTTTGCCGCCCAAAATCCAAAGCCGATGTTTTGGCGGTGCTTGCCAAACACGGTCATGAAAAAATCCGTGCCATCGGCTCATTGCACGCTTGGAGCGATGCCGCCAAAACATCGGGCGTCGTGGTTGAGCTTGCTGCCTTAAACTCGATTACCGTTGATCGAGAATCTTCGACTGTAACGGTCGGTGGCGGATGCAAAGTAAAGCAATTGCTAAAGGAGCTTTCCCGGCACAAGTTGACGTTACCTTCTGTTGGTTTGATTGACGAACAGACGGTTGCCGGAGCGACTGCAACGGCGACTCATGGCTCTGGGAAACACAGTTTGTCGAACTACATTGTCGCGATTGAGATCGCGCATTTTGACGGGGTGTCGGGCGAGCCGAAAATATCAAAAATTGATTCGGGTCCCGAGCTTCGCGCTGCGCGATGCTCCCTGGGGCTGATGGGGATCGTGGTTTCGATTACCTTTGACTGTTGCTCCAGTTACAACATCGAAGAGCATACTGAAGTTCATGCATCGCTCGAATCTGTTATGGCCAAAGAAGTCCAATGTCCTCAGCAACAGTTTTACTTGATGCCTTGGTCGTGGACTTTCTTTGGGCATCATCGTGTCTCAACCACCAAGCCACGAAGTAAGCTCGCTAGTTTATACCGGCTTTACTGCTTTCTGGTTATAGATGTAGGGTTACATATCGCGGTGGGCACATTGTCCAAGCTGCTAAAGCCGGCCTGGGCCACACGGTTTTTCTTTCAGCGGATTTTGCCACTGACAATTATCCGCAATTGGAAAGTCGTTGATGATTCTCATGCGATGTTGACGATGGAGCATGAGCTTTTCCGCCATATTGAAATTGAGCTATTCGTGCAGCGGTCCAAGATCCACGAAGCAACCGAGCTATTGATTAAAGTTCTTAAGCACTCCGCTGGGGAGAAAGAGACGACAGCCGAAAGCGATGAACGTTGGCAGGAACTTGCTGACCAAGCCGATTTTCGAAAATTGAAAGGAGTTTACGTTCATCGCTATCCAATTTGTTATCGACGTATAGAGAATGACGATGCGTTGATTTCGATGGCCGCTGCGAGCCAGCACTCCCAGGAAGACTGGTACGCAATCAGTCTTATTAGTTATCAAAATCCGAGCGATCGCCATGGATTTTTTGCGTTCGCTAATTTCGTCGGAACTACATTTGCACAACGACTAGGGGGAAGATGTCATTGGGGCAAATACAATCCTTTGGTAAAAACTACCAACGAAACGCTATATCCCAAACTATCTGATTTTCGTGAGATCGTAAACAAATTCGATGGCGACAGTAGATTTGGCAACGATTGGCTTGATCGCGTCATTTGACTTTAACTTGTGTCTTAAACTCAATAATGCTCAAGCGAAGTTAATCTAAAGGGTGCG
>CAYSQZ010000194.1:0-6020 GCA_964433035.1 uncultured Pirellulaceae bacterium | reverse complement strand
TTAACTTGTGTCTTAAACTCAATAATGCTCAAGCGAAGTTAATCTAAAGGGTGCGAGCTCTCGTTAGAATCTGCATGCTAATGCTACGGGCGCCGATCGGTATCGCTCCGGTCGGACTCACCGAGCTGGCCTGGCGCTTAAGCATGGCCCCCAAATACTCTGGTTATTTAAAATCTCATGGCGAATCTAAATTTTGCAATGGCTATTTTTGCCGTTTTGGTAAGTGCGTGTACATCAGAAGTTTTGGCGTATCAAAACGATGACTCGCCGAGAGTAAAGATCGCTCAATCGCTTGCCCCCAATTCCGATTCTGTCCTCGTTGCCGAAGCTCCCGGCGGCGGTTGGACTGCCATGCCAACCCGCACCCTCGCGCAATTCGATGAACTTCAACTCGACCCTCCAGGTAGTCGTTATGGAGGGATCGCGCAAACCAAGAACCCTGCCACGGGATTCTTCCATACCCGAAAAATCGGGAATCGCTGGTGGCTCGTTGACCCCGATGGCCATCTCTTTATTCACAAAGGAGTGACCTCAGTTAGAATGCTGAGGTCCGAAGAAGCAAGTGCCGGTCTTCGGGCAAAATTCGGCACCAAAAAGAAGTGGGCCGCCGCTGCCAGTGACCTCTTAGTCGAGCATGGTTTTAATGGTCTCGGTCCCTGGTGCGACAGGGGAGCTCTGCCCTGCCCTGAAACTCCTTTGGTTTACACCAAGATTTGGAACTTCATGTCGACTTATGGCAAAGTACGGGGAGGCATCTATCAAGCTTCCGGGCACATCGGATATCCACAAGATTGTCCCTTTATATTCGATCCTGAATTTCCTGATTTCTGCATGAAGCGCGCCCAGCAGCTTAGCGACACCAAAGACGATCCTTGGTTGCTGGGACACTTTACAGATAATGAGCTACCTTGGCGAATCAGTATGCTCGACAACTACCTCAAGCTGCCTGCTGACGATCCGGGGAATCGCGCTGCAGTCAAATGGCTCGCCCAGCGACATGGCCGTGACTTCAAGCAGGAACAGCTTAGTGTCAAAGATCGTAAAGACTTTCTCGCATTCGCAGCCGATACGTACTTTTCAGCCGTTGTGACTGCGATTCGAAAACACGATCCAAACCACCTTATCCTTGGCTCAAGATTTCACGGCCGCGCGGTCAAAATTCCTGAGCTATTCCAAGCTGCTGGACGCCACCTCGATTTGATCAGCGTCAACTACTACCATGCTTGGACGCCTGATTTTGAACTCATGAGTAGCTGGGAAAGAAACTCAAAGAAACCTATCCTCATCACCGAGTGGTATGCCAAAGCTCAGGACAGCGGGTTGGGCAATACCAGTGGAGCTGGTTGGCTGGTGAAAACTCAAGCAGACCGGGCGGCCTTCTATCAAAACTTCACTCTCGGCTTGCTTGAATCACGCGTTTGCGTCGGATGGCATTGGTTTCGCTATTCGGATAACGATCCCAAAGAAAATGGCACCGACCCCTCAAACCGCGACGCCAACAAAGGGATCGTCAGTAATCGTTACCAGCCCTATGAAGAACTTCTTCGTTCAATGAAGAAAGTCAATCTAAGGACGCATAGCGTTATCAAGCACTTTGACCAATGATCATCCAGCTGGTTTTTGCATTGGAGTCTGTCCGCGCTTTCGTGACTTCGCGAGACATCTGCTTCCAGAACAAGGCTGTTGGGCAAGTATTGGAAAGCCGGCAGCGACTGAGGTTTTTGTCAGTCACACAACGCGACGTCGGCCAAGCAGCAGAAGCCCCGCTGATGCGAGGATCAGCAAGCTCGAGGGTTCGGGGACGTTGACGATGTATCCGAGATCCTGGAATACTGCGATGTGGGTGTCACTGAATGTATTGTTCCCATTGAGTGCTAAGGTTGGACTCAGAATGTCTGATCCAAGAACCGAATTTTCATCGAAGTGAAACACATTGGTTGGTGTAGTGCCGTCGGTCGGAATTGAGGTGGCTGTTGAATTAAACTCATTTTGGAAAGTGGACAGACCAAACGCGCCAATGTACTGACCATTGGCGTCAACCAGATTGTTGGGAGCGAAAAGTCCTCCGAACCCGAGGGCATGCACGGTTTCGTGATAAAAAAGATCAAAGAGAGTAGCATCGCTTACCGACGGGAGGTCGGCGGTGTCGAATTGAACTATTCCACTGGAATAGGTTCCGTTTAGAGTTGAGCCTCCAACGGTTGGATTAATTTCCAGTTGATGGAACTCAAAGCCTCCATTGTTAAATGCCGGATCCAGATTGCCAGGAGAAGGATTGATAATCCCGCCTCCCTGTGCGGCAGTTCCTCCTTGCCCATCGATCATTACCAAGTTCACATCGACTACTGCACCAGACAAGGTTACGCCGGGACTGTAGCCAAGAATTTGAGATTCAATTGCCGATTCGACCTGATTGAAAACCGCTACTTGCGATGGAGAGAAATTTGGGTTGATGTCAAATAGCAGATCAAATTGTCCATAAACTGAAGTGCTCAGTACACAGACGGATCCTAACAAGAGAGTGAACCACTGAAATGCCTTGAAGAAAGATCGCATGAAGTCTCCAGTGAATGGGTCAGGGTGAAAAATCCCACTCACTTTAAGGTCCAGCATGCGCTGGGGCAACTATTGGAAGCTGGAAATGCCCTCGATGGGGAAAATACTTGCTTCGAAGATCCCGCCAAGCCGGGTTTTGTTGGGAATTCACTGAGAATTTGTTCAGTAGCTGGGGACACTTCTTTCTTCGTTTGGGTAATTCACTTTTATCGAAAGAGAATTTTGAGGTAGCTTTTTTAATTCATCCGCCAAACGAAGTAGCTGAATTTAGGCTTCATGGCCCTGCGGAGATTCTTAGCTTGGCAGCTAAGCATTGCTTGTCATTAAAAAAGTTTGAAACACGGAGACGCAGAGTTCAACAGAGCTGATAACAACTTGACAAGCGCCACCGTCGCTCTGTGCCACCTTGTTCTTTCCAGAATTGACCAGTGGGAGTTCAATTCAAACCTTGTTGTCAGAAGCAAAGCAGATTGCCAATCGGTCAATTCGGCTTTGAAGAACTAGGCACGGTTTAACAATTTCGTATTGGACTGAGCGGCAAGGCGTTAGCCACCGGTAGCACGCATCCGGCGTCTATCGCCTTGCCGCTCACATTTAGCAAACAGTGGCTAGATCTTCTTTGCTTTGCAAAGCGCTTTTTTGGAACAAGCTAAACGATCGCATTTGGTGCACTGATGCGAAGCGATTGTTTCATACTTTTCCAAGTTTCGCTTTTTGCATCTAAGTTTTGATTTTTTCTGTTTGCAGAGAGTCTTCATCGCAGATCCTGTAAGCCAATCCGTGCCGTAAACGCACCCGAATTGCGCGCGTCATGTTGAAACCACTTGCGGACGCCGTGAAGGATTGACGAACAAACTTCGTCGATCAAATCAGCGGCGGATTATCTTTGCGTGGCTGGCTAAGAAGAGCAGCCCGTTGGCGATGCCGAAAAAACGGGTGCTGGTTTGGCTTGCTGCGAATGTGACAATCTTTAAATCGATTGAGAATTGCTCTCAAAATCGAGGCCTTATTACAACCAGAGTCTCTATAAGGGACAACCCGTATTTTTTGATGTTGGCGGTCGTTTTTGGTAGCAAAAAATGACAAGAGCAACGAATCCGAACCGAGATCAGGCAAGATGGTCAAGGAAAATGGTGTGGCAGAAGTTAGCTAAGATACATATTGCCCGTGAATTTCAACGTTAAATTGGGTTTTTAGAGCATAAGTCTCATAATCATAAAGAAAAAATGAGGTACAATTAAGAACCGAAGAAATCTGGTCATTATCTCTTGTGACTGGTCCTGATTTTTACCAAGGACGCCGATATTATTCGGTGAGCATATTATACCCTTCCCCATAGCTCGAATTGATTGAGCCCTCCAACTTGCAGGCTAGCTGACCATGTTAGAACGTTCTCCCTCGACAAGTCGAAGTCTTTCTCAGGTGCTGTCCGTTTTCTCAGCAAGCTTGCTTTTGGCGATCGCTGCGAACTCAGTTGTGGCGACCGATTTTATTGTGTCGAGCGCTTCGGATATTTCCGACGCTATGGACTCGGCCCAGCCTGGCGATGTTCTGATCATGTCTAACGGAGTGTGGACCAATCAAGACATTGACTTTGCGGGCTTCGGTTCTGCTCCGGCTCCGATCACACTTCGAGCTGAAACGCCCGGCGGAGTAACGCTCAACGGTCGTTCCCAACTCGCGATCTCGGGAAGATACCTCGTTATCGACGGATTGAACTTTGAAGGAGGTGGAGATGATTCAATTGATTACATTATCGAATTTCGTGGCTCTCAGGGCGAAGCCAACGACTGTCGACTAACCAATACACAGATCCTCAACTACAACGCCTCAAGCCGCAGCCATCAGTATCACTGGGTGGAGATTTTCGGGCAGGATAACCGAGTCGACCATTGCCGTTTTCAGGGCCAGGATCACCGGGGCGTAACGCTAGTGGTGAGGCTTGACGACAATGGCCAGGCTGCTCGACACCGAATCGACCACAACGCATTTTTGGATCGGCCTGTGGGTGAGAGCAACGGCTACGAAGCGATACGTGTCGGTACCAGTGCTCGGCATACTACGTCGGCTCAGGTTGTGGTTGAGCATAACTTATTCGAGAACTGTGATGGTGAAATTGAAGTCATCTCCCACAAATCCGAAGACAACATTTATCGCTACAACACATTCCGAAGTTGTGCCGGCACGCTAACCCTTCGTCACGGGGGTGGAGCGCTCGTCGAAGGCAACTTCTTTCTCGGCGAAGGTAAAGACCGCTCAGGTGGTATCCGCGTGGTCGACTCAGATCACGTCATCATCAACAACTACATCGCTGATATTGATGACCGTGCTGATGCAGCGATCTCTATAGCTGCAGGTATCGCGGGTGGGCCGGCCAATGGCTACCAACTAGTCGATAACATTGACATTCACAATAACACGATCGTGGACGTCAATGGTGGGGCGGTGATTTTTGACTGGGGTTTCGGCGACTCTGACAGTCGTGGTGTCCAGGATCAGGTTGCCACCAACGTATCGTTTGTCAACAACTTGATTCGCTCTTCCCGGACGTTGTTTGAAGGTGAGGAAGGCTCGGGTTACCAGTATACGGACAACATCGTGTTCGGTGCCAGTCTCGGTATCTCCGGACGTTCTGGTTTGCAGCAAGTCAATCCGATGCTCGCATTTGATTTGAACGGTGACGGTCTGTGGCGTCCTGCTTCCAACAGCCCTGCGGTTAACGGCGGGACAAACCTAAGTTCCATCGCTACTGACGTCGATGGTCAGTCTCGAGTCGGAGCAATTGACATCGGAGCTGACGAATTATCCAGTGAAACAATCACATTAAGACCACTGACACGCAATGATGTCGGGCCATACACGGATGGTGTTGCCCCTATGGACCCTGTGGATGACCCTATGGACCCTGTGGATGATCCTATGGATCCAGTAGATCCGCCCGAAGGAACTGCTTTTGCTTTGCAAGCCGAAGATTTTGCGGCGGTAACCGATCCCAACAATGACGGTGACGTTTGGACCGTCGTCGATGACTCGGATGCTCACGGTGGACAGGCCATTGAATCGCCCTCTGGCTCGCGAACTAATTTGCCTGGGCACGACACTCTTGTTTTGTACAACATCCTGTTTAACGAAGCAGGTGCATACACAGTTTACTACCGAGCCTACGGAACCAGCGGTGGCTCCGATTCATTCTATGCCCCCGACGATTTGGGGGTCGATCCGACGATAAATGAAGCCACATCCAACAACGGTGCTTACCGTTGGGAAACTGGCGTGGATTTCGAAGTTGCCCAGTCAGACGTTGGCGACTCGCAGCAGTTACGCATCGGCCGTCGTGAGGGTGGTAATCGTATTGACGCTATCGTAATTCATGAAAACGGCGAGCTGACTGACGAAGAGCTTGACGCCCTGTTCGCTGAGAACCAGAACCCGAACCCGAACCCCTTTATCCTGGGCGACGTCAA
>CAYSQZ010000193.1:0-9022 GCA_964433035.1 uncultured Pirellulaceae bacterium | reverse complement strand
TCAACTAAGCAATCTCAACCAAGCAATCCCAGCTCTAACTCCGTCGCCCGCCGCACTGGCAATAGAATTCGGTATCAATAGCATACCTAATGGCTTACTCCTAACTCACACTTGTCGAACTTGCGTTTTGGGAAATCTCAACTATCCGCTCGGCTGTGAAGATCTTTCGATCCTTGACCAGCTCGTCGACTTGAATTTCACCATCACGCAAGCGGATCACGCGTTTGGCGTGCTCGGCAACTTCGTCTTCGTGGGTCACCATGATAATCGTTCGCCCTTCATCGTTGAGACGCTGAAAAAGCGCCAGGATTTCTTCAGTCGTCACCGAATCCAGGTTACCTGTGGCTTCGTCGGCCAGAATAAAATACGGGTCGTTGACCAATGACCTCGCGATCGCGACGCGCTGTTGTTGTCCACCAGAAAGCTGGGTTGGACGATGCCCGAGTCGATCGCCAAGCCCAACCATCTCAGCCAATGCGATGCTACGCCGTCTCGATTTTGAATTGAGATTGCCCATGTAGTACAACGGGACTTCGATATTTTCGACGACACTCAGTTGGGGAATCAAATTGTAAGACTGAAAAACAAATCCAATTCTGGACGCCCGAATCCCCGAAAGCTCGTCGTCAGACATCTGGGCAACGTCGTCATCGCCAAGCATGAAAGAACCCTCGGTCGGTCGGTCGAGACAACCAAGCAAATTCAGCAATGTACTCTTGCCTGAGCCCGACGGTCCCATGATGGCAACGTAGTCCCCTTGAGGAACTTCAAACGAGACCCCACGCAGGGCGCGCACGGTTTCACTTTTTAAAACATAGTGTTTCTGCAGACCACGGATAACGGCGGCCATTTTGGAAGCGGTCGAACTCACCGATTAACGACCTCCGCCGCCGGACCCACGACCACCGCCCTGCTGACGTCTTTGCCGGATTTGCTTCAGTGACGCGTCGGCTTCTACCTGCGAGAGCATTCCGTCACCATCGGTATCGATTCGATCAAAGAAGAAACTATAAGGCGTTCCGGCTTCGTCCCGGGTAAGCTTGCCATCACCATCTGAATCCCTGGCCGCGATTAACGCCGCGCCGTTGGCTGGCAATTCCCTTGAGCCGCCGGCCTGACCCGGTTTCTTGTTAACCTGTTTCGCTTTGCCGCCCTTGGATTTTCCGTCCATGCCGCCACTTTTGTCGCTTGAACCCAATCCTGTTTTCGTCACGTCAATCTGGTTTTTCTCTTCATCGGAAATTTCGATTTTGGTATCACGAGTGATCTCAGGTAATTCCATAAACTTCTTGTAAGCACCCGGATTCATCACCAGCTCAGTTCCTTCTTCGACGCCATCGATGATATAAACCATCTGAGAGTTATCGCCACCAACGGCAATCTCTCTGGTCTCCCATTGTCCGTCGCCGCTACGGAGCAAGCAAAACTGCTTATCCTGAACGGCATAAATGGCTTGAATCGGCGCCAGCAACACATCCGGCTCGTACTGAACTTGGATCGAAACCGAAGCGTTCATCCCCGGCTTTAGCGAGATCGGAGGATCGAGAATTCTGACGTAGGCCGCGTACTTTCGAATACTGCTGCTCATCCAACCGCTCGATTCGGCATACTGATTGACCTTGGTAACAATCCCTCTAAGCGTGGTATTGTTGAGCGCGTCGACGTTGATGATCGCCGGCATGCCGATGGATATCTGAGTGATGCTTTGCTCGTTGATCAGCGCTTTGACTTCCATTTTCTCCGGATTGGGAAGCCGCACCAAAACCTGATTTTCGCGAACCGTGGTTCCCTCTTCGAGAATCCAATCGTCTCCGCGACGAGACGATTCTTTGGCGTAGACGACTTGGCCCGACACGCCTTCGGGAACTTTGATAACACACTTGTCGATCATTTCCTCGATCTCAGCCAACTTTTCCCGCTCAACTTCAAGGGCCTTTTTTTCACTTCCCAACTTTACCTTTGACGTCTTGATGTCGGCATCGAGTTGGATCGTTTCTTTTTTGAAAGAGATTTCTTCGAGGACCCGCTTCTTTTCCATCGCCAAGTCAAGCGAGAGTCTGGCTTTCTGTACGCCAATCTTGGCATTCTCCAAACTGAACTCCTCGGCCTTGAGGGTCTGCTTGGTAATGTAGCCTTTGGCTTGCAGTTTTTTACTGTGGGCAAACTGTGCCGTAGCCGTTAAGAGCCCCTGATTGGCCTGCTCGATTTGGCTTTCAGCATCGTAGATCTCGTTTTGAATTCCTTTAACTTCCTGTTTGAATATCCCCTCGATGAATTCTTCTTTGGTGGCTTTGGCCGACTCAAGGTTTGACTCGGCTTGAATAACGTTAGTTTCAGCGTTGACCAAGTTAATGTTTTGCTGCTCCAACTCCTTTTCAAACGCAGTAGAATCTAGTTGCACCAGAAAATCACCGGCTTTGGCCAACACGCCTTCAGGGCAAACGGATAAAACCGTAAGCGTACCGTTTCGTGCACGGACCTCACAGCGGATCTCAACATTCTCACTGCTTTGGATCTCACCCTGATCAAGCACCTGAGAAACGAACTCGCCTCGGGTAACCTTGGCCATAATCGGATTGATCGTTTCGCTGGCACCCTCGCCTCTCCAAAAGAAGTAACCAACCAAACCAAGCACGACCACAGCGATCACCGCGGCAATCACAAACCCCGCAACCAACCCGTTTCGGTTCCTGAGTGAGACGTGAGTTTTGACGCTACGATATAACATGTGGGACCTGAGAAGTTCGTGCCGGAAAATTTTCAGCAGTGGACGCGACGGTACCGGAACAACCGTCTGACTCATGATGGAAAAAGAAAGCTCTCTGCGACTTTAAATCGGCTCAATAGCAACGGGCCAAATTCGACAGTTCAAATCAGCCGCAAATTCGGGACAGGCAGCTTAATTAGATCGACGACTTGTGTACCAATACAAGACGAAATATACCCGCGTATTATTTACTAAATTTAACCAATCGAAGAGCCGTAAGTTCCGAAAAACGCGTGAAACGCCAGTTTGTATCAACCGTTTCACTGAGATGGAGATTTTTCGGTACCGAATCGTTGCAACAAACCGTCTAGAGAAGAAGATTGCTTTCTCCAATCTGCGGGCTGTCTAACAGTCCCCGGCGAAGTTGGCTCAAGCTGTGAGCTCGCACGAATCACAATCATTGGATCAGAAACCTCAGACGCCATGGTTGGTAATGGGAGACTAAGGGGCTTTGAATCCTGAGCTTGGACCGGCAAAACTTGCTGGGTCGCCCGGATGGTAAGCGGACTTGCAGGAAGCCCAGGGCTAGAAACAGTTTCTAATCCGGAGTTTTGGGTAGCGGACAAGGTTATGAGTCCCTTTTCCTTTTCCGAAAATAATGCCGCAGGACTGGTTATCTCGTTCGCTACGGAAAATGTTGATGCGGTAGTTTTGTAACCACTTCCACTTTCAGGCTCGACGACAGTATCTCTCGGACGAGTTGCTTCGCTGAACGATTCTGCCAAGGTCAACGTCGGTGATACAACTTGCTCACTCGCACCAACGGTAACAGCAACTCCAGCTGCAGCTGGTAGACGGTTTTCAACGTTGACCAAGGATTCCCACCGAACCATTGGTGCTTGACTCCCAGCCTCCTGGTTTACCTGAGCCGCAGACGCAACTTTGGTAGAAGTCGGAAAACTTGCTACGGTTGTCGCAATTGGTATTCGGGGCGCAAGTTTTTGACGTTGACGCTTAGCCGAACCGACCGCGATTACCTCTGACGTAGAGACCGTCAATTCATCAGCTGGCCTGGAGTAATCGAAATGCTGCGGCACAAATCTCGAACCGCTTCCGCCGCCACGAATTTCAGATTTTGGAATCAGTGGGCTGGCCGGATCAATCAAGCCATCATCCGCACCGGGCTTGGGCTGGGCTTTGGGAAGTGCATCATCGATTCGGTAGTCGAACTGCTGGGCTGGAACAAACTGACCTTGAACTCCGTCTTCAGTGCCCCACTGGTGTTCGACTCCATCATTGCCATACGCGACATCAACGTTCTGGCAGAACCCAGAGCCGAGTTGCACTCCCATCATGTCGGCTGCCCGGGTGGCAATACTGCCGTCGATATATCCGGGATCAATCCACTCGCCATTTTGATTAAGCTGCATCGTGCCCAAATCAAAATCCAGGTTCCTCCGCAGCACTTCAAAATCAACCCACGATCCCAGGAACGAATCCTGCGAACCATTGAGGTTGATGATCGCGTCGGTCAAGTTACGCGAGGTAACCGTTCCAAGCCTGTTGTTGCTTCCGGCCGCATTAACCGAGACGGGAGCATCGAGTTCGAAACGGTTGATTTCCACGTTTTGAATATCAACCTGAACCGTGAGTCGGTCCAATTCGAACAGGACTTTACTTCGATTGATGTTGCGCAAGATATCACGAAGATTGTTGTTAAGAACATCTTCAAATTGGTAAAAATCTCGCCGGGCTTGCTGATAGTCGATCAGGGCTTCGCGATAGTCGTTCCGCTCGGAAAGCCGAACGATCGGAGAATCGAATTGAAATCCAGCGCTTAGCTCCCCATTGTCGGCGCGCAGTCGAAACGGATTGTCTCCTGAGTTGCCAATTTGACCGGTAAACACCAGATCCAGTTGCGACTCCAGTTGATCGGCAACAAATTCAATATTTCTCCATTGATCCACCAGTGAAGCCCGAGCGTTCATCAAATCCCGTCGCATACAGCGGGCAATTCGAATGGCCTGCTCTGCAGAGAGATCGACATCGCTGATCTCGATCGCGTTGGATCGCGCCAGCGCCTGGAGCAAGGAAAGCTCCAGCGCCAAGTTGTTCAGTTCGGATAGCTGCCCGGGAATTCTCTCCTGAAATTCAGTAACGATATAGTCGTACAACTCCGGGTCGTTATAGACAGGATTTGATTCGGTTCCTTCGACGACTTCAGACTTTTTACTCTTGGATTCCTGAGCGTCTTCAAATTTCGCGATTCGCTGCTTTACTTCCAACAATTCCTGTTTGAGGATTCCGGCTCGCTTTAAAATCGAACTCGGCGGAAGTTCCTTCTTCCCGTCAACCATGATAAATTCTTTGGCGTCCATCTCTGGATCGGCAAGCGCTTTGCGCAGCTGCCCTGGGCTGACAACCGAAGACGCTTCGAACAGCCCGGGATCGACACTGGAAATAATCTCGCCCGCATCGATCGCAGCTTTGACCTTTTTCAGATACTCGATTCGATCGGGTCGCGCGGCCTCAAGCTTGTCCAGATCGGCTTCGAGTAATTTACGATCATCATTGACGATCTTTTCCAACGTTGCTTCGGCAGCTTCAATAAATGGTGTCAGGTCTCCAATACTCTTGTCCAAATCATCGGGCCACTCAAAATCGGGCCATTGAACGTCGTCTCCGACACCTTCAAAGATTTGATAAATCCGGTTCAGCCCGACGCCAGTCTGCTTCCTGAGGTTACTGATCGAAATCATTCTTTCGTTGATTTCGTCGCTAATCAATTCAAACCGATCCAGGAACGGATCATCGATGATGACGTCTATCGTCGGTGGCAATCCCAGCAGAAGCTTAAAATCATCCAGCGAGGCCTGATAGTTGGTTTTGGCATCGAGCAAGCTTCGTTGCTGACGATAAACGTTTCCCTCAAACAGCTTCAACTGGATCGCATCGAGTCGTTCGCGCAGGAAGAACTCTCGAAACTGATCGAGAACGGCTTCGAGCTGACGAACGTTAAATTCCTGGTTTCGGATTTGCTGCTGGGTTTCCAACAGCCCGAAAAATCCACCTGCATTGAAGTTGGCGTTTCCAGGGGCGCCCAGAAAGTTGCCGCCCAGGTTGGGGCCCGGCCCGGGATTGCGGCCGATGGCGACTTGAAGATAAAACCCTCGGCGAAATCGCTCCAACTGACGAATATTGGCCAGCAGTGTTCGTTCGGATTGCGTCAACGCTTCCAAAATCCGCTCCCGCCCAGCGCCCTGGAGCAGCGGCTGGATCAGCGAAAAATCAATCAGCGAGTTTGCCGTCTGCGTGTTGTTGCCGGAAAAGTTAAACAGAATCGTGTTAGCCAAGCCGACCGCAAAGTTGGCACCGGTGATTCCCATCCGCTGGAGATTGATCCCTTCACCGTTGGCGCCAAGCTGTCTCGAAAGCGTGGTGCTACTGCTGCCGCCGTTGAGCAACCGGCCTTGAGTCGTCAGAAACGAATTGAAACCCGAAAACAATTGTGAATCAAATCCAAACCGTTCGAGGCTGACGTCGAGCGCAGAAAGATAAAGCGTTTCTCGCTGTTCCTGTAACTCAGGAGAATGGATCAGCGCCAACTTGTAAGCCCGCTCCAACGTCAGAACGACTTGTCCTTTTTCGTTGATGGGAAGGTAAGACATCCAGATCGGGTTTTCGACATAGTTGGTGTCTCCGTTGGAATGCCAGTGCGGGTAGCCTTCTTTTCGATCAACGTTGTGCATGAACTGATGCGACGTCTCGTCATCAGGTGGAATCGGCGGATGGTCCTGGGAGAAGGGATCGAACATTCTCGATTGTGGATCGATGTCGATCGTTCCATCGGCAGAATTCCAGCGCGGATCGGTGGCCTTCTCGCGAATCAAACGACTGGCTTCGAGGTCGGCTTGCCGTCGGTAGTATCCCCGATGGCAGCCGATCAAAGCGCAGCTGTTGAGCATGATGACGACCAGCAATAGGCCGTTGATTCGGTTTCTGGGCACCCAATTCTCCTGAGTCGGAGCCGGCATTTGCTTGTTGCGGGACAGCGAAAACCGGCGATAGTCACGAATCAGTTAAGCAATAAGTCCTGCAGCAATAATCTGCGGGAACCCACCGTCAGTAAACTCTGCGGGTTGATGGGATTGCTTCAACTCTTCGTCTTTTAACGGAGATCGGGATTGTGCTGGCTTTGACTTGAGTGTTTGTTCGGCTCGTATTGACCGGCACGACGATGAGCCAAAAGGGGGAGCGAATGAAGGCATATCGACGATAGCAAAAAATGACGAGCTAAATCGCCTAATTTTTTATCCAAGTTGGGAGATTTCCGGGCTCTTTTTGCACAAAAAGAGCCCTTCCACCGTATGATTGAGTGATACCGCAATCTGGGCGGAATTCTCATCGTGCGGACCTTTGAAAAGATAGTGAGACTGGCGACTTTAAATGGGCATTTTCGACTCTTTATTCCTAGCTGCGGATCCCGACCTAATCTCGATCGGAATTCTTGCCTTAGCGTTCATTTTACTGATCGTGTTTTGTGTTGTTGCACGCAAGACTTGGGGATGGATCGATATCACGTTCACGATCCTGAGCTTTCTGGCTGGCATCGCCGCAATCTGGGGCGCGACTCAGTGCTTCTCGCTACGCTCCAAAGACTTGGCAGCAGTCGAAAAACATACGTTAGAGTTCGAGAGGCTTACGCGTGAGAACGATTTGTTGAGATACGGTGACCCCAACTCAATCACCTATGATCCTGGATCGCTACGAGCGATTTCAGGCGAGCTTACTCGCGAGCTTGCTGGCCGAGGACGAGTCTGGAGCAACGGGACGGTCACTGCCGACGGCGACAATCGAGTTTTCACGTTTGCCCAACCGCGCGCCGATGTGGCACAGCGTCCTCTGGCTGATGTTGTTTTGTTCGCTTTTTTAGCTCAGCAAATCGGCGGGAAAAACTATCCCGCTCAGTACATCGGTTCGGTTCAGGTCACGCTTAAAAAGGATGAAGCTGAGGCGGGCGATAAAGTGACGTTAGCTCCGGTTGCACTTGCCGAGCCAGGCGAATTTGAACAACCGTCTGGACAATGGACCCTGTTTGAAAAAATGCCGTTGGATCGCCGGGGCTCATTCAAACAAGCTGCAGTTGCGTTGTTAAAAGACAAGCCCAACAATCCACCCAAAGTCAAACAGCTGCTGGAGAACTTGCAGGATGAAACGGCGGATCTTGACATTTCACTTTTCCGCGAGCTGCTAACCTCTGAGTATCTGCCCGCAGACTTGATTGGATTGGATCCTGATAGCCGTGAATACGAGCAATTGATTGACATGTATACCTTCGACGGACTTTCATTGGGCAAGATTCAGAACTGGATTGACGCGAACTCTGCCGGACGAAAGACGCTTCAGTTTGAGCCTCCGCCAGAGGAGGTATTTTACCTTTACAAATTCGACAAGAAATCCAGTAAAGCCTATCCGGTGGACACCAACGGAAGTGTGGACGTGGACGGACTATTCACTCCTCTTGGGTTGGCCGTGGACAAGGCGCTACACGCTGGCAAGGAAATTGATTTTAAGGAAGGCGATAAAATACTCGTCGACCAGCGTACCGCTGACGGTTATCAGCGAGACGATGACACCATCCCGCCTTTCAAAGACAACGAAGCAGTAACGTTGGAAGATCGAATTTTTGTTCGTCAGGTCCGCGACTTTCCTTATGAGTTTGCCGACCTTCGCGAACAGACCGATAGGATGGCGATTGAGAACGAAATCGTTGAACGCAACAATGCAATTCAGGATAAGGCATATCAGGACAGTCAGGCTCAAAAAGCGGCGCGAGATACGTTGATAGGTAATTTGGGGCAAGACCAAACCGATCTTGAAGGTGACTTGGAAACGATCAGACGTCTTTTAAATACCAAGTCTCAGGAGAATAACTCGCTGAAGCAAAAAATTGCGGCGTTAGAAAGCCGAATCCGGGATTCTTACTCTCAGCTTCGCGGTTTGTCCCTCGACCAGGCTAGACGGGCCTTTGCTGGCAACTAGTTTCTGTTTTTTAAATGTGAGCGGCAAGGCGCTAAGCCACCAGTTCGTTACGTGTTTACCGGCGGCTTGCGCCTTACCGCTCAGTCCAATATGAAATTGTCAGACAGTGACTAGTGGTCCTTCAATCCTGAAATGAATAGCAAAACGGGTGCCATGCTTCACGCTTGCGTGAGCATGCTTACCGCGAGCGTAAACATGGCACCCGTCAATTCAAATCTGACAGACCCCGTCCAATTCGCAAGCGAATTCACCGACCCTCCCAGAGGGGCCCTT
>CAYSQZ010000192.1:0-9069 GCA_964433035.1 uncultured Pirellulaceae bacterium | reverse complement strand
CTCAAGCGAAAAATGCTCGATCATCTCCTCACGCGTGAACTCTTCGGTTTTGTCATCCAGCGACCAGCCCAACAGTAAAAGGTAATTGACCACCGCATCGGGCAGAAAACCGATGTCCCGATAAAAATCGGCCAGCACCGGATTGAAAGTTTTTGGGTCGGGCTCAATTCCTATTTGCCCGGCAATATCCGCACCGGATTGATAAAGCCGTTTGAAGTCCTTGTTGTTGAGGTACTTTTCGATGTCACGCTTGCTCAGTTTCTTTTTCCCGCCCGGTTCAGCGACGACGGGCAAGTGAGCAAACTGAGGCGATTGATATCCCAATGACTGGGCGATGAAGATTTGCCTCGGCGTGTTGGCAAGGTGCTCCACCGCTCGCACGACGTGCGTGATCTCAAACTCGCAGTCGTCAACAACGGTGGCCAGGTTGTACAAACAAGATCCGTCATTCCGCTGGATCACTGTATCGGATTGTCCGGCCCATTCGAAAGAAACATCACCCCGAACCAAATCATGGAACTCGCACGTGCCCTGGCGTGGCATCTTTAAGCGAACGACCGACTGACGCCCTTGGGCTTCAAATGCGGCGACCTGCTCGTCGGTTTCAGCCATCCAGGTGCGGCTGTAGACAAAGTCACGTTTCTCTTTTTCAGCTGCTTCCCGTTCGCCGGCGTACTCCTCGGGCTTGGAAAAATCTCTGTATGCATGGCCTGACTCCAGCAACTGATCAACCGCCGCTTGATACTTTCCCAATCGCTGCGACTGAAAGTAAGGTCCGTGGGGCCCGGTCGAATCAGAGCCGTCGGGCGTGGGGCCTTCATCCCAATCGATCCCCAGCCAAGTGAATCCGTCGAGAATCGGCTGGAGCGCCTCGGCGACGTTTCGCTTGGAGTCGGTGTCGTCGATCCTCAAAATGAATTGCCCGCCGGCTTGTCTGGCCAACAACCAGTTGAACAGGGCAGTGCGAACTCCGCCAATATGAAGGTAGCCGGTAGGGCTGGGAGCGAATCGAGTTCGAACAGTCATGAGTCGTTTTGTCTTTGGGGGATAGCGGTCAGCCAAACAGAGAAGCGAATTTTAGGCCAACCTGCGGAGTAAGTGAAGCGAGCGATTCGGGCAAATCGCTGAAAACGGTGTTTGGCCGGTCGTCTCAATCTTTTTGGTCGTGGACGAGGCTACGAGTCCTGCGGTATTGTTGGTGAGACGGGGACTCGTAACCTCGTTCACTACTCGGCGACCTGAAACTGAAGCTAAGCGGCGCGTTTGCGGTTTTTACGAGAATCTTTACGCTGCTTGCGGCGCTGGGCTTTGGACATCTTGATGATGCCTTCAGAATCACCTTCTTCTTCCTCGGCAGCTTTGCTTACGCGATTGGATTGAGCCTTTGCTTTGGCACGCGAGGCAGCGGCCATTTCTTTCAGTGATAGCCGGGGCGTTTTTTTACTCTCGGTTTTTC
Source organism: uncultured Pirellulaceae bacterium (assembly GCA_964433035.1). Taxonomy (GTDB): domain Bacteria; phylum Planctomycetota; class Planctomycetia; order Pirellulales; family Pirellulaceae; genus Mariniblastus. The sequence continues at coordinate 7,613 of CAYSQZ010000192.1, read as the reverse complement.
CTGCAACCTCGGTTGTATCTTTAGTTTCAGGCGCTACCTTAACCTTGGTTCGCTTGGCCTTCTTTTTCGCTGCTTTTTTCTTCTCCGAAGAATCCGCTGCAGCTATTTGTGACTGCTCGTCCACTTCTTCTGCGGGTTTAGCCGCTTTCTTCTTTTTGGTAGTTGTTGAGGTCTTGGAGGAGTTTGATTTCGAGCTGGACTTGGCCTTCGGCTTTGGTTTGGATTTGGTTTTAGTCTGGGCCACTTTCTTCTTGGTCACTTTCTTCTTGGCCACGAGCTTGATCAAGCCGTGAGCCCGAAGAAAAATGAACCGCACATAAGTCAGATGTGCCATCAGCAACGATGCGGTACCAAACAAAACGCAGTTGCCAGCTACGGATCTGGAGTTGAACTCAAGAGGAAGCGACTCGCCAACGGAGGGTAAGTGAAGCAGAACCGCTGCCGCCAAACCAAGCCAGGCAGTCGATACCCAAGCCATCGAGCCGCGCGAACGGCGGACTTCAAAAACCACTCTGGCAGCCAGGATCGTCAGCAAGGAAATCACGATCGTCGGTGCGAGCCAGGGCTTTTCCAAAAATGAGATCTGAGTCAGCGATTCAAAAGCGTACCGCGCGATGCTGGCCAAATTTACGATGCAACAAAGGCTTGCCAACAACAGCACACCCGACATCCAGATCCAAAGCCGATAAGTTCCCCGGTAATCATCGCAACGATGTTTTCGCAGTGCAAAGATCTGCAAACTCGCCAGCGACGAGACGATCAGGAGGAATGAAGTAAACCAACTGCCAAGACTCCCGATGCCGGATACCGACAGCGATGAGACTCCAGGATCGCCAATGTGGGCCCGCCATTGATAGGCTTGGATTGCACAGTAGTTAATCATCCCCAAGCACACCAGTAACACAAGCACGACCAGCATGTAGGGCACGATACGCTTGGGAAACAGGTCCGTCGTCTTGTTGACGTTACGACGATCGGCGCCAAAAGAATATGCTCGTATATCTTTTTGCGTGCTCCCTGAAGTTTTCTCCGAACTCAAGGCAGGCGCACCTTGCTCGTCGGCTTGAGAAGCCGTTTGAGAAGGATCGACAACTAGTCTGCGACGACGAGAGTCGCTACGCCTGAGAGCCATTGGCAACCAAAGATAAGATCAGATAAACATACCTTCCTTTTGATCGGCATAATGAGCCTAAAGTGTTAGCCAACGGGCCAACTTGGCCCGAGTAACCCATCTTGCTTGCGGGCTTGGAAACTGAACTTCAGGAATTTTCCATAAGCGGTTTGTATTGCGGCCTTTAGGCGGAATGGTAGCGTACCGGCTAAAGCCGGTACTACGAACATGTTGCGGTGAACCATGAGTTTCCTGGAGCGAGGCGGCACGATAGCAATCGTGTGAGCCGAAGTCTTAGATCCCTTGATTGACTGTCTGCTAGCTGTCAGCAACCACTGGATTCTTCAACACACCCAGCCCATCAATTTCGACTTCGAGTTGATCGTCGGATTTGAGATACAAAGGCGGTTTTCGACCTGCCCCCACGCCCGGTGGCGTTCCGGTAAAAATCAAGTCACCGGGTTTGAGCATTACGAATTGAGAAACGTGGCTGATTAAAAAATCAATTGGAAAGATCAGGCGACTTGTGTTTGAGTCTTGCATCAACTCGCCGTTGAGCCGGAGTCGAATTCCCAAATCGTAGGGATCGGAGATTTCGTCTTTGGTCACGATCATTGGGCCCAGCGGCGCAAAGGTGTCAAACGTTTTTCCAAGCAACCACTGGCCACCGGGCTTGCCATGTTGCCAATCGCGCGCCGAAACGTCGTTTCCGCAACAGTAGCCAAGCACATGGTCCATCGCGTTTTCTTTTGCGATGTGCTTGCCCCCAGCTCCGATCACAACGACAAGTTCGGCTTCAAAATCAACTTGTTGACTGAGCTTGGGGATCCTGATTTCCGATTCCGGGCCAACAATGCAAGAGGGGAATTTGTTGAAGATGATTGGGAGCTCTGGGGCCTGTTTACCCATTTCCTTTGCATGGTCAGCGTAGTTTCTTCCGACGCAGATGACTTTGTCCATCGCCTCGATAGGAGGCTTTAATGTGACGTCTTTTGAATCGACCGTCGCCTTGTTCTGCCCAAGTGCTTCTTCGAGGGCCCCCGGATTTAGATTTGGCAATCCGCAGGATTGTGCCAGCCCGATCAAATTACCAGGTAAGTCCTGATTAAAGTTGATCTGAGATTCGTCTGGCGACAAGCTGCCAGTCCATTGCTGGGATTTTAGTTCGAACGAAACTAGTTTCATTTCTGTTCCTTGATGAAAGTACGGATTGTGTCGATTGAAGGCCCGTATTACTCGTAGTTTGTATTTTTAGTCAACCCGCACTGATAGCAAGTCGAAGTTAATGAAGAGGATAGAGCGTTTTTTCGGCTCGTGACTCTCCATTGGAGGGGTTCTAATTCCATCCTGCAATCAAGCGCTCGAGTTTTACCTGCGTTGATAGAACTAAACTAGATGACATCGCAAGAACAAAATCAATCACCCCAAGTCAACGCAGCTGCACCTGCAGCTGTTCGAAGGGTTGATCCTAATCTGTTTCGACGTTGCCTTCTGGACAACATGCAGGATGGGGCGATTTTCGTTGATTTTCAGGGACGAATTCTGGTCTGGAGCCAAACGGTCGAAGTCATGACCGGAATGAGTGCGAGTAAAGTAGACGGCGTCAAATTTACTCCCTCCATGTTTGGGCTTGCTTACGAACACGGGGCCAGGATTACGGATGATAAAAATCCGGTTGTCAATTGTTTTGAATCCAGGGTCACTCAGACTGGAAGTTACAAACTGGTGGGCCGAAGCGGCAGAGAGCTTAAAGTCGATATGACGTTTGCTCCCGTGATTGGCGCCGACGACGCACTTCACGGTGCAGTGATTCTGATTCAGGATACTTCTGTCAAGCTGGATCTCCAGCGACAGCTTAAAGATCTTTACGCATTTTCGATGCTGGATCCGTTGACGCAGGTTGCCAACCGTGCTGAATTTGAGCGAGTGCTGGATGAGTTTGTCCGGCTGCGCAATACTCAGGACTTCGAGTGTAGTTTGATTATTTGCGATATCGACTTCTTCAAATCGATCAATGACAACTACAACCATCACATTGGCGATCAGGCGCTGGTCTCGTTTGCAAGCCTGCTGAAGAAGTTCGTTCGTCAACAGGATCTCGTGGCGCGTTATGGAGGTGAAGAGTTTGTCATTCTTTGTGCCAATTGTGATGTTGAGTCGGCAGTTCAGCGAGCAGAAGAAATTCGCGTGACGCTCACAAAAACTCCGCAGCAAATGCTTGATGGTAAGTGCATCACGGCGAGCTTTGGGGTTTCCGAGTTGATGCCCGGCGACTGTGGTACCGACTTTTTTATTCGTGCTGACACCGCATTACTTAAAGCCAAAGAGCTTGGTCGCAACCGGGTGGTTGAGGCTAACACCGGGGGCGGCACGAATGCACCAGTCCTCAAAAGCGCCGAGCAGAAGTCGCTCAGTGGTGCCAATTGGAGGAAGCTCAAAGGGCAGGTGCTAATCAGTGAAGAGTACCAGACCTCGACTCCCTTGACGGTTCTGGTTGAGAAGTTGCGTGGCTATATTCTGGAAACTGAAGCTGAAATTCGGCGCGTCGATGCTGATTTTGCTTCGCTGACTGTCGAAGTCGAAGACGAAAAAGACTACTCGAAAAAAGGAACGTTCATTGTCAATGTCGAGTTCCAGGAACTCGAAGATACCAGCGATGAGAAAATTGGGCGCCGCTCAATGACCTACATTCGAATATCAATTCGTGAAGGCAAGAAAAAATGGTTTGCCACCAACACGCTCGAACTGGCACCGCAAATCATCAAAGATCTAAGAACGTTTTTGATGCTCAATGAGAATAACTCGAAGCTTAAAATCGACCCGCAGGCGACCCAGTCGACTCGCTGATCCGTTGTCGTTGAGCATGCGCGCCTATAGTTTTTAGGTATCCGTCGGAACCTCAAATGATTTGGCGCTCTTCTGCCCCATTGTTCCAGATTACGGAATTGTTGATTTGCTCTGAGGTTCTTCTTAAGCTCTCAACTGAAGTCGGGCAATTGCCAGTAGGCTGGAGATTGGGTATGCTTTTAGACTTGAATTTAACCCAACTCAACGCCAAAAATCTGTGAGGAAACAATGGCTTATACACTCCCCGATCTTCCCTTTGCGCACGATGCCCTTGCTCCCCACATCGATGCCAAGACGATGGAAATCCATCACGGGAAACATCACAACGGGTATGTCACCAAACTCAACGCTGCAATCGAGGGAACGGATCTCGGGTCCAAGTCGATCGAAGAACTGATTGGTGACTTGAATGCTGTTCCCGAGAACATTCGAGGCGGTGTTCGCAACAACGGTGGAGGGCACGCAAATCACTCACTGTTCTGGTCAGTTGTTTCACCCAAGGGAGGTGGCGAACCGACTGGCGATTTAGCTGATGCGATTAATTCGACGTTTGGAAGCTTTGACGAATTTAAATCCGCCTTTTCAACTGCCGCTGGAACTCGGTTTGGAAGCGGTTGGGCATGGTTGAGTGTTGATGCTGGCAAGCTCGTCGTTGAAAGCACGCCTAATCAAGACTCGCCTTTGATGGAAGGCCGAACTCCAATCCTTGGTCTCGACGTTTGGGAACATGCTTACTATCTCAACTACCAGAACCGACGACCAGATTACGTCGCTGCATTCTTCAACATCATTGACTGGGCAGCGGTTGCAGCTCGTTTTGATGCCGCCAAGTAGCGTGCCGGGCAAAAATTGAAAACAGAAAAGGTCAAGGGAAACGGTTCCTTGGCCTTTTTGTTTGCCATCATCTTTATTGTTTTTTTCAACGACCGTAGTGATATTGGGAGGTCGAAAGGCAGGCAGGCGCCAACAGGCAAAAAACGTCGCCATCGTTGGAAACGCTTCACGGTCATTTTGAGCCTCCTCATATGGCAACCTGTAAGGAGAAAGTCAAAGCATGGTTCGGACTTTCGCTTAAAGTTTTACACGTAACTTTCGCATCATAGGGCAACCTCCATGACGAAAACGATTCGCATTCCGTTTCTCAAAGACCATCATTCTCACCCGCTGTTTTATGCGGCATTCGGGCAAGCCATTGCACTTCATGAAGTTGAGACAAAAGAAGAGGCAAACCAACTGCTCGCTCAACACGCCAGTGGGAATCCGGACGGATTAACCATCGCGTGTGGATGGAGGAGCAACCGATTCAGCTGGTCGCAGGAAGAAATTGAGGAGATGCCTCCTGTCGCGATCTTTAACGTTTCCCTTCATTCGTTGATGATCAATCGCGACGGCATGCAGGTTCTCAAAAATCGCTATGGTAACATCGTCGAAAAGATGACCGATCGCGTTTGGTACGAACAAAATCTGCGAGTTGTGTTGAATTGGTTTGCGAATCTATACGCATCAGTGAAAGGGCTGCAGGCGTTTTACGAATCCCGGCTTTTGCAAGGCGTTTATTATCTTGAAGAGATGTTGTTGGTCGATGAGGGCGAAATTAGTCTCTTTGAATCGGCCGGACTGCTAAGTCGAACCAGGTTTTGGGCGGCGCCTGATACGTTTGAGTCGTTGTCCGAGTCGGCGAAGCTTGCGGTGGAAGGGCTGAAGCTGTTTGCCGACGGTGCGATTGGTTCTCGAACCGCAGCGATGAAGCGAACTTTCTTAAATGAAGCCGCAGCAAATTATGGGATGTTGATTTACGCTGACGAAGAACTGGCGCGAACACTTCACAGCTGTTTCGATACAGGGAAGTCATCACGCATTTGGAAAAGTCCGGCTCCGCGATCAATAGCGTGCCGGTGATTCGAATCGAGCACGCGCAAATGATTAGCTTGGAACAGGCTCGACGTGCAAAAGAATTGGGCGTGGTGCTTAGTATGCAACCAAATTTCAACAGCGACTCAAGTGACTATTCTGACCGGATGGACGAAGGTTATTGCGAGATGAATAATCCGTTTCGAATGTTGATTGACGAAGCTGGGTTTCGTACGGGCGAAGACCTGATTTTAGGAAGTGATGGAATGCCACACGGTGTAAACGCAGCAATTAGCCAATCGTTTTTTCCGACCAAGCCAAGCCAACGGTTGACCGAAGATGAGTTCGTTGCCGGCTATTGTTTGGCGGATGAATCACAAGGCGTGATTGAAATAGAATTGGACGACAAGAAAATCGTTTCCACGAACGTTCTGCCAGCTCAAGAGTAGTCTCGCTTGGACCAATCTTCGTGGGGCTTATTTTATTTAGCTCTGGCTAATTTTGACTGGCGGAACAGGTTGAACATGAAGAATTTTCTTGCATTCCAGCCTGGATGATTCGATTAAGCCAGCAGCATATCCTTCACAACTTTTTGAGTAGCGTTTTCCACTGCTCAAGTTGTTGGCAATGTCACTTTATACTCCGCTTAAGATCTCGATGAATGGAGAGATGTCAAAAAAGTTAACGAAACCATTCTCATCACAATCCGCTTCGAGTTGGTATGGAGAATTCAGAGCAGATATGAATGGAGCGATGTCAAAGAAGTCAACGACACCGTCCAAGTTGACATCTCCGAGCAAAGGTATACGTTCGGTAACGCTCAGCGAGAAAGCGTTGATTGGGACAAAACCAGAACCCCCAATGTCAAAAGAAATCCGATCCGTTACACCGTCTGCTACGAATGTGAAATTGACGAATGGGATCGAACCTACAGCACTGCCTTGCCCTTGACCTGGTCCGTTATACAGAGTCTCTTGAATGTTTCCCTCGCTGGCGGTGTTACTCCCATAGGTAACTGTGAAATTAGCGTCTTGACCAACATTGTCACCAATACCCCAAACTGACAGAACAATCGTGTCACCTGCCGCTGAATTGGCCAGCAAACCATCAATGGCAACGTTCGTATTATCAGCACCCCATGCGTATCCTTCGGCAATCGGATCGGTATCAGTGTGAGAAGCATCCCCAGCATTGAAGCCTTCGTTGGTGCCGGTGTCATCTTCGTTAATAGGATCGATAGCAGTCGTAGTAACGGTGAAGCCACCGAAAGTTGCTCCGTCGCCGAAGTTGGTTCCAAAATTTGAATTCCTGCCTTCACCTTCGCTATGATAAACGATGGCATTTGCATCAAGCAGGCTGCCTGGATTTTGGCCGATAAAATCCGCCGCAGTCGCAGTGACAGCGTCGCGGTCACCGCGCCCCTCGGGAACAGTAATGTTAACTGCGATATCTCTAGATACGAAATCTTCATCGGTCGAAACAAAAGCAAACATGCCTAAACCCGGGTGAGCAAAGTTATTAATCTCCGGTGAATAACCAGGGAAATCAAACACGGCTACTGTATTTGGAGACTCTAGCCCGGCCTTTGAAAAGAGTTTGGCAGACATGTAATAAACAGGTGAGAAGACTCCACGATCTTCAGGGCTAATTTCTGTTGCATTAAGCCCAGGAACTGAGATGCCGCATCGATTAGGAATGTTTGGATTGTACGGTGGTAAATCATCAAATCCTAGATTGTAACGGGCATGATACTCGACACCGGCAAGCAGCCTATTGTTCTGAAGGTATACGAACGCATCGTCCT
>CAYSQZ010000191.1:0-9091 GCA_964433035.1 uncultured Pirellulaceae bacterium | reverse complement strand
ATGCTCACGCAAGCGTGAAGCATGGCACCCGTTTGGCTATTCATTTCAGGATTGACGGTCCACTAGATTGAGGCAATTGCAGGCGCGAGAAGAACGCATCAGCAATGGTAACCCGCAGCGTAAGCAAGGAAGCGAGGCGGTTTCCTCGCTGACGCGTCGGGTTCCCATCTGTGGTTTAGTTCGGGTAGTGCTTCTTCTGAATCCGTCAGGCCGCGATAGTACACGCGGAGCCTAGAAGGCAAAAGCGGATTTGGAAATCTGCTTTAAACTTCGTCCGCCGGAGCAAGCGTAAAAGTAATGCAACTGTCGGTGGCAGCAGCCGGATCAGCGCTTGGGGCTTCTGCGTCTCCAAACTCCATGGCTTGGATCGCTTCTGAAACGTCAGCCAATTCGCTGTTGATTGCGTTACGCAGCGTCGTCAGCCCAACGATCGAGCCGATGCCGACGATGGTCGCAATGAGGATAAGCTCGATAGTAATTATGAACCCCTCTTGGTCGTGCCAGAAGCTTCGTGCCGCTGACAACCGGGAGTATTCTTTGGAATCCATTCCACCACTCACTAATTCGTCAAACCAAACTTAACTTTGTTAATAATCGGGCTTTGGATCTAAAAATGATTTGACATTTGCAAAATATGCGCTTCTGCGCTCTGTGCAAATTGATCAGGTGTTATTTCACTTGTTGGACGCTTAACCGAGGCTCAGGTCTTGAATTCAGAACAGCCCTCAAAACCCATATGCTATCCCCTCGCTCTCCCCCTGAACTGGTTGTCCTAACTCGCAAGATCCGAATAGTCCTGTTGCGATTTAATGGAAAATTTCTCCCTCAGGCGTTTTTTGAAAGCTAGGTTTCCGCACGTCGCTTCACTTCAACGTTTTACTTTTATATTTTGCAGGAATTTCTATGAGGTTGATCAAATTCACATCTCGAACCTTCGTTCAATTGCGACGCGACAATGCAGGCTTTGCCATTTCGGCAGAGCTTGTTTTGATCGCAACGATCGCCGTGGTTGGCTTGATTGTTAGTTCATCTGCTCTGCGAGACTCGGTTGTTAGCGAACTCTCGGATATTGGCGGAGCCGTTCAGGATCTTCAGGCAAGCTACGAAGTCAACGGGATAGCCGGGCACAGTTCGACGGTCGCAGGCATGTCGTTTAATGACGGTATTGATTTCTGCGACTCACCTGATGACCAACCGGGCGTCGCCGACAACTGCATTACATTTACTGAGCCACCTTCGAATGAGACCGGGGCGGAGGCTCAATTTATTGGAGGATTTGAATCCGGGTTTTCAGGATTCGATACGATTGGAAACGCGAGCATCCAAGGCGATGCATTCGGACCCACGGAAGGTTCGAGTTTGGCTGTGCTTACAACCGGAGATTCGCTTGGAGGCGGAGCACCGTTTGCTCTCCTTGATCTTGAGACTTTTTTGGGCGGGGCAGAACTTGGTCTCAGCAGCACTGGTGTGAACAGCACGTCGGGTTCAGCTCTTAGTTTTGATGTTGAAGGTGCAGTTGGTTCCTCTCTGACGTTTGACTTTAATTTTTTTACTGATGAATCTTCCGTAAACGACTCGGCTTTTCTTACGATCGACGGCGAAGTTGTTAGTACCCTGGCGGATGTTTTTTCTCCGAACGTGCCTTCTGCAAACACCGGCTTTTCTTCAGAGACTGGCTTTAGCAATTTCGAGTTTGCTTTCGAAAATGATGGTCCGGTTAATATTGGAATTGCGGTAGTCGATGTTGGAGATTTCATCGTTGATTCGGGTATCGCGGTCGACAATATCGCGATTGTCCCGACAACACCATAAAACGATCCGTAAACCCAATCAATCTTCTACTTGGCACAGATCAATCATGCTGATCTGCGCCTTTGGCTCCGAGACGTCATTTTTCCAAACGCCTGTGCAAATGGAAACCCGATGCGTTATAGGATTTTGCATCAACTTGAATGTGATGTTCGTAGTACCGCCTTTAGGCGGAATAGTATCCAGCCGGCTAAAGCCGGTACTACAAACGGTTTGTATCGCTTGATGCAAAATACTAGTAAGCGAGGGCGGATTCAGTTGCAGCTTCTTCCTCGCTTACGCGTCGGGTTACCATTATCATTCCATGCGTTGGATAAAACCACAGCCTCGACGAGTCATAGGAAATTTTGCGGCTCGCCGAAGTTGATATTGAGCTTGTGGTAAACCGAACCGTTAGTGAGGAACTGATTCCTCGCTCCGCTTCGGGTTACCAATAGCCTCTCCGCGAAGAAAAATTGACAACTGCCTCTAATTCCAATTACCCATCATCGCTCCGTCCTTGCGATTGCCAAGGTTGTTGTACAACGCGGCGTTTATGCTATCTGATAAAAAGGCTATCGAGCCGCTGGCCAAACAAAAATTAGCACCGCCAGTGTGATTGCTTCCAAATCCACCAACTTGATCAGTTGGCAGACTCGACGTCAAATCAATGGCTGCCGGGCCACCGCCTCCCCATCCACCCAGAGCAAGATTAATCATGTCTCCTGTATTGCGGAGTGAAGATCTCGTCCCAGACGCCCAACCAAATGAATCCGCGGCAGTCAAAAACTCTCCCACCAAAATCGTGTTTGAACTTCCATCGTAGATGTCGCCGTAAGCCACCTTGCTGTTCAAGAACAACACCCCATTGTTGTCATCGTCGATTGGAGCTTCAGTTCCGTGATGGCAACCAGCATAGTGAGAAACCCCTGCAGTGGCCGCGATATTCATCGTGGCAATGTATGCCGACGGGCAAAGATACGTGTCGATCACCATTTCACGGGCAGGCTTATTAGCTTTGGCATAAGTGCCGACCGTGACATCAAAACGATCGGCGATCCCACGCTCTTCGATATACGGCAACAGAGTAACCAAAAAACTAACGTGCAGGCCTTTCTCCTGAGAAATAATCGGGCCCGGAGCGTTGTCAATCACTCCAGCGGGAAGATGCTGATACCCAAATTCATAGTTGTGAAGCGCAATCCCCAACTGCGACAAGTTGTTGGCACACGTCGTTCGCCGAGCGGCTTCTCGAACTTGCTGGACCGCAGGCAGCAACATCCCAATCAAGATGCCGATGATAGCGACGACGACCAGAAGCTCAACCAACGTGAAGCCACGGTTTTTCCAGCGCTCGACGTTTGTCGACTTAAAATCAATTGTTGTTTTGACATTTATGAAGTTCATACTCGCACCGGTTTCATAGTAGTAAGTTGAAGGAGAACAAATTTAGCTGGGCATCGCTAACCGAAACGATGCACCCAAAAGCCAGTCATTGCCCGGCCAAGGCCTTATCAAAAACAAACTCTTTCGTACGTTTCAATTTTGCTGTCTCTTGATCTGCCCTACAAAGAGTTGCAGTAACAGCAACGCGAACTCGATCAGAATCAGACTCAACTGGTTTAACTTTTATCTCGACGTTGGCATTCAAATTGTCATAGATCGCCGGGGCGACCACAAAACGCTCCCCCTCATATCCGGGAGCCTGCTCCAATTCAGTAATCGCTTTTCTGACTCCCGCATCGACCAGCCAACGGACTTGTTCCAATTGAGTTTCGTTTCGCATCTGTCTGCGACAGCGCAGACTTTGCTCCACCACACCAAAAAGAATGGTTGCCACCACCCCAATGCAGACCAAAACAGCAATCAAGACAACTCCGCGGTTGCGGTTGAAACCCCTGGAATCAAATCTATTCTTATTCACTGGCCGACACCTCGCTTTCCTGATTTTCGGGTTCAGGCTCGGCAGACGGTTCAACTTTGATTTCACTTTCAACTTCTTCAGCTGGAGCGGACTCAGCCTTGGAATTGGAATTGGGGGAAAGTTGCGTAACCGTTTTCGGCCAGCGATTGGGGCCAACTCGAACGCTCATCAACGGAACCAACTGCTCCGGAGGTGTGGGCCGCACGGACAGGGCATCTACTGAATCGGCTTGCTCGTGGGCGTGATATTTTCGATGAACATCTTTGGCTGGGTCACGGGATATGAGCAAACCAATCATCTCAGGCATTGCTGAAACATCCCAACCAATGACTGTATTATCGGCCAACGCATATCGCTCCCGCCTGACCTGAAATTGGCTGATTTGCTTGGTCAGCAAAAACTGGCTTCCATCGATCTTGTAGCTGGCCGAGGGAGAAAAATCTGAATCAGACTCGGAGGCTCGCCAGACCAACTTGATTTCACTCTCGTTAACAACTTCAACCGCATGGCAACTTCGAACTTCGTCTCGAAACTCGTCAGCAAGTCGAGCCAATTTTTGATGGTCATGATGTCGCTGGGCTACCCGGGACGAGTATCTCATTGTTTGATAAATCCACACTGCGTTGATAGACAACAATAATGCCGAAGCCGAAACCGACACCAGTAACTCGATCAAAGTGAATCCGGCGCGATGCCGGTTTGAAAAACCTCGTAGTTTCATGGCTGGTCCTCCGTTTCGGAGATGTCATCTGAACCACCCTTTTGCTGATCCGGAATGATCCAGCCGGACATTTCTACCGGTTTGGCAGTTTGCGGTCGGTTCCAGTTGATCTTCAACAAGACTCGCGTCCCCAATGAGTCTTCGAGAATTTCACCGCTTAGTTCGGGGGAAGCCAGCGCTCGGCAGCAAAGCTCTGAAGGCTCAATCGTTTTAACCGCCGTCACAGCCTGATCGAGTGTCATTGATGTCAACTCTTCCAATTGATTGGAGAGTTCACTTACTGCAACACGATGATGGTTGACGTCAAACCAGATCAAATTTACACGATGGCAAACCGTGCCAACGAGCCCCATGATCGTCATCATCAGAACCGCCGCGACGATAACTTCGGTGACCGTGATACCAGCGGCTGAATTCCATTTCGATGAATTAATTTTCTTCATACAAGGCTCTCCAGGATCACGAGCAATGTCGAAAAAATCGTTATACACATCACGAAAACGATAACGGCCAACAAAATGTTCCCGAGCCAGATCATGAGATTGAAGCCCCAATTGGATCTCGACTTTTTTCGATCGCCAAGCGCATTAGCTGACCACCTCAGCAACCACGCTTGAGTTTCTCCGCTGCGAGTGCTGCCAAGCGTACTGGCCTCCCGCTTTGTGATTACGCCTTGCGCCGCCAAGGACTCCCAAGATGCTTTCTCGGCGCCTTCCTGCGTCGAAGCTTTGGCGAGCTTTGGAAAGAAACGCTGGATCGGCGTCGAACTGGCGAATCGAGTAATCCCTGTTTTTGAAGCCTCGCTATCTTGTGCCACAATCGCCAACGTCTGACGCCTAAGCGCTGATTTAGGTATCACCTTTTTTCGCCACGCCACAGGATTCCAGCGACGAAGGTAACGCGGAGCCAACAAGAAACCAAACAAAATCAGCAGTAGCGTGCCTAGAAACCAAAGTCTAAATGACCAATCCAACACACTGTAAGTGAACTGCATGATCTCCGGAAATTCCAACCCGAATTCTTCAAGCATGCGACTAAACTCAGGAAAGATCCTAACCGCTGTAAACGAAACTACAGACATCACAAAAAACGCACGAATGATCAGCCTCGACAGCCTTGCGTCGATTTCCTTATCAGCATCAACATCGGAATCCGGTTCCGGTGGTCGCTGCAGCAGCGCTCGATACAAATCGCTCAAGCTTCCATTTTCGCGGGCCACCTGCAATGCCAAAGCACTTGAGGCAGTCAACACACGATCCAAATCCTGAACTACAGTCAACGGATCTTCGCCTTGGTGGACTTCCGATGCAAAGTACATCACCTGAGAGGAAAACGCTCCCGAAGCTTCGCCACCCAATCGGCTCAACATTGGAGCCAACGGCAAATCGTAGCAATGCGAGACCGCCATCAGACCCAATAACGCTCGTTGATGGGAAGTCGAATCGGCCAAAAGTTCTGAAACCGTAGCATCAAGCAAATAGTCAGGCGTAGTGCCCGCACTATGGTTCAAATCAAATCTGGTTTCGTTTGCTTGATCCATTGCCATTATACTAAACCACTAACAATCGAAATCAGTGGCGCGAAAAGCGAAAAAATTACTACGATCACGATTCCTCCAATTGCCCACAACAAAAGCGCAACCAGCCATTGAATCCACCAAAGACCAATGTTGCGATTGCGATCGCGGTAGTAACTGGCCACCTCTCGAAGCAACTGGATCTTGCCTTGGGACTTGGGAACCGCGAGCGCCAGATCAAGTAGCTGAAACTTCGGATTGGCAAGATATCTATTTGGAGCCCCGGGTTTGACCACCTCCTGATTCCCCAACGAGCCTTGGCTATTTTCACTTCTGGCCCAAAGCCTACTGCCTTGTCTAAGCCAGGATTTTCCGGCGAATCGACCGGCTTGACGCATCGCCGCAGCCTGAGTCAGTCCTGCTTCAAGCAGCAACGAAATATGCCATGCCCAATCAGCCAACGCAGTCCGGGAACTTTGCGTCCAGAGATCGAGCCAACCCATGCCATCATGCCTACGACGGGCGGTCAATCTGTCGAGAAACCAGATGACACCCAAGGCCAATGTAGGCCAAAGGACAAGCAGAAAACTCCACTTGCGAATTACTTTTGCACAGTCCAGAAAAAACTCGGTTACCACTGGAAGCTGAATCCCAAACTCCTGAAACATCTGCTCAAACTGCGGAATCACGAACACACTGAGCCCGATCGCCACCAAAGCTGCCGCAAACAAAACGACCACAGGATACATCAGGGCTCTTACAAGCTGGCGGCTCCCGGAAGAATTCTGGCCGATCGCACAAAACCCACCACGGGCAGCTGAAGCGATATCCAGTTGGCTAACCTCACCTTGAGACTCAAACGTTTTGCATAGCGGCAAGCATACCGCCAGAACATCTGCCCGCACGAGCGCTTCTTCAAAACGTCTACTTCGTGAGAACCACTGGCTCAGTGATGAAAGTCGCTTTGCTCCTTCCTTGGGAAGCCCGACCGCCATGCGATCAAGCACCTCTACCAACTCTTCACGCTTGCTCTGTATTGCCTCCCAATGGGCTTGCAAAATCGGCTCAACGATTTCGGCAAGCACTGGAACTGGGGCAGACTGGTCGTCCATCTAGTTGGTCCCCGCCAGCTTTAGATCCCAGAGCAAGTTTACAATCGTTGAAAATACTGCAGTGCTGTAAGCCAACGATAACAAGCCGCCAATCAAGGTTACCAACAAAACTGGAACCGTAAATCTCATTTTCTCAAGTCGTTGCTGAGCCAAAACCAACATGTAATTGGCCATCGACCGGAGATCATCTTTATCGGTACCAACTTGCATCGCTTGAGCGTCCTGGGCGTGCCCCTGCCCAATGGCACTGCGAATTTCCTGGGTGCCGACCGAATCGACTCCCGCCAGTACACAACTGACCTGAATCGAATCTTCAACGCCCATTCCAGAATCGATTAACAGTTGCATGATTCGAATCGCCGTGGCTGAACTCCAACATCGAACATACTGCCGTCCGCCCAACCACATTGCTGTTCGCGTAGCCCCTCCCAAGGCAATCCAAACCAGGGCCAGGACAAGCAAAACAGCAACCGCGATCATCGCAGCCGGCGTCCAGGCAATGAAATCAAACCGCGAATGACCAGCGTCTGGCGGAAGCAACAAATCCTCGCGAACGTACTGAATCAAAGGTGCGACATTTATGTAAAAAACCACCAGCCCGATTAGCGCGACGGCCATGACAATGAAGAGGTATAAAAAGACCTGTCTCAAGAGTCGCTGTACTTTTCGAGTCGAGGTAACGCGATTGGTAAGCCCATCCAGAACAGGGGACATCGAATCAGTCCAAGCATACGTCCGCAGCGCGGCCAAGTATCGCGCAGGTATTTCGCGGGAAGTCCCTTCGACCTGCTCAATCGTTTCAAGATCGGGAGAGTCACCGAGTTTGCTAACCACCGTCTCGCGAAACCGCTCCAGTTTCGATTGGGTCAATCGGCTAATTCGCGAATCGCCCATTTCCAGCGGCACACTGGCATTAAGCGCAGCCAGCAGATCGTTATGAAATATCTCAAATTCCAACTGACAAAAGCTCTTCGTTGTTCTAACGATTAAAATGGCTCACTGAACCAGCAGCCTAACACAATCAAAGCAATCAGCAACTTTTGGAAGCGGTGTAGTGGACGAGGTTACGAGTCCTGAAGCATTGCCGACGCAACTCAAACTCGAAAACTCATTCTCTACCCCAAACTCAATTTTTGGAAGAGAGGCCAGGCACTGCCTGACAATTTCATATTGGCCTGAGCGGCAAGGCGCTCACATTTAACAAACGTGCTTAGTCAACCGACGATTCGGTGCACCGCCCAGACGGCAGCAACACCAACGACAACTGAGCTAAGGCAGCAACGATGACCAGGGCAACCCGTACGTTGGCATCCTTTTCAGGTTGTTCGATAAAACAATAAACGTAAAAACCCAGCACAATCGCTCCGGCCGCAACTGCGATACACGTCGCTATGGCCGGGCGGCCCAACCTATAAAAAAAGCCAGCCGCGATCGCGATTATTCCCATCGAGAGGCAAAAGTAAAACGCGTTGGGCTTAAACGCTTGCGCTTCAACCGAGCGTAAAAGCCCAGTCCAGACGACTAATAAACCAAAAATGATGGTGATGTAAGGTTTCATTTTTCTAGTGATTTAACCAACGTTTGCTGGACGCTTGGGAATTTCAAGCTCGTCAGGAACCTCAATTTCCATAAATAGAATCCCCAGGCCATGCGTTTTTCCCTGGGCATCGGTTTTGAGGCTTTCGCTACCACCACCTCCCAATGAGTCGTGGAGAATAAAATTCAGTGCCAGAAGATTGGGAAGCTCATAACGCTCAACCTCACCGAAGCATATCTCTTTAAAGTGCTCTTTGACTCGGGCCGTCGTCAATACACGCTTGATCACCTCAAAGCAGTCCTGGTTGTAAGCCACGACGCCTACATTGCTACCGTCTCCCTTGTCGCCGGAGCGGGCGTAAGCGATTTGTGAAAGTGGGATCTTCATGATACTCCTGTCGGTACAAGTGATGGTAACTCGATGAGGTTGTGATTTTATTGGTAACCCGACGCGTAAGCGAGGAGTGAAAGTGGGACCTTCATGATACTCCTGT
>CAYSQZ010000190.1:6831-9195 GCA_964433035.1 uncultured Pirellulaceae bacterium | reverse complement strand
ACGCTCTTTCAATCAAACGCTCTTTCAATCAAACGTCAACATTGGGGCTCGGTTGAACAACGGGCGTTGAACTAGAAGAAGAAGTAGTAATTCCCCGGATCGAATTGATTTCATTGAGCAATTCGACTTCTGAATCCAAACCGCTGGCGAGTGCTTCTGCCTGAGCTGGCCAGGTCGAAGTGTCCAGCATCTGGAACCGGCTTTTCGTGTCCGCAAATAGGTCGGTCAGCTCCTGAACGCTCATTTTGGCGACTTGCTCAAAACGAACAACTCCGTTTTGGCGAAGCACTCGGCATGCCGCTGGCCCAATGCCACGAATCTTCGTCAAGTCGTCTCGCGTTGCTGATCTAGTATTAGACGAAGCGATTTCGCCTCTCGCCTCAGCATTGGATTTTGAATTCGACTCTTGAGGACGATTTTCCGATTGCCATCGAGCCAAACCAGTCCAATCGCCTGCCCGGCAGAAGCGAGCTTGTCGCGTCCACTGGGTTGGGTCGATCATAGAAAACTTGGCTCCGCCGTTGGTCAATATTTCCTGAAGACGTTCCGTGCCTGCTTCAAACAAATCACCGAAAGTAGTGATGCCCGAGTGACGCAACAGCTTGGCTGTCGCTGGACCAATACCGTTGATCCTGGTCAGATCGTCGGCTTGACCCGCTCTCGGATTCGTTTCACCTGAACGAGCTGTAGTGGCTTGTTCAGCATCAATTCGTCCGGTGTCAGGTCGTTCAACTCTTTCCCAACCAGCATTAGAATCATCGCGTCTGGCTTCTTCGGAGCTGCACTGGCTCTCAACACGGCACTGGGATTGTGCATTGGAAGCAGTTCGGCCTGACGTTGTTTCGCGGCTTGTTTCCACGGTAGCGCGGCTTGTTTCCACGATATTGGACTCTGCATTAGTTTCCCGCTGCCTGTCGCCAGCAGACAAGCTCAGCTGCTCAGACCGTTCAAAAGACCGCAAGAAACGCTGTGCTTCTGTTTCCTCAGCCTGCTCTGAGCGTGATTCCTGTCGATCAGCCGGAAGATCAATTTCCGATCTTCTTTGAGTTTCAGACTCATTGCCCAAATCTGCCGTCAAATCAAAGTCACGATCTGAAGATTCTGCCTCTGCTTCCGATTCAGCTGAGATCCGCGTTGCTCCGTAGGTAGACTCATTTTGTCGACCAAAGTCACTTTCACGATCTGACGTCGCCGATCGGGCGTCTGTAGTGCGAAATTCACGAGAAGATTCAGACTTGGTTTCTGATTCAGCTGAGATTCGCGTTGCTCCGTAGGTAGACTCATTTTGTCGACCAAAGTCAATTGTTGGCTCATCCTCAAGACGCAGGATTGCCGGCGCTGATGTGCCAGCTCGCTCAGCAGTAGGTGCCGCGGGCTCAATTTCCAAATCGACAATTCCAGGTGACTGGGAACCAAGAGAATCAACAGTCGCGGCTGAACCGACCGACCGTGGATTTCCGCTTCGGGTTTCTCCTTTAGGAATTGATTCTGAAGTCCGGCGACCTCCAATTAGTTTTTGCCCCAGCCATCCGACCAAGGGTAAAAGCAATAACAATGGCAAGAACGCCCACCATCCGCCAGCAGCCTTGCTTCGGCGCTGACTCCGAGTCGACTTGCGGGCTAGAGTCTGCGGTCCTGCTGTTGCTCTGGTTGTTCTGGTTCTCTTAACGGTCTGAATTCCAGTGGCAGCAGCTGTGGTTGATTCCTGAATTCGAACCTGCTTCTTTGGAGCGGGTGTCTGTGGAGCGGCCACAATCGCCTTGGAGGAATTTTCAGTTCTAAATTCCGAATCCGAATTCAATTCATCTCGCACCAACGGGGCCGCCGGTGTGACTGCTTGTTGGGCTTCAAAAGCTTCAATCTGAATAGGCGTCTGAAGAGCGGCTGATGGTAGAGCCAGCTGTGACTCTTCGACTACAGTTTCCTGAACGAGATCTCTTCGCGTCCGAACCGTTGAGCCTTCTCGAGACTCAACCTGTGCTGGTGTTTCCAACCGTCTCAATTCTGTTTCCACGGCCAAGTTCCGGCTGTCGCCCTCGACTTCCAAAAGCAGTCGGGCGGCTTCGTCAAGTTGAACGGATCGCTCCAGTTGCTGCGGCGTGCGAATGATTGAGCGTGCTCTTGGTTGTGGTGTCAACGTTATGTCAAGGTTTTGCTTCAGATTTTGCCCAGCTGCCGGTGCGGCACCAGCTTGCTTATCAAGCTCCTGAATCACAATAGTCTTTGCGGAACGCTGATCTGCTGAGTCTTGGAGCGTTCCAAGCAATGTTTCATCCGTAGACTGCTCCTGAATCACAATAGTCTTCGCAGAACGCTGATCTGCTGAGTCTTGGAGCGTTCCAAGCAATGTTTCATCCGTAGACT
>CAYSQZ010000190.1:0-6731 GCA_964433035.1 uncultured Pirellulaceae bacterium | reverse complement strand
CTGAATCACAATAGTCTTCGCAGAACGCTGATCTGCTGAGTCTTGGAGCGTTCCACGGGTTTCATTCGTAGACTGTTGTTGGGAAACAGGGCCTAACTGGTTTAAATGAAATCGAAGAGTTTCAGATTGCTCTTGTTGAAGAGCTTTACATTGCTCTTGTCCGTGTGCATTGGGGATGGCGACGATGACTAAAATCGCGCAAGCTAAGTGTCGTATCATGGTTTGTTCCTAAGAAAAGAGGGGAGTTTTGAGGAATTTTTGAGAGTCCGAATTTCAAAGGAAACCTACAACGCAAACTTGCTCAAGTCAGAATCTAATGGGGAAACAAATTGAGTTTCCTCGTTGAACTGATTCGGTTATGAGGAATGTTACAAGGAATGCTATCCCTCACTCAGCCGCAGTGTCCCGCCAACCGGCTTCCAAGAAACTGTAGGTTTGGGCGAACACAAGCCAACTGCACCACTCTGTTGAACTGAACCAACCTGAACTCTTAAAAAATGTTTCCAAAAATCAAACTAACCATTGCTGATTTGCTCAGCGTGACGTTGGGGTTGTCGCTGGTGATTGCTGCAGTTCGCAACTGGCCAGTATGGCACGGCATCGGCAGTTTTTTCTGGGTCTGCATGTATTCAATACTCGCTTGCCATTTAGCCAGACAGTGCCAGAGGTTGTTGACCGGTGATCAACTGCCCTTTGACCACAGTGAAAAGGGAATTCGATTTCGTTGGTTCACCTTGCGTGCTACTGGTCTTGTTTTACTGGTTGCAAACTTGGTGTCGCCGGATGGGTGGTTTTATTTCTATCTGGGACTTTTGGATGGCGTTGGTCCTTCGCAGTTAATTGCCGAGAGTGTTAAGTATTACTTGTTGACTGCAACGGGCTTATTCGCGTTTGTGGTTTGTTTGTGGCCGCTGTATTCAACCCCAAAACTAGAAGGCAATAGAGTTGTTGAAATCGTTGCTGGCCTGGCGGTTGCAACAGTCTGCACAATGGCTTTTGGGCTGATGTTATACAGTGGCATGGCAATCAACGGTTTGATTCAGATCGCCGTGGCCGGATTCGAAATCGGAATAATGCATCCAGCTGAAATGCAATTAGGGATGGCGTTGGAAACTACCGCTTCTTGGTCTTCGGGCCTAAGACATTTTGTGGAAGCAAGTTATCGTGATGCGCTGCTGGGGACGTTGGTACTCGCTGCACTCGTGTTTGCTTTTCGCGCGACTAGCAAAATTTGGCAAGGCATATTTGCGATCGCATGGCTATCTGCATTGATCGGACTTTGCTTTGCAATTGAGCATACACGGGCGACTGTGATTCCGTTGTTGGGTGGTCACTTAGAAGATTTCTACCTGATTTGGCCCGAGGATCTTTCAACATGGGTGCTGCTGTTTGTTTCGCTGTTTCTGGCATCACTATTGGTCGTTGGCCGGAACAATCGAGAGTCCTCCCGAGTTGAACTCAATCGTGAGCGTCTAACAGGATTTCATTTGCCCAAGTGGTTTCTCGTGATCTTCTTGGTCGGAATTTTGATAGAAGCTTATTTGGTGACCACCTTTCCTGGCTTTCAGTTTTTTAGAAGCGATTCATGGTTGAAGGCAAGTGTTGTTTCTCCGGTCCGGTTCATGGAGTTGAATACAATCTTCACCACGCTGTACGCTTTATTTGCAACGCGACAGCTGTTTGACTTACACATAAGTCGAAAGAAAAGAGGTGCGTTCTACACGTCCCGAAACAACTGGGCTTCGACCTTCGCCCAAGCTTTTGCGGTTGCAGTTTCTCTGCCACCAGTGGCAATTGCTTTTGGGAACCTTGGGTTTGGATCCGTTTTATCAGGTGACTCGCCTTTGACGAACGTGATCTTTGCAATCGCACAGTTTCATGAAGGGTACAAGTACGTTGGTATCATCGCTGCCTGCGTCTTCGTCATTTTGTTGTTGTACAAAATCAAGTTTCAGAAGAACGAACCGTCATAGGATATCTAGTGCTGTTCCAACCGGATTTAAGAGTCAGCCGTTTTGACGATAGCCCCAATTCCGAGATAGTAACTACGCTGAACTCCATGTAGCCGATCTCGCAAGAGATTGGAGATTTTGCTTGCAACGCGTCCAAAGTCTTGCGACTTAGGCCGGGGAAACATGTGTTTGCGCCAGCGATTTTTGTCCGGTTTTTGTATGGTTTTTCTCAATTCCTAACGACGTTTTGCACCCCACTTGGATCGTTTGGTAAACTCATTGCTGGATTTTGTTTGTCAGAGACCAACGGAGTAATGAACCTTCCCAGATTGCTCGCGACGTAGATATCGTCGAAAAGCGTCCACCGGACCAAGCAGCTCAACCACGAAGCTCGGTTGACGATACCCTTTGTGCAAATTCTCGCTGGGACACGAAGTCACATTGAACTCGCAATTCGGAAGCCAACTCAACTTGATCGAGCTCAAAATCGTCCTTTCGCCAGCGACCAAAAACGAGAAAACGCTTTTGCTCCCGCCGCCTTGCCAGGCCTTCACCAAAATCCCTCAGCACGTCTGCGCGGTGAGCTACATCTTGATAAAACCGTAAATCATTGATGCGGGTAATCGTGTCCGCTCCGACGACAAAAACGCAGTCCGGGAACAATCTTAGTTTTTCCTCAAACGTTGGCGCACTAGTCAACACAACTCCCGGACGAGTGGGCTCCAACGTCAGGCCCGAATCCTTGGTGGTTGCAAAATAACGCTCATGCTCAAACTGTTGCAATCGTCGTAAAACGTCGTCGTAGCTCAAACTGGCTTTGTCTACATTGGAAAGACTTATCTCAAACCAGGTTTGACGCTGCAAGCGTGTCGCAGCAATGCCTGCCATCTGTTGGTGACCAATGTGAAGCGGATTGAAAGAGCCAGGAAACAGGACAATGTCCTGAGGCGGTTCTGTCTCGATCAATAAACCGTCGGCGGCTTGAAGAAAGCAAACCTTATCGACCGCTCCATCGATCAGGCTTTGAAATCGGTCTTGAGAAAAAGCTTCCTCAATTGAAGACATCGAGTTGATCCTTCCGAAAACAATCGCAAGGCTTGAATCAGCAATTAAAACACATCTGTTTTTTATTTCCCGCTTGAATCCGGTTTGTCGAGAATTTCAAGCAATGACAACTCGAAAATCAGAGCCTGATTGGGACCGATGCTTCCTTGGCCTGCCACGCCGTAGCCCAAATCACCAGGAATCACGACACGCCATTTCCCGCCGACTTTCATCGCCTGAAGCGCGGCGCTGAAGCCGGGAACTACTCCGCCCACAGGAAATTCAGCGGGCTGTGGTGGTCGACCGCTGGGGTGTTTGGTTGTTGAGTCAAACACGGTGCCATCAAGGAACGTTCCATGATAGTCGACTCTAACCCGATCTTTCCTGGACGGGCTAGGGCCAGTGCCTTCGACAAGGACCTCGTATTGAACGCCATTAGGCAACTTTTTTACGTTCGGTTTGGCAGCATTCTCGGCCATATAAGCTTCCGCAGCCGCTCCGTTCTTAGCCGCCTCAGCCTCGGCCTTTGCCACCACCTGCTTATCGGTGAGCCTTCGAAACGATTTCATCATCGCTTTAAACTGTTCGTCGGACATTTCAAACTCTTTACCAGCGTCCGCGAAATCAAGCCCTTCCATGATCTTATCGGTCTTCAGCTCTGCCCCCTGCTGTTGCATACCCTTCATCAGCTGAAAGCCAATAATAAAACTCTCCCCCTCTGTGCCGTCGATTGCAGCTTGCATCCCCTTAATGAGCATTTGCTTGTCAAACTTTCGCCTCTCATTTTTAAGGTTCTGCATCAGGCTGTATCCCATGTAGAAACTGACTTTATCAGTCAACGTTTCGCCATCTATTTCCTCCTGTACAACCACATTAGGTTTGAGCTTGAAGCCTGGAGCGGATTCCTCCTGTGCAAACAGGCAACAGGGCAGGGCAGCTGAAACTGCAAACAGACAAACAACCGGAGTGACTCGGCTTCTAAACATCGGAATTTCCTTGAGTGGTTTTTCGCAAGCATACAATGACGCCGAACGCCTGACCGCGAATTGAGTTGATCGTGAGATTATAACAGTCCAGCCCCTCACGAGTATGAGACGAGGAGGACTATATCAGGGTCGACCGCCGCAAGTGAGCTACATTAACCCGCCGGTAGGCCAAGTAAGGACAATCAATCCCCCTATAGCCCCAGAAGCTTCTCGAGGATTTCGCACTGACCTCGTTACTGCTCCATTATTCTTTGACATTCGCGGTGAATTTCGGATAAATTAAGAAGTGAGTCTGATTGGCAACCTTCAGCTGCCAGACCTGTTTTCGTAGGAGATCAAGATGCCATTTACGCGCCGGAAGTTTCTGGGGACTGCCTCATTGGCTTCACTGGCTGGTTCAACTGGATTAGCTGGAACTGTATTTGCCAATCCACTTCGCGGTGCTTTACTGCCCAAGAATTCTCCCAGCCCCAACGAACACACCAAAGAATCTCGGCAAGCGATCACCAGAGGTTTGGCATGGCTCGACCGGGCCAAGATGGCTAGAGGCGGATACCGCGTCGACATCGGCCAGGCCGAAGACATCGGCTGTACGGCGATGGTCGGATTGGCAATGTTGGCCGATGGTAGCACACCAACCAAGGGTCCGAACAAGCGAAAACTTCAACAGATCGTCAGCTATCTGGTTAAAAAAATCGAAGTGATGCCCAAAAGCAATATCACAGCGAAAACCAATACGCAATTGCAAAGCAAAATTGGCCGACAAGCCCACTCATTCTTCACTTTGCTGTTTCTGACTCAGATTGTCGGGGAATCGCATTTGCGCGAACTTACGCTGAACTCCTCACGAAAATTATCTGAAGCCGTGACTTCAGCTCAACTGCCCAATGGCGGCTGGGGGCGAGAGTCCTGGGCGCCAACGTTGGGTACTGTGATGGGCTGGACGAGCCTTCGATCGGCGCACTTTGCGGGACTCGATGTCGCTGGATCACCAGAGAAAACGGCTGAGCATTTGATTCAAACGATGGAAGCCCAAGTCAACCGGCAAAACTGGATGCACCAGCTGTACAAAAATGCGGCTGGCATTCGCGTGCTTTACGCAATGCAAAAAGACGATAAGGAGATCGTTAAGACTTCGTTCCGCGACGTATTGGCATTAGTCAACAACGGCAACACGGCATTCAACCAAGCTGGCGGCGAAGAGTACCTCGCGTTTCATTTGATTACTGAGACGATGTTGCAAAAAGGTGGCGAGGATTGGGCGACCTGGTTCCCGAAGGTGAGAGACAAGATTTGCGATGTTCAAAATAAAGATGGCAGTTGGACTGGGCATCATTGCATTACCAGTCGAACGTTTTGTACTGCCGCTGCGTGCTTGGTGCTTTCGGCTCCCAATCGTTATCTGCCGATTTCTCAACAATGACCGCCCGTTCGCAGGATCGTTTTTTGCAAAACCGATTTTTCAGATTTCGTACTCGAGCCCTGGTTCTATTGACAGTGCTTACAACTGTCTGGACGACTTCACTGAACTCGCAAGTCGCTTGGGGATTTCAGGAATCTGCGCCGATTGATCAAGCGATCACGCAATCGACTGACTTTCTGATCTCGCAACAAGCCGACGATGGCGGCTGGCATAGCGAGCATTACGGATCGATGAAGCAAGGCGCTGCCAATACGGCGCTTATTCTATATGCCTTGAGCCACCTCCCGCACGATCAACTTGCAGCTCATGCTGATTCGATTGAAAAAGCTCGCAAGTTTCTAGTTCAGGGTATCGAGTCAAAGGGCTGTGTCGCTAATCCCGAAGGTTCGCTCGACTATCCGGTATACGGCACGGCCTTGATTTTGACGACTCACAAACGAATCGGTTTGAAACTCACTTCGAAACAGATTCAAGCAATGGTCAAATATCTTGTCGACTGCCAGTGTATGGAACCACGAGGCTTTGACACCAAGAATCCAAATCACGGGGGCTGGGATATTCTTGGGACTGGCTCAACACAAGGCAAAACGTCTGGTGCGAACGTCTCAGTAACGTATTTTGTTGTGGAAGCACTTTCGCAATTTCGCCCCACGGGTAAAACAGCGGATCAGGATCCGGCTTCGGCTAATCGGGAAAATGAAAACAAACTTCCTGAGGAACTCCAGCGGGCAGTTGAGTCGGCTCTAACTGCTGCCGAAAAATGGTGCCAACGGATCTTCAACGGTTCCAAAGACGGCGGTTTTTACTTTACTTCAAAGCAAAAATCGATGCTCAACAAAGCCGGCTGGCAAGACGAGCAGATGACGCGCCCCAACAGCTATGGCAGCGCGACTTGCGACGGGCTGAGTCTGTTGATGCAGTTAAATGGAAACCAGCCAAACGAGCGCACCAAGGCGTCAATCGGCTGGCTGGCAAGTCATCCCGGTGTAGAAACCGTTCCGGGATTTGGAAACGAAGTTGATTCGATCGGCTGGCCATCGAGTCTGCGGTTCTATTACGCGGCGGCACTCTCGAGATCGCTGAGCCTGTTTGAGAAAGACCAGTCAACGCGAACTAAAAAAGCGATCGTCAAACAGCTGACGCAAACTCAACTCACGTCCGGAGCCTGGAAAAACGAATCATCGCACATGCGAGAAAACGATGAACTTATCGCGACACCGTTTGGACTGATGGCGTTGCTTAATTGCCGAGCGATCGAAAACCAGGCAGGCAATCAATGACCACCGGCAGAGCCGGTGGTATGAGGAAGGCCCCTAAAAGGGGCCG
>CAYSQZ010000189.1:0-9233 GCA_964433035.1 uncultured Pirellulaceae bacterium | reverse complement strand
GTTAAACGAACCGCGTCCCTGCTCGTTTAACCGCGAGGGCATCGCCCCGCGCGTCTTGTCGTAGTGACTTTAGGGACAAAGGGTCGCAGACTGGGATTCCCTCCCTGCAGGCTGCGCCTAGTAGTCAGAAAAGGTTGCCTGTCACAGAATGAACAGATCCGGATCATCGTACTTCGTCGAAACTTCAGGAGAATAGGCTCTGCGGCGGTTCTGCGCGCGGCATTGGAGCGCAGCCAATCAGGCTTCTTCCTTTCAAAACTTAAATCTCTGTATTTTTCGTAGGCGGATTCGCCAGAATTCCGATGTTTGATGCCATTAATGAATGAACCGAACTGGTTACAATGAATTTCTCTAATTTCTTTTGTCTTTTGGATTCGATCGTGATGAGATTACAGAGTTGCATGTTCCTGATAGTATTCGCGCTATTTTTTCCCGCTTGGGGGTGGGCGGCGGATCAACCAAACGTGGTCATCATCTACGGAGACGATGTCGGCTGGGGAGATCTGGGCTGTTATGGAGCCGAGAAAATTCCCACACCGAACTTGGATCAACTGGCGGCAGATGGCTTGCGCTTTACTGACGGACATTGTTCGGCGGCGACTTGTACACCCAGTCGTTTTTCGTTGTTGACTGGAGTGCATG
This sequence comes from uncultured Pirellulaceae bacterium, assembly GCA_964433035.1. Lineage (GTDB taxonomy): Bacteria > Planctomycetota > Planctomycetia > Pirellulales > Pirellulaceae > Mariniblastus. The sequence continues at coordinate 8,591 of CAYSQZ010000189.1, read as the reverse complement.
CCTTCCGTCACGGTATACGGATCCTTGCTCCCAACGCACCGATGGCGATCAAGCCCGACACGTTTACCCTGCCCGATTTGTTCAAACAGGCTGGATATGATACCGCGGTAATCGGGAAGTGGCATTTGGGGTTGGGAGATAGGACAGCGCCCGTCGACTGGAACGCGGAAGTCAAACCCGGACCCTTGGAGTTGGGTTTTGATCATTCTTTTCTTTTGCCATCAACCAATGACCGCGTGCCTTGTGTCTACTTGGAGGGCTACCGCGTGCGGGGGCTTGACCCGGCGGATCCGTTATTCGTTGCCAGGGACGGAAATCGAGTCCCTCCCGGCGCAGAGAATTCAACGGTCTATCCCAACGGCAAAAAGTATCCCGAGGCAATGACTTTTTATCGTAGCACTCACGGACACAACCATTCGGTAATTAACGGTATCGGACGCATTGGCTACCAATGGGGCGGCAAGGCGGCGTTATGGGACGACCAGACGATGGCAGACGTGTTTGTCGAAGAGACCAAAAAATATCTGGTGTCACGCAAGGAAAGCGACAAACCGTTTTTTCTTTACTTTGCCAGTCAGGACATCCATGTACCTCGTGCCCCCCATCCTCGCTTTCAGGGAAAATCGGAACTGGGATATCGCGGAGATGCGATGGTACAACTTGACGCAGCCGTTGGCGAAATCATGACCGCGCTGAAAGAGAACGGACTCAATGAAAATACGCTTGTGATTTTTTCCAGCGACAACGGACCGGTATACGACGACGGCTACGACGATGGTACCAACGTGAAAAAATCTAAGGAAGAAGTTGACCGTGGCCACGATGGCTCTGGACCTTATCGCGGTGGAAAGTATCAAATCTACGAGGGTGGTACGCGCGTGCCCTTAATTGTCAACTGGCCGGGTCGCGTGAAACCGGGCGTTTCTGCGGCGGCGATCAATCAGATTGATTTCGTGGCCAGCTTTGCTGAGCTATTTGGCGTCGAACTAAGCGACGAGCAAGCCAAAGATAGTCGTTCTCATTTGTCAGCTTTGCTTGGTAGCGACGAGCGAGTTGCCCCGTTCATGATCGAAGAGGCTGTCGGCCTACTGGCGATTCGCATGGGCGATTGGAAGCTAATCGTTCCTCGTTCCAAGGCTGGTAAAAATGACAAGCGTCCGCTCCAAAAAAAGCAAAAGAAGCACTCCAAGCCGGAGCTTTACCATCTGAAAGAAGATGTCGGTGAACGGAACAACTTGGCACAGGAGCAATCCCACCAAGCGACGCTGAAGAAGCTAAGGCAGCAACTCCAACAAGTTGAGAAAAACGGCGTTCGCTCGTTGAATTGAAGCGTGCTATTAAATTTCATGTGCCGTCAAATTTCCTTGAGGCTTCGTTTCAAAAAATCTCAGCGCCTGGTGAGACGACTTCTCCCCCAGTAAAGCGGGCGCCTTGATATTGGGCTTCTTGAAATTCTCGCTCAGTCGTCCGCCAAAGATCGGCTCCAGAGTGGATGCCGTAAACTTCCACAAAATCTCGAGTTATTTTGTAAGTCTTGAAGCCGCTTGCAGGCGGACTGGACCAGCTGATGGGTTTACCCATTTCCAGAATATACCTTGCAAAACTCGTAACTTGATCGAGCGGTTAGTTTTACACTTAATTTTACACTGAAAACAAAACACAAAGCTTGAATTTAATGGGGTTTGTGACACGAGTTTTTGGGCTTCATCGCTTTACTTTGTCCTGCAAATACCAGTACCATTAAAGCGGTTAAAACGGGCGGCAAAACTTTGTCGGTCAGCTGATATAGAGTCTTTGAATAATCAAATAAGGCCGATAAAAGTTTAGTGCGTGCCAAGATGTGTAGCTTTGAGACGAGTTTTCATTTTGGTTAATAGGCAAACTGTGGGGATCATTTCTGTGTTGGAGAATTTTGTGGTTAGACGGGTTAGCGTAGCTTCCTTGAGTTTCAGCATTTGTTTTGCTGTCTTGACATGCCTCTTGGCGGCTCAGGAACAGCCAGCGGTTGATACTCAGATCGTCGTCCCACCAGTTGCTCCAAAAGTTAGCTCAGAACCCGTTCAGGAAATTGTACCGGAGATCGTTGATGCCAAGCCTCAAGATCCCGCGGCCCCGGCGATCAAGAAAAAGATTCGCAGTGAATACGTGTTGCCTGCCTCAACCAAGCTCTGGATTTCGATTCCCGATCCTAAGGAGCTTGGAGCTCGATTTGATGCGACGCAATTTGGAGTCCTCGCCAAAGACCCATCCATCAAGCCCTTCGTTGAAGGTTTTAGTGATCAAGCCAAGAAGTGGATGAAAGAACAGAATGTTCGTTTAGGATTAGATCTGGATGATTTAGAGGGAGTTCATTCAGGTGAGATCTGTATTGCTGGAGTGTTGCCGCTGGTCGTGGGAGGCGCTGTCAAAGGGTCTCACGGCGTCGTGCTGTTGATCGACGTATCGGAAACAACTAAAGAAGCCAAGGGCTTGCAGGCAAAGATCAACAAAGAACTGGTCGCCAATGGAGCCAAGCAACAAAAGCAGCTCATCAATGGAATCGAAGTCACTGTCTCGACGCTCAAGAAAAGGCGGCTGCGAAATAGTGAATCAAATTTTCAGGCGATCGTTAAGTCTTCAGAAGATAGTTCCTGGTTGTTGGTGTCTGACAATGAGTTGATCTTCCGCGATACGCTCAAACGATTGGCCGCCCCGGGCAAGATCGCTCGTGCGGGGACCCTGGTTTCGCAACCTGCGTTTGTCGAGGTGATGCGCCGGTCGTCGCTTGAAACCTACGAGTCACAGATCCGTTGGTTCGTTGATCCGTTTGGTTATATTCAGTTGGCTCAGGCGCTTCAAAACGAGAAACCTGGTCAGCGAGATGACTGGGCATCGATTCTCAAGGATCAAGGGTTGGGAGCTGCCAAAGCAATTGGGGGAAATGTCGGAATTGCCACAGGCGACCACGAGCTCCTTCATCGGACGTTCACCTATGCTCCGCGAAACAAGAACGTAAAAAATGCCAAGCGGATGTTTGATCTATTCGATTTCAGTCCGGTTCAAGGAAAGCCACTGACACCGCCATCGTGGGTTTCAGAGGACTGTTCGGCCTATATTTCGGCGAATTGGGAATTCAGTAAGGCGCTCAGCAGTTTCGGGCATCTCTATGATGCCTTCATCGGTGAAGAGGGCAGTTTTAAACGTTTGCTCAACGATTTTAAAATTGACCCCGATATGCAGTTGGACATCGAGAAGCTGGTTGGGCTGATCGATAATCGAGTTACCGTCGTTTCCGAGACAATCAATCCGATCGACGAAGCCAGCGAATGCATTGTTGTTGGATTCCCGCTTAAGGGAGATCCCGAGTTTGTCTTTCAGAGTCTCAAGCGAGCGACTAATGGCCAAGAGATCAACCTTGGCGGTATGAAAGGGCTCAAAATCGAATCCGACACTGACAGCGTGGATCCCGGTACGGATTTAGGACCGTTTGATCTACCCGATGAGGAAGAAGAGGAAGAAGAAGAGCAACGCGAATTCACCTTGTTTGAGGAACGGTACATCGTTGTTCACAAAGGCTATTTGCTCGTGGCCAACAACAAGGATTATTTGAAACGGGTCCTCGCGAAGAAGAAATCGAAGCTTGCCAGAGCGGCCGACTATGTCGAAATCAAAGCGGCTTTGGAAAAGTTGTCCAATCCCGCGAAAGTCAGCTGGCGACAGTTCGGCAGGACTGACAAAGCGCTCGAAGCGAACTACGAATTGCTCAGGCGTGGCGAGATGGGAAAATCCCAAACGATTGTAGGCAAGATTATCAATCAGATTTTCAAGAAAGAATCGGCACAGGCGGGCAAGAAAGCCGGCGAGGACGTTGTTCGCAAGCAGAAGCTTGACGGTTCCAAATTGCCCGCGGACTTTAAAAAGAGCATCGCTCCTTACTTCGGACCGATGGGCGGGGTTCTGGAGACTGAGGAAGGCGGTTGGACAATCACCGGCGTCTTTCTAAAAAAAAAGGCTAAAATTGAAGTAGTCAACAAAGTCGAGCCCGAGCCCAGCGAATAGCTCAGCAGTTTCGGTTTACCACCGAACTGGATCTGTCTCTGGTTGAGTCGCAAACCGAACCACTTGGTTACTTGCCGGGAACCGCAATTGGCCCCCTGGCTTTCCAGACCCCATCGACATGGTCGATTCTCCCCCAAAATGGATGTTCTCGATCGGCTCGGCGAAGAACATCGTTGAGCAGCACTTCGCGCGAGGAAAAAATGGCGCCCTTGAACGGGCCGCGACCGCGTACCTCAAAAATTTTTGAGAAGTCCACATACTCGGGAGAAAGCCAAAGGGTCGAGTTGTTTTTAATGGCCAGACTTCGAGGCTCCAGGCGAACTTTGTTGCCCTTGAGCTCGCCGACGAAGGTCAGTTTGTTGAACTTCTTGGTCGTGTCGAACAGTGCTGGCCGAACGACGTTGGCTTCCGGGATCCCGTACATCTCATAGAACCAATAGTAGCTATCCCAGGGTCGAAGCGAGTGACACTCAAATTTAAACCCGGCTTTGTCCGGCCAATAACGTTTCTGTGGACGCATCCATTTGAAGGCTTCGGGAATCTCTTCGATTAACAACTCGTTGGCTCGGCCAATGTAATGTACTACCGTAACATCGGGGTAGCCTTTGTTGCGAATCCATTTGTTCTGAGCGTCTTTGGATGCTCTGATTGCACCATAATGCTTTTGTCCATTGACACAGTAGAGCGGCAGTTGAACGTGTTTATTGCCGATATACTTGTCGATGTACTTACCGAAGCCACCTGAGAAGCCCAGCACGCCAGCCCAGTGTTCGGGATGAGAAAGCCCGACGTCATAAGCCCCGTCTCCGCCGATCCCATGTCCTGACAAAAATACGCGATCACTGTCGATCGAAAATCTTCGCAGCGATGACCTGAGTGCTTTGGTCACGATCGCATGCTCGCGGGCTGAATATTGCCATCGAGATTGCCCTGGGTCTTTCCAGTCAACTGCCACGACAATGTAACCGTTTCGCATCGCATGGCCGGCACGGACCTGCAGCGCTGCATTGTATGGCCCGCACCAGATATTTAAATTTTGTTCCAGCGTTTGGTTGCCACCGGCCAGTGAAAGAATCATAGGATACCGCCGGTGGGGATCGTATTCCGGTGGGAGATGAGCAAGACAACGGTACGCACGGACGTCGGGGTTAGCTCTGGTGCCGGGAATTTTAACCTCGAATTCAAGCGGCTTTTCACTCGTGTATTGATCCAGTCCCTTGGTTGGCTCGATTGGATTAAGCTGTTTGATCATCGCGTCAAGAATCGGTGGAGTTCCGGCTTCGATGGTCGCTAGTTCGTTAAGGATCTGCGAGCGTCGAAGCTTTGTGGTTGACTGCGTCAGGTATTCACGTACCAGATCTCGAACTTGGAACATGCTTTGGGCGACCGCGAGGTTTGGGTCCGCATTGTTTGAACCGAGAATCCAGCCGCTGATCGCCAGCGCAATTTTTTGCGAGTTGGGAGTCGCTGCATCGTCGGCAGAATTCAAAAAACCGTCCAGACGCAATACGTTGACGGCGTTTAGCTCGGACTGGAGTTCTTTTTTAAACCTGTCGATCACGGCAGACTGATCGGGTGTAACGTTGTTGATGTTTTCGATTAAGTCAAAAACAACTTTGCGATTTTTTTGAAGCTGCTCTTCAGATTTTAGGGCCTGTTCCTCAACGTCGAGCAGCGCGGCTTGAATTTCACCAGCTAATCCTTCTTGCGGAGTCACCGCAGCCAACTTCCTTGCCAAGCCCGGTTGCCCAGCGTTGGCTCGCATCGTGATCTCGCGGAGGATTTGTTGGGCTTTTAGTTGGCCCAATTCTTCTCTTCGTTCGGCGATCCGGTCTTTGAGGTCAGGGAATTCGGATTCGATCAGCAGCAATTCCTTACTGGCTTGCTCGAAGTCGCCGACTTGCTGCCAGAAAAAAGCGATGTCGAGAAACTCGTCTGGTTTGGTTTTGTCCTGGATATTGCTCCGCAACACGCTTCGCAAAACCTCTTTTGGAATCGTACCCCGGGCCAGTCGCATTTCCCATTGCTTGGGCGCTTTGCCTCCGACCAGCGTACTGACCGAGACGTACCTCGGCGTGATTTTAGTGATTCCTTGAATGTATCTCTTGATCCCTTGTGGTGTACGAACGGTCAACACCCGATGTCCGTATTGATTAAACTGAGTGGCGCTGACAAACGTTCCTCTTCCCTCTGAACCATTGGGGTTGAAGGTTCTCTGGGCGATTTCAAAAACGATCTCGCCTTTGAGTCGGTCCGAGTCTCCGATGTTTGCATCCAAGTGATTTGGATTGAGAAAAATTCGTCTCAGCCCGTCATCAACAACCGCGATCGCCGCTCGATTGCCGAAGGGTTCGTACGGTGAAGAAGTTTCGCTGATCTGCTGGACAGTAAACACGCTCCCGTCAAATTGCACACCAGCGTCAGTCGTCAGAACTTTCGCGTTGTTCTGACCATGCAATTGGGCAGCAGATTGCCAGCAGCTCATAAGAATGAGTGCGGTGATCGACAGTCGGATCCAGTTTGGTAGCAATAAAACCAATATTTGCCGCTGAGCTGTGTAACGGTGGACTGGGCAATTTTCGAACATTAGCAATCTGTCAATCTGCGATTCGAACGGGCATTTAGATGTCTCAGCGCAGCCGAGATCCGCACGATCGTTTTTCTTGTTACCCCGTTTTCATTATAGGGCTCCAAGCCGTTCTGCCCAAGTTCGGTTTTTGAGACTGACCTGGGGTGTAGCCCAATCCGACGCTATCCAATGATCTCGCGTTTGCGATTGAGGTAATCCCAAACAACAAAGCGATCCAGGTCACCACCGGCGGTAAAGAAAACCCGCCCCTTGGTTTGCTCGCTCAAACGATGGGCGAAGCGAATATCTTCTTCAGATTGCGACCAACTTGGAACCAGAAACGTGTTGATGGTAATTCCGTCTTGAGCGCACATCGCTCCCTCGCGCATCGTCGCTTCTTCGGTCCGCTGGTGAGGTGGATAGAGCATGTACAGAATGTTGTCTTCGAAATGCGCTGTTGGCAAGCCGTCGGTGATCAAAACGATCTGACGATTGGGCGTGTCTTGGCTGGCCAGCAACCGACGGGCCAATCGCAGTGAATGCTGCACGTTGGTAAAGTGTTGGTGAACCATGTGCTCGCTGACTTCCTCACGGCCCATGTCAACTTTAAGCTGCACCACCGGGTCGTAGATCGTTACCGGTTTGGGCATCAAGTCGATGATCTCACCAGGCCGTTTCAGTTTTCCGAACGTGTACATTTCAATAAAATTTAAATAGTCACCCGGGAATTCTGAGCGAATCAAACCGTCCAGCGCAAGTGCCATTCGTTTAACATTGATGTACTGTCCGTCTTGACGCATTGACCCGCTCATGTCCATGATCACGACGGTTGACGATTTGGGATTATTTTTGGTCCGGTGGATTTCGATGTCTTCGGACTTAAGTCGAATTGGAAGTTCGCAACCGCCGCGCAGCATGGCGTTGATAAACGTTTGCGGGATGTCCATGTGAGTCAATGAATCACCAAACTCATAGGGTTTGGTAGACTGAAGCTCGACAGCTCCTTCGCCGACGATGTTGCCTTCGTGACGACCGGATTTTGAGGCTTTTAAACTACTGAAGATCTTGGCCAGCAGTTTGCCCTGGAAGGTACGGTAAGCATCAGGCGTCAATGAGTAACGGCCATCCTTATTTTGCAGACCTTGTTGTTCGGCGGCTTGCTTGATGTACTCTTGGATCGTCCGCTGCATTTCTTCGAGCGAGTGCATCGAGTCTTTGTCCATAAACTCGCCAAGTTTTTCCATGTCCAGAATTGCGATCTGGGCGGTCTCGCGTGCTTCCTCGAGCTGTTTAAGCAATTCGTCGATGTTCTCCAGCTCTTCCTTGATCTCAAGTGCCTGGGGCACCGTCATCGATTCATGGCCGTGGAAGTTGTAGTTGGCGGCCAGTTGACCGATCTCGTACTTGATCGCCAATCGGCTGATGGATTGAGCAAAATGTTGGGCCAGCGGATCTGCGTCGTCGCCAACCATGTAGTAGAGCCGTTCAAGATCGTAAAGCTGTTCTTGCTCAACGGCTTCTTTGTAGAAGCTCTGCATCGGTTTGGGAATTCCGGGGTTCTTCTTGGCGTGCTTGTGAAAGCTCTCCCTCGCCAGTTTGACCACTGATTCGGTTTCGTAAGTCGCCAGGATTTTTCGTTTCCGGTCTTCCAGAATCGCCTGCATCATGTCGATGCTAGGTCCCAGGTTTTTGAATTGCTCCGGATCCAGGTGAATCGCCCGGGCCAGCTCCTCCTCGGTCAGTTCGCGCATCGAGCCCATCGCCAGCATCTGATCCATCAACGGCGACACAAAATCAGGAGGTGGCTGGGTTGGGCTGGGGAACTTCACCGGATCGTACTTCATGTACGTTTGTAGGATGCCCCCGATGTCTTTTTTGTTAGCCATGATGCGCGTTTAGTTAAGCGTTAGTTTGTATCGCGTTAGTTTGTATCGCTGAGTTGTTGGATTTATCGCTGAGTTGTTTGTTTTATCGTTGAGTTGTT
>CAYSQZ010000188.1:0-9278 GCA_964433035.1 uncultured Pirellulaceae bacterium | reverse complement strand
TGACAGGATTGACAGGATGTTAAACCGCCCCGGGCCTGAGTTTGGTTGGCAATTGTCTTGGGAGGGCAAAGCCGTGCAAGCCTCTTGGCAGACTGAGCAATCAGACGCTGCCTCTGGCGGCAATATTGCCAACTGGTGTTTTGACTGACGTCGCAAAACTGCCCAAAAAGATTAGAATTGGAAAGCAGCTCAATTGAACTGGGCAATACCTTAACCAATTAATCTCAATGGCGACCAATGACAACCAAAGGCTTTCTTGGAATCGACGCGGGCACTCAAGGTCTTTCAGTCATCTTTACTGACGAGAACCTAAACGTTTTAGCTACCGGCGAAGGCGACTACGCGATGGTGGCTGGACTTGACGAAGGCTGTTACGAACAGCTTCCCGATGATTGGGATGCAGCATTGCAAGCCGCGATGAGCCAGCTGAAATCCAACCTCAGTGACGAATTCGAAGTCCTCGCGATCGGAATTTCAGGACAGATGCACGGCGAAGTACTTGTCGACGCTGATGGCAATCCGCTTGGTCCAGCCAGGCTTTGGTGCGACGCTCGCAATCAGGACGAGGGTAACGAACTCACCGAGGCTCTATGCGTTAAGATGCCCAAGCGAATCACTGCGGCGCGTTGGCTGTGGACGACTCGTAACCGCAAGGAGATCGCTGCCAAGACTGCGAGAATGACAACGCCGGCGGGCTGGTTGGCGTATCGTTTGACCGACCAATGGAATCTTGGAATCGGTGACGCGGCAGGAATGTTTCCCATCGACCAATCCACGCTCGACTACGACCAAGCGTTGTTGTCCAAATTTGATTCGCTTGCTGAGGGCCCGGTTTCGATTTCAACACTTCTACCCGACGTCCGCAAAGCCGGTGAGGACGGCGGATCGCTCAGTGCCGCTGGCGCTGAAATGCTTGGCCTTCCCCAAGGCATCCCCGTAGCTCCGGCAGAAGGCGATCAACCGGCGGCGCTGGCCGGTTCGTTGATTGCCAACGCCGGCATGGTTTCGTGTAGCTTTGGGACTTCCGTATGCGCCAACTCGGTTGGCGACCGCGCGTTTTCCGGGGTCAGCGAAGTGATCGATCATTTCTGTGCTCCCGACGGCAAACCAATCAATATGGTTTTTCTCCGCAACGGCACGACTTACATGAACAGTGTCGTAGAGATGTTTGGTGAGGCAATCAATCTGGCGACTAGCAATGAAGAAAATTCCGATCAACGGGCAAGCGGATTTGCTTCGGTGATTCCGCAGGTGCTCAAGTCCGCTCCTGACTGCGGCGGACTGCTTGCGCTTCCATTCATGGACGACGAGCCGGGGCTAGGCGTCAACCGAGGCGGAACGGCGATGCTAATCGGACTCAATGCAGAAAATGCCACCCCGGGCAACGCCGTCAAAGCGGCTTTGCTTTCCACGATCTTCAACATGAAGCTGGGAAGCGAAGCCCTCGACGAACAGGGATTTCCGCGCACTGAACTGGTACTCTCGGGCGGACTAACCAAATCACCTGAGCTGGCTCAGATTCTCGCCGATGTGTTCAATACTACCGTTACGCTACTCGACAGCGCCGAAGAAGGAACCGCTTGGGGCGCGGCGCTGATGGCCAAATTCAGAAGCCTGGTCATCAACGGCACTTCGTTGACTTGGGCGCAATTTGTGGATCAGCAGGAGTGCAGCAAGACACGATTCCAACCCGATCCAGAAAACTTCAGCCAGTACGAGGCCGTTTACCAGCGCTACAAACGACTCGTCGATGTTCAATCCAGCCTGGCCGCGGCCACTTCTTGCTGATGGACAAATGCACGTTCTTTGGATTGACGAATGTCGATCAACGAGGTTCCGTTTTCGAAATCAATCTGTTTGATCTCGACACGATCCGCACGAATTCCAGTTCGCTGGTACAATTCCTTGACGTTCTCAGGCCTTAGTAGATCGAGTTTGTCATAAACGACTTCGCTCCTGGTGAGTTTGACTTTTTTTACGGTCGGCCCCAGCACGCGCTCCAAAATTAGGCAGGCTGAAAATACCGCGACGTTGGTGAACACCAATTCAACGTACGACGTCTTTTTATTGGAAAGCGAGTTGATAACCGCCAAACCAATCACGACAAACAAATAGGTCATGTCTTTAACGTCGATCTGGTCGGTTCGATACCGAATGATCGCAAAGATCGCGAACAGTCCCAGCGCCATCCCCAGCTCCAGCTCCAGCTTCTTCAAAGTAAAGCAGATAAAGAACACGACGACGTTCATGATCAGAAAATTGAAAATGTATCGTTGGTTCCTGTCGCTGTTGGAACAATAAGCAACTAAAACCACCAGCAAGGCAAAAAATATATTGAAGGAAAATCGAACCAACATCTTGTAGATATCGTCGTCCCACAAAGGCACACCCAGAATATTGGCCGGAGGATCGCCCGAGGCTTGAGCCATCACTTCAACCATGGGTAGTTCTTGTGACCAACCCACCGAAGCGCCAACTGTCAAATTGAGCAAAAAGACGCCCAGCAAGATAAATCGCATCGTCGGAATTAAGCCGCTACGGACTGGGGAGAGGAGTTGAACGAGGTGGGCCTGATTGAGTTGGCTGAACTGACCGGGTCGCTGAATCATCTATTTCCTAACCTCCGGCGGTCATCAATGACCTTATTCAATATTCAAGTTTCTGTTTTAAAGCGATCGCAGCCGCCTTGGGATCGGCCGATCTGGTAACAGCACCACAAACTGCAATCCTGCTTAAGCCAGCTTCGGCAATCAAATCAACGTTCTCCAAATTGATGCCACCAATGGCAAACGCGGGAAGCTGAATCTCTTGCACCACTTCATGAATCAACTTTAATCCAACGTGCTCTTTAAAGCTCTTGGTCTGTGACTCAAAAACTGGCCCTACTCCAATATAGTTGGCGCCATCGAGTACTGCTTGCCGAGCTTGGGAAATTGAGTGCGTCGAAACGCCAATCGTTCTAGCCGCCCCGACGATTCTCCGCGCGTCAGCGACTCCCATATCTTCCTGACCCAAGTGAATCCCGTTGGCACCGACCGCAACTGCCAGATCAGCGCGGTCGTTGACAATGAACCGGGTCGAGCTTCCACGAACCAGGTGGGCGATGGCACGTCCGGCGAGAACCAGCTGCCGATCGGTAAGCGTCTTGTCTCGGAGCTGAATAAAATCGACTTGAGCATCCATCAACTGACGCACCGTCGCAATCAGCTCTGAATCTCCTTGCTTCGCAAACGAGCAACCGTCAATCAAAACATAGAGGCTGGCGCGGCTAAAGTTTTGCAAACTCACGACGGTCGTCAAAACTGCTTTCTCGATCGTGTAAGTCCGATACCTCAATTGCTCGACCTTTCTGGCAATCTCAGGATCGATTGTTTTGGAAAACTCTTCGATCGTGCGCAATGCCTGTTGCGCTCTAGCCAAATTGGCTTGCACCAATCCGCTGGCTGGCCCGGAGGCAGCTCCGGTTTCTTCCTCTGTAGTTCCCCCGCGTAGGTACTCCGATTCGGTTTCAATCTGACAGCCAACATCTCCGACCGTGTCACGAGCAGCAATTCGAGATTCAGGTTCAATCGAAATCGTCTCTTGAGTAAGATCGTGGCGCAGCTGCTTCAACTTTCGCGAAAGATGCTCGTCTTGTAGGACCATCCGCACGTAGTCCTCAACCACTCGAATACCCTCGCCAGCGCGGTTGATGGCAGCGTCCAGTATCCGGTAGATAGAACTTTGATCAGAATTTTCAGATTCCTTGTCAGCCATGAACGTTTTATTCTGCCAGTTTGACATTCAAAATTGAAAGGGCGTTTCGACGAGCATACAGACGAAAAGGTAAGCAAAGTCACCACCTGCAGTTTTGAAATGCGCCTTATACAACAAACAACCAAACAATCCCCGCTGCAAGTCAAATCAAACGCGTATGTGTTATTGAACTGATCTTGGGAACATGGTTTCAAGACAGTTGGTCTCTGCAACAAAAATCAGCTGGCAAAGAACTTCCTGCGCAGGTTTTGAGACTTTCGTAGGTTTTGAGACTTTGAAAACCTCTCATGATAGCGGTCCAACGATTCAACCAGCAGGTGAGGACAAGCCAGAATAAACCTAAAGTCCCTCAAACAGGACGCAACCACGAAACTATCCAGGACCCAATTCGTTTTGTGGGTCCAAGTGTGACCTTAACAAAGCGTTTCCAAGCGTTTTATACGGAAATGATTGCGATTGACGTACAAAAGGAACAGATTGATACTGAAGGGGCGGCGGAGCACGTGGGGTTTTGATTTTTAAGCCCTTTATCAGTTTTCAGGTGGTATTTTTGAATACCGAAGTCGGAGTACACCGATGAAATGGGGTCCGGTTTTATTATGCGGTTGGCCAGGTTTGTCTGGTCTTTGGTATCGGGGTAAATTGTCCTCGCTGCTAGTCGCGATCGGATTTTCAATCCTGCTCAACCTTGCGTTGATCTCGACCTTTTTGTGGCCTTGGTCACTGGGTGAGACGTTTCCGGTTGTTGCTTGGCCGATGATCCTTTTGATCTGGGTCACGTCGGCTTGGGTTGCCTACCATCGGCTGACTGACGTGATGTCAGTGCCAGTGAGTGAAAAAGTTGCTGATCCCGATCAGCCTGACACCTTGTTTATTCAAGCCCAACGCGAATACTTAGGGGGTCATTGGGAAGAAGCAGAGATGCTCCTAAAACGTCGGATTGCAAACGCTCCGAGGGATATGGAATCAAGGTTGTTGTTGGCGACTTTGTTTCGACACTCCCGACGGCTTGAGCAAGCCAGTGAACAACTTAATGACATGCACCGATTTGATGAATCACTTGAATGGGATTTTGAGATCGATAGAGAAAGACAACTGATCGAGTTGATCCGGCGACACGAAGAAGCCGAACAACAGCTTGAACCAGATGAAGACTTTGAAGACATTTTGCCGACAAACAACGACGGTTTCGTGAGAGTTAATAATCGACGTATCACCCAACCGATGGTTCCAACGAGTCAATAAAAACAAGATCTGATGTAATTTGGTTGGTCACTCAAACGTTTCGTCCCGATGACGTCTCGTTCCGTGAGCGAACCTTCCGCTTGGCATACCCATCTAATACATCAGAGCCCCGTAAAAAATATACCTATCCAATTGTCATTGATGAAAATTGATGACGAGGTTCAAACTGAGGATCACCTATGTACGAACGCTTCACCGACCGCGCCCGCAAAGTCATGCAGTTGGCCAATCAGGAGGCTCAGCGTTTCAATCACGAATACATTGGCACCGAGCATATGTTGCTGGGACTTGTCAAAGAGGGCACCGGAGTTGCCGCCAATGTTTTGAAGAACCTTGATGTAGATCTGCGAAAGATCCGCCTGGAAGTTGAAAAGCTTGTCCAAAGCGGTCCCGAGATGATCACCATGGGAAAACTTCCTCAGACGCCTCGCGCCAAGAAGGTCATCGAGTACTCGATGGAAGAAGCGCGAAATCTGAATCATAACTTTGTCGGCACCGAGCATATATTGCTAGGCTTGCTCCGTGAACAAGAGGGCGTCGCGGCTCAAGTGCTGATGAACCTCGGCCTGAAACTTGAAGAAGTCCGTGAAGAGGTGCTTAACCTGCTTGGCAATGGACTCGAAGGTGGCGAGGGAGCCGAGCGCGGCGGTCGTGATGGTGGAGTCGCCGCCGGTGAAGGCGGAGAAAGAAAATCCGGCAAATCAAAAACACCTGCGTTGGATAGCTTCGGTCGCGATTTGACCGAACTTGCAAAACAGGAAAAACTCGACCCGGTGATCGGACGCTCTGACGAAATCGAGCGTGCGATTCAGGTTCTTTGCCGGCGTACAAAAAACAATCCTGTCCTACTTGGTGAAGCAGGTGTTGGAAAAACTGCAATCGTCGAAGGATTCGCCCAGCTAGTTGTCTCAGGCGATGTACCTGAGATCCTGGCTGACAAACGAATCGTCGTTCTTGATCTGGCGATGATGGTTGCTGGAACCAAATATCGAGGCCAGTTCGAAGAACGTATTAAAGCGGTCATGAACGAAGTTCGCCGTGCCAAAAACACAATTCTGTTCATCGATGAGCTTCATACGCTTGTCGGTGCAGGTGGCGCCGAAGGTGCGATCGATGCAGCCAACGTGCTTAAACCGGCTCTGGCGCGTGGTGAAATTCAGTGCATCGGTGCCACGACGCTCGATGAGTATCGAAAGTACATCGAAAAAGATAACGCCTTGGCCAGACGATTTCAGGAAATTATTGTCGAGCCAACCTCGAACCCTGAAACGATCGAAATCATTAGAGGACTTCGCAAGCGATACGAAGACCATCACCGAGTCCAGATCACCGACGACGCTGTCGCGGCCGCTGTTGACCTTTCGAGCCGCTACATCACCGGTCGTTGCCTGCCCGACAAAGCGATCGACGTGATCGACGAAGCCGGCGCTCGGGTGAGACTGCGAACGATGACTCGGCCGCCAGATCTTAAAGAAATCGACGTCGACATCGAGCGTCTCAACAAAGAAAAAGAAGACGCCGTTGCCAATCAGGATTTTGAAAAAGCCGCCAGCTTGCGCGATCAAGCAGACAAGCTTCGCAAGAAAAAAGAACAGATCAAGCGAGAATGGCGTGAAAAATCTCAGGAAACCGACGGGGTCGTTGACGAAGAAATAATCGCCGAAGTTATCTCCAAGATGACTGGTGTTCCCCTGACTCGACTTTCGATCGAAGATTCGATGCGGTTGCTCAAGATGGAAGACGAGTTGCACAAAAAGGTCGTCTCTCAGGATATGGCGGTCAAAGCGATCTCCAAAGCCGTTCGTCGAAGCCGTTCTGGATTGAAAGATCCGCGCCGCCCAATCGGTTGCTTTATGTTTGCCGGTCCAACGGGTGTTGGTAAAACCTTGCTCGCAAAAGCGGTTGCCGAATTCATGTTTGGTGACGAAGAGGCCTTGGTTTCGATCGACATGTCGGAGTACATGGAAAAGCACAACCTCAGCCGTCTGATCGGTGCCCCTCCGGGATACGTTGGCTACGAAGAAGGTGGCCAGTTGACCGAGAAAATTCGGCGACGACCTTACTCGGTTGTCTTGTTGGACGAAATTGAAAAAGCCCATCCGGACATTTTCAATATGCTCTTGCAGGTAATGGAAGAAGGCCGATTGACTGATAGCTTTGGTCGCAACATCGACTTCCGAAACGTCATCTTGATTATGACCACCAACGCTGGTGCTCACGCGATCAAGAACGAGTCAAAGCTGGGACTGCCAGGTGCTGGCGATGACCAGTCGTTTGAAGGCATGAAAGAACGTGTCTACGACGAAATCAACCGCGCGTTCCGACCTGAGTTTCTTAACCGCTTGTCAGAAGAACCGATTATCTTCCGTCATCTGGAAAAGAAAGACCTCAAGCTTATTGTCGATTTCGAATTGTCCAAAATTCGCGAACGACTTTCAGAGCTTGGTTACGAACTGGAACTTACCAGCGAAGCCAAAGAGTTCTTGATCAAGAAGGGTACCAACCTGGATTACGGTGCCCGACCGCTCCGAAGAGCGTTGGAGAACTACGTTGAAGATCCGCTTTCCGAGGAACTGCTTCAAGGAAGCTTCCAAGGCAAAAATCGAATTGTGGTTGATGGAGTTCGAAACGATGCCGGCAAAATCAAGAGCCTGAAGTTCGTTGGAGAATTTGTTCCGCCCACCGAAGAACCGCCTGAATCTGAGGCGGTTGGAGTAGGCGTTGGCGGCGATGGAAATGACAGCGAAGAATAGCGTTTTGGCAGATCTCTTGCTGAGTACAAAGCCAGAATTAGAGGCCAGCCAATGTAGTGGACGGTACAAAGCCGTGAGCGAAAGGCTTCCTTCCATGAGGCAAAATGACGTAACAGCGGGATCCACCGAAAAAAAACTTCACCCGACGCTTTTTGCTTGATTGGACGATTGCCCCGTTAAAACCGGGGCTTTTTTCGCATATTCGCCCAACGCCCTAAAAATAAAGCGTTTCAAATCAAACGCTTCTACGCGAATTTTTCGCAATCGCTTTGACATTGGCTACGTCAGTGACAATGCTAGTCTCTCCCGAATAACACAGATTCGAATCACAGCGCCGGAGTTGTTCCGGGACCTGTCCATCTGGACGCTCCCGACATCGAGTCTGAAACACATCCCTGACCAAGAGGAATTTAAAGATGAAACGTTTCGCAATTACGGCCGCCATGGGGCTGTTAGCAGCTCTCAGCTTCGGCGCACAAGCCAACGCCCAATCAGCGTCCAGCCAAATTGACCAGGCTGGCCTAAGTAGCTTGCAGCAGACCCTCAGCACTGTCAACGACACACAACGTGATGCGATCGTTCAGTCGCTACAGTCGGTAATCAATCAATTGCAATCGCAGCCACGAAGTGTCGCAGCACCGGTTGCTACAGCTCCTGCTTATCAAGCTCCGGCTGCTGCCTATCAGGCTCCCCAAGCTTACCCACCTCAAGCTCCTGTTTACTCAGCGCCGGTCGCAGCTTACCCACCTCAAGCTCCTGTTTACTCGGCTCCAGTCGCTGCAGCTCCAGTGCAGTTGCCACCATTGCCGCCGATTCAATTGCCGCCGGTTCAATTGCCTGCAATTAATTTGCCAGCTCCTCCGCCACCAGCTCCTGTGCCTGTTCCTGCACCGGCTCCTCAAACTTTTGTTGAATATGGTCCCGTCTTCACTCCCCAGCCTCAGACTGTTTTCGTACCGGTAATCGTTCAGCAACCACAGCGTCGTCATGGATGCCGTCTTTGCAACAGAAACTAGTTCTTTCTGACGACGACTACACTGACGGAATTAGAGATGACTAAAGCAGCCCCAATCAGGGGCTGCTTTTTTTTTTGCAATGTTTACTATCAAGACAAATACCTCTAGGGCGAGCACCCCGCAATTGAGGATGGTTTTTACGCAAGGCCGCGGTTCGTCGCTGGAACATCGTTCGGTTTGTCCGTCTTGGCGATTGCAAGTTTGCGCAATAGCCAAGACTGTCGACTTGAAGTCGCTGCGTTAGAGACCGTGTGAATCGGCATCAATTCGGACGAGCAGAGTCCAAGGCAACGCTTGTAATCTGGCAAAGACCAGCACATCGGGGCCATCCACGACGAAACCGGAGGTGGTTCCCTTTTTTGTGTGCTCTTCGAGTTCGGAAATCCCTAAAACGCTACGCCCCTTGCTCTTATTGTCGTCGAGACCAACTGCTGTTTTGATTCCTTTCTCGACCGAGCTTAGCACAACTCGCCCCTCGCCATCCAACAACCAAGCCTCTTTAACGCCA
>CAYSQZ010000187.1:0-9346 GCA_964433035.1 uncultured Pirellulaceae bacterium | reverse complement strand
AAGCCACTAACCCAACCTGGATGCTGGCTGGTCAAAAGAAGAACAACAGAACAATCTGCTTCATTAACCTGGCTCTCTTTAAGGTTGGCAAAGTTCTTAGCTCTGGGCTGGGAGCCTTGGACCTTCAGGCCCTTAAACCGCTAAGCAGTTTCCAGGTGCTTAGGCTTTTTACGGCTCCAGCACATCAACCCATAAATCGCGATTACTACAAAGCACAGTGCGGGAAGGTAAAACGAACCGCGTGTCGCACTGGCTCCCATGAATTCTGGCAGATCCAGAATCGCACCTTGCATGCCGGGCATAAACGCTCCACCCACAATCGCAAAAATCAATCCGGCAGATCCAAGCTTGGCGTCTTCACCAACACCGTCGAGCGCCAAACCGTAGATCGTTGGAAACATCAGTGACATGCATGCGGAAATCGCAACCAGCGAATACAGACCCGGCATTCCTTCGAGGTGAATCGCACCCAGAGTACAAGCCAATCCAGCGAAACTCAAAAGAGCCAGCAGCTTTCCGGGAGAGATATACTTCAAAAAGAAAGTACAGATGAATCGACTGCACAGAAAAATAACCATCGCCATGATGTTGTGGTTCTGCGCGGTAGCTTTATCGATCCCCAGCTCATTTTCAGCGTACTGGATGATGAAGGTCCAACACATAATCTGAGCTCCAACATAGAACGTTTGGGCAATGACCCCGCCAACATACCTTGGGTTGGAAAACAAACGACTAACTGAAGCCGTGAAACTCTCATCCTTCGGCTTAACATCATCCTTAACGTTGGTGTCAGGCATTTTGGTCAACAAAAATATCAACATCACCCCCACAACGACGAAACCAATAATCATGTAGGGCATTGAAACAATTTTTAGATCTCGTTTTTGCATCTCTGAATGCGTCATTCCCATGAACGATTCAATCTTGCCATCCTTGTAATCCTTCAAGGCATTGGTTTCTTCTTCTCCCAAACCCTCAACGTAGGCTTTGACGTTGGGATCATTGGCTCGCTCGCGCTCTTTGGACTTGAGGAAAGGAAGGATGCTGTGTTCCTGTTTTTCTTCAACTTGCGACGGACGCAATTCAGCTTGATAAGCGCTAACATCGTTTTTGAAATCTTCGACTTGAATCGTAGAAAGAATCACCGTTCCGGCGATAAACATTCCAGTCAGCGAACCGATCGGATTAAACGCCTGGGCCAGATTGAGACGCCGTGTCGCTGTTTCTGGAGAACCCATGGAAAGGATGTAAGGGTTGGCCGTGGTCTCCAAAAATGCCAATCCGAATGTCAGCACGTAGAGCGAAACGATAAACAGATTGAAGTTTGCATTGGAGGCCGCAGGAATCGAGAGGAAAGCCCCAGTTGCGTACAACAACAAACCAACGATGATGCCCGACTTGTAGGAAAATCTGCGGTTGAACATAGCCGCTGGCAACGCCATCGTCGCATAGCCACCATAAAACGCCCATTGCACCCAAACACTTTGCGCATTGCTAATCACAAATACGTCTTTAAAAACCGCAACCAATGGATTGGTGATGTCGTTGGCGAAGCCCCACAACGCGAACAAACAGGTCACCAGAATAAATGGAAAGAGAAACTTTTTTGGAATGACGGAAGACTCGGCTTGTCCGTCTAGATTGTCGATTTTATTTTCAGACATGGAGTTCTTTGAGTTGACTGGCCAGTGGAATATCGAAAAATCCATGCTAACACTCCAACGCGCCAACTTAAAGCTCCAGTCCTGTATTTTTACAAGCTTAAATCCATGTGGGAAGCAACATTCCAAACCCGTCGATCTGGAAGGCATTGTGAACGTACCGATCTAGATCCATTGCTTTGAGTCCATTTGTAGGGCACCGTCGGACTTACTTTGCTTGTCAATTACCAACAATACTTGCTAAGTTTGGTTAACTGGATGACTCATTAATTCACTCGTTAATTCACTTTAGAAGTCATTAACTTTTACACAGGCACAACTCTTTGAAACTTCCCCGGATTGCGATCACGATGGGCGACCCAGCCGGCGTCGGTCCAGAACTTTGCTTGCGACTATTGTCAGATGAAGGTGTGAACCAAACCTGCAATCCAGTTGTGTTTGGAGATTCAACTGTTCTCAACCGATGTAGCCAAAAATTGAACTTGCCGCTGGAGGCAAACGTTATTGATCTTGCCTCGATCAAAACACTTATCCAAACCACTGGGCCGACGGTTGTTGATCTTGCCAAGCTGTCTGACGGGGCGGTCACTCCGGGAACTGTCAATCGAGATACCGGTCAGGCTTCGTTTGATTTTATTAATCACGCCATTGACGCAGCGTTGGCTGGGCAGGTCGACGCTGTCGCCACCGGGCCGATTAACAAGGAAGCTTGGCAAGCCGCCGGGATCAAGTTTCCCGGACACACCGAGTTGTTCGCTGAACGAGCTGGCACCGATCGGTTTTGCATGATGATGACCGCGCCGGCGTTTAGTTGTAGCCTGGTCACGACCCATGTTGGATACGATGAAGTCCCGGCGATGTTGACGACGGAACTTGTTCTGGAAGTCATCCAGTTGACCAACGAAGCGCTAACTCGAATCTGCGGACGCAAACCGAAATTGACGACGTTGGGTCTCAACCCCCACGCAGGCGAAGGCGGTTTGTTCGGTAACCGCGAAGAAGAAACTATCATCCAACCGGCCGTCGATGCCGCGATCAAACAGGGAATTGAGATTAGCAATCCCATTCCGCCAGACACGGCATTTCTGCCTTGGCGACGTGAAGAAACCGACGGATACATTTGCATGTACCACGATCAGGGTTTGATTCCCTTCAAAGCGCTCAACTTCGACACAGGTGTCAACATCACGCTGGGACTTCCGTTGATAAGAACCAGCGTCGATCACGGTACAGCGCTCGATATCGCGTGGCAAGGAAAAGCGGACGTTTCAAGTCTGATCGCAGCAGTAGGTTTAGCCGCGAAACTGGCCGCCCACAGGTAGAGCTGTGATTCTTTGTTTGTAGTCCCGCCTTTAGGCGGAAATGAACTACCTCAAACCCGAACGATTCCGGTTAAAGCCGGCGCGCTTAATTGGTAAACCGAAGCGTGAGCGAGGATCCCTCACTTACGTTTCGGGTTACCATAAGCGCAGTAACAGCTTTCGGCGATCCGTGGGATTTCTTAGCCAGCGAGGAGCCTCGATGATCCCACGATTGCTCGCTTACGCGTCGGGCTACCAAAAAAATGTCAGCCTCGTCGGGGTTCGCACCACTCACCGAACTTCAATAAACCGAAAGGACTCCCAATCTTCGGCCTGCGTTCTGGACACGAATTTGACAACTCCCTTGGCATCGACGTGGAGGCGGAGGGGGCGTTTTTTGCCGACGTCAGGTGGCGTGACCACATAGGTGTTAGGTAGCGACCCGGGCGTGAAATTAAAGTAAGTCAGGGAGTTGCTTCCTTTGGCGGTTCGCATGTTGGCTTTTCCTTTGCTTCGAGAAGCGCGAAGTTGAGGCGACTTTCCTCCGGCTGCCAGTTGAATATGCCAAGTGTCTTTACCCTTGGCAACAAAAACCCATTCGACTTGCTCGCCCGTAGTCGATATTGGAGTGGTAAAGGGAGCGCTTGTCTCGCCGGTAGCCGCGATTCTCAGTTTGTGGATCGGCGACTCAATGTAGTACTTTTTACTCGGATCGGGAACAAAGTTAAGCGGTACAGCAAAAGCCAATTGACCCATTCCAGGATGAGAGGTGTTGGAAAACTCCGGGAGATATTTGGGGTGTGCTATTACTTCATCCGTATATGGGTGGGCTTGTCCCGCCTGCGTGAAAAGTTTGTTACACATAAAGTAGATTGGCGAAACGAAGCCTCGTTGTTCTGCGCTAATCTTGTTTGCGTCGCCTAATATTCGATTGTTACAGGGGTTATATATCTTTGACGTCCAAGGCACGTCGTCGTGACCAACGTTGTACTTCGCGTGATATTCTACGCCGGCAACCAAACGATAATCCGCATAGCGAACCAGATCCAATCCCTGGTTCCATGCAGTTAGCGCCGCCTCGACCAAGTGCCCAATACCACCTTGAACATGTGCTTGATCTCTACAACTTTCAAAAGCCTGGCCAGTTGGGCTAAATATGTATTGGGCAACCCCCGCACAACCATCAGCTGTGTCTCGATAGCCAAATTTGTATGCGTTGACCTGCTCCTCTAACATCTTTGGATTGTCACAAAACACTGCCATGGACATATTTCCGCCAATACAGGATGTCCCCCAATTAGCCGAACGCGCGCGGCCTGTATTGGTCCACCTGTCATAAACTCTGCTTTTAAACCAAGCTTGAGCTGCTTTGACTTTCGCTGGAGCCCAACCTGCTTCTCCATCAAAACCGTGGGCAAGAATTTCGGCAGCTTGAGCCATGTGACCGGCGGCGGTACTGAGTACTAAAGTCGGCCCTTCTACTTCAAAAGCTTTGACGGTTTCAACCCATTGATCAATAACACCAATGGCCGCGTCTGCATATTTTTGATCGCCTGTAGCAACCCACTTCATCGCCAATTGATACGAGATATGTCCTTGCCTAGATAAGGCAGACTTGTCGGTAACGACACGAGCTACATCTGCTTTGTAATTTGCTCTTGGACGTTTATCTTTTACCGCGTTCCAGCCAGTTATCCAGGGTTCTGCTGCTGCGTTTACTTTGGTCCGTATGACGGTTAAGTCTGCTTGAGTATGCCACCCTCCGGGATGGACCAATTGTGCATGACTTGGCGATGCGAAAAACAGCAGTGCGAAAAACAGCAGTACTAGCAGTACTCTTACAAGCGATGTTTCAAAAACGATTTTCATTTACAGCTATCTTAATTTAATCTGTGCTGATTCTAACAGCTCAGATTGTCTAGAACTTGGAGCGGTTTCAAGGCCTGAGTTTGGGAATTGGACGAGGTTACGTACGAGTCCCTTTTCCACAAGTAGTGCGCAGGCAGCACTCGTAACCTCGTCCACTACGGGGAACAGTGCCTAGTTAGATTCGATTGAGTTCGGTTTAATTGAGTTCGGTTTAAGAAACCGAGAAACCTACGTATAACCTTGAGATTCAGTGACGACCGCATCGAGTCGGACATCCCACGGTTTGGGCTCAATGGAATCGAGCTTTTGAAGCTCAAACGCGAACCCAACCAACTGGACTTGCTTGTCATCGGCAGCCTGGTTCACAAACGCAAACGTCCGATCGTAGTAGCCGCCGCCGACGCCAATCCGGTTGAGTGTTTCGTCAAACGCAACCAGCGGGCAAACGACTAAATCCAGCTTGTCAGCCGTGATCAAGTCAGCTTGATCTACCTCCGGCTCCAAAATATCGAATCGGTTTTTCACTAGTGTCGTCGAACGCGTCCAGGGAGCAAACACAAGCGGTTCTGATTGACCAACAATGATAGGAAGATAAACATGCTTACCCCGATCAACCGACGAGATCATTAGCTCCATTGGATCGGCTTCGCCATCAAACGCCAGATAGGCCGCGACATGTCGAGCCGATTTAAACGAATCCAACTCCGCCAAACGATTGCAGATTTCAACGCTTTTGGCCAAGCGGACTTCCGGATCCAAAGCACGGCGAGATGCTCGAATGCGGTTTCTGATTTGGGTCGGCGATTCCATCGATTACTGCTCTGGCTGTTGCCCCGGCTCTTGCTCTTGCCCCGGCTCTTGCTCTGACCCCGGACTGCCTGGCGTAAGAAATGTTGACACCTTGAGCCAAGCCTCGAGATGATGATGCCAATTGGAAACGGGGTTTTCCGATTTTCGAATCCCGTAACCATGACCGCCCTTGGAATAAGCATGCAACTCCGCTGGAACATTGTGCTCACGCAGCCGCGAAAACAAGAGTGCCGATTGGGCTCCCCGAAATTTGTCATCCCAGGCAGCCGCCATAAATGTCGGCGGCGTGTCCTTGGTAACCGTTATCAGCTCGCCCAACTCAGCTTTGTCATCCTTATAACCGTCTGCCAAATAAGCCGCGTAGATGGGACAGATAAAATTAGGACGCGCGGACCGTTTGTCCACATGATCAACTGGTTCGTAGCACTTGGTTTCATATTGAACACCGGCCATGACCGCTAAATGACCACCGGCAGAAAAGCCCAGAACGCCAACTCGGTTGGAGTCGATTCCATACTTCGTATCGTATTGCCGGACTAATCGAATCGCGCGTTGAACGTCTTGCATCGGCTCCCAATGAATCTTGTCCGGGATACGTCTGGGAACTCGATATTCTAAAACGAACGCGGTCACACCGATCGAGTTGAACCACTGAGCCAACTCAACGCCCTCCTTCTGCCAGGCCAAAACGTTGTAGGCACCGCCGGGACAGATCACGACCGCACAGCCGTTGGAATCGACCTCGGGAGCTTGGAAGACGGTCAAAGCAGGAGAGTCGACATAATATTTGCGCCCATCAGAACGTTCCACTTCTTTGGCTTTGAGCTTTTTCACCTTTTCAGGATCCATCACGACCGAGCCAGCAGGAAGCCCGTCAGGCCAGAGCTTAATCTCTTGGAGCTTGATCTCTTCTTTTTCCTGACCTCGGGCATCCAATGGACTACCAAGCTCAATCATCAACGTCACCAGCACAAAAGATGCAACGATAAGCCTGTCACTAAGCATGGTCATCCTGTTTTGAATCGGTAGGAACTGATCAGTTGGGAAGTTCTGAATCGGAAACCCAAAGCCGACAGTTGAGCAATGGACTGGCACGCCAAACCAGTCCGGATTTCATCGCGTATTTTTCAGTAAAGCTCTTTTGGGCGCGCTGCACGTAGATCGAATCTGGACTCAGCCGCTGCCAGTTTTGATTGTTGCGAAACAGCTCCAGGTGCTCCCGGATATTTTCGCTTTCGCCTGCGTAAATTCCTGCGTCGTCATTGGACACCACAAACACGCCGGGGCACTCATATTTTGAGTTTAAACAATCTTCCAAAGCAATCCGCTGGAGCTTTTTACGCGACCATTGATCGAGCTGTTCTTGAGCTGCGATTCTGGCAGGCTTGGTTCGTTTGCGAATCGAAATCGCGGCTCGACGATACTCGGTCGACGTTATCTCCTCGGGCCCATAAAGCGTCGCCAAGCGATCAAACTCCGCTGCAAAATCCGGAGAACAAAAGATATCGTCAAGCGTTTTTCGGTAGTCGATCGAGAGCAACCGCCAAGCGACTTCGCTGGCAAACCCATAACGACTCATTTCCTCTGCAGATATTTTTGTGGGACGTTTGGTCGACTTGGGTAGTTTTCCTGACTTGCGAAGCTGCAGCAAATAACGATTCCAAATTGTTGCGCTGCCGCCGATTCCGTGGCCGCGACACTCTTTGATGAACGCTTTGTTCAAATCTTTGTCACACAAAATGTAGTCAGCCGGGAATCCTTCACCGGATTTTCGATAAGCTTCAACGACGGCTTTTTCAGTATCCTCGTTGAAGGGTTTTTTTCGACGCTTTCCCTTAGCGGTGCTGGGAGCGCTTTCGACAGGATCTTCAGGGCCATCGATTGGATCGCCGATCGATGTTCGGGCCAAACGCTCTTTGACGAATTTGACATAATCAGTCGAGAGTTCGAATCCCATCCACTGCCGGGCCAGTTTTTTGGCAACGCACAACGTTGTTCCGCTTCCGCCAAAGGGATCCAAAACAAGGTCTTGCGGGTTGCTGGTAGAACGAATGATCCGGGCCAGTAGCTGTTCGGGCATTTGACAACCGTGAAAGCCCTCGCGTTCTTTAAACGTCCCGGCGACGCGAGGAATGTACCAGGTGTCATGGCTGGGACTGAAACTCAACGGCGCGTCTTGAGGCCGTGTGATCCAGGTGTTGTCAGGAAGGCGACCGTTGGGGTTGGCTCGATTGTCTGCGTACACAAGCTGACGGGCAGACTTAACTCTGATCTGAGGATTGATTCGGTTGAACGTAAAGTTCTTTTTGTCTTTGACAAAGTGAAACACGTGGGTGTGGGATCGGCTGAATCCGTTGACGCAATTGACGCCAAAGGTGTAGTACCAGATAACCCAACTGCGACAATGGAAGCCAGCTTTTTGAGCTTCAATTTTTAGCTCAGCCGCATACTCATCGCCAATCGCCAACCAAAACGTGCCATCGGGCTTTAGCGCGCGGTGGACGCCTTTGATCCACTGGCGACACCAGCCAAGATAATCCTCTGTCGACTGAGCGTCATCGTAAACATCGTATTCATAGCCAATATTGAACGGCGGATCTGCAAAAACCAAATCGACGCAGCCTTCATCGAGCTTGGCAAGTTGCTTGATACAGTCGCCTTGATGTATCTCGTTTTTCTTGAGCGCCACTGGAGTCCTTTACCTAAAATTCAATCCCATGATCATAGGTTTTGAACTCGCAAATGTCGACTGTCGAAACGACGCGAGTTAATTTGCCAATACCTCCGTTTTTCGATCGAAGACGACATGGCCTTCCATTTTCTGTCGGCTTTCATGATCCCGTCATTGTACGTGCGTGGGTTCCGCAAGAACGACGGCTTGATGGCGCAAATGGGCAAAGTCTACGATTCGATGAACGCTCACGAATCTCGACCAGTTTTTCTCAATGAATTCGTTCTTGTGCCAGATGTAACAATTGAACGTGTCTTCGGTACTGGTTCGTCGAAGCCATAATGGGCCATCAAAAATGGTTTCAAAATTTTCTTTGGTCAACGGCTCATTGCCTGGGATCTCGTTGGTCCGCGCGAAATAGTTGAGTGTTGATTCACGGTTGACCGAATCGAGCCACGTCGCTTCATTCGCAATCGTTATGTACAGCAATCCGTTGGGCCGCGTGATACGGCAAAGCTCCAAAAGCCATGCGTCTGAGAGATACTCGAAATGCGGAAAGACCGAAAACCCAGTTACAACGTCGAAGTAGTGATCAGAGATCGGTAGATGCGGAATTGTGGTGTTGCTAAATGACTTGATGTCGTTGGGCAGATGCCGCTTCATCCATTCGATATTCTCGTGACCAAGATCGGCTCCCCAGATTTCATATTGGTCTCCTCCAAAAGCCAGAATATGACGGAGCACTCGACCGCTGGAACAACCGAAGTCCAAAATCCGTATTGGGCGATCAGTTTTGATCGAGCTTTTGATTCCAAATTCCTGAATCGCCGATTCGACGTTGAGCCAATCCATCAATCCAGACGACCAGTAGTAATGGCTGTTCTCGACGGTGTGGTAACCTTCGCGATCGATCGGTTGCGGAAGTGGCCAGGGATCTTGGTGAACCCGATCGGCAAAATCAAGTTTGACTTCGTTTCCCTGAAGATCAAAATGCCATTGGCGAAGCTGTTTGCCTTCAATCATCTCGCCGACTG
>CAYSQZ010000186.1:2445-9377 GCA_964433035.1 uncultured Pirellulaceae bacterium | reverse complement strand
TTCTTGCAGACGCTACTCTTTGACAGCGCCATTCTTCATTTCTCGAATCTACTTCCCTTTGCCATACAACGATTGACGTCGCATCAAAAATTTCGACAACACATCCGATAGCGGCTGGTCCGTCGTCATGACGACTCGATCACAACCGGTCATCCGCAGTTTCTCGTCCAATTGCCGCATGTGTCGTTGAAAGCTTGACCGATAGGCCGATCGAATTCTCGCCGGATCCACCTGAACCGAGGGAATTGACCGTTCGAGATCGATAAACTCCCCATTACCACGAAGATTGAACGTGACCTCCTCGGGCGCGACAACCTGAAAGACCATCACATCGTTACCTCGGGCACGAAGTTGCTTCAGTCGCTTGACCAACGGATCAACCTCGGCAAAACAATCTGAAAACACCAACACCATGCCTCGTCGCGTGATTCGTTGAGACAAGATTTCCAACGCAGCCTCGATGCCAACATCACCCGAAGGCTGCGATTGAGTCAGCTGCTGCAATACCATTTGAAAATGACTGGACCGAGTCCTGGCAGGAAGGAAGCTCGTGCGCTCAGCTCCCTGCATCGACAGGCCAACGGAATCACGTTGCTTTAATAACAACCGAGCCAGACACGCCGCGGCGGTTCGGGCATAGTCAAACTTTGAAATCGTTGACATCCCGAATCGCATCGAACCACTGGTGTCGATCACCAACCAACCCTGGAGATTCGTTTCGTCGCGGAACTGTTTGACATAGTAACGATCGCGGCGAGCAAACAGCCGCCAATCAATATGCCGAAGCTCGTCACCATTGACATACGGTCGATGATCTTCAAACTCACTGCAACCACCTTTGTGACTGGAACGATGGATCCCCGACATGGTTCCGTCCACCACCACGCGAGAAACAAAATCCATCCCTCCAATGCTGGACAACACACTTGGGTCGAGCAACTCACCTGCCGGAGGATCTGCAGCCTGCACGGCGTCCGCCGCTTCGGAACTGCCATCCCTTTGGCTCATTGACTTCACGAAATTTTGAACGCGATTTGACATTGTTAAGTTAAGTCAAGTTTCCCAACGATCGGTCATTGGAGTTTCAATAAAGAGCAGGCTGAAAACCTGCCCACCGAAAGGCTAAACAACGGAAGTGATTAATTCGTCGATCATCTGCTCGACATCGACCCCAGATGCTTCCGCATTGAAGGTCGGCACCATCCGGTGTCGAAGCACCGGTTTAGCGACCGCGATTAGATCATCCGTCGTCGCGTGAACGCGCTTGTTCAAAATCGCGCGGGCTTTGGCCGCCATCAACAACGCGATCGTCGCTCGCGGACCTGCGCCATACTGAACCATGCCATTCAAGCTATCGGGCAAGCGACCCTCGTCTGGCCGTGAACCACGGACTAGATCCAGGGCAAGCTCGTAAACCGAATCGCCAAGGATTACCTCGCGAACAAGAGTCTGCATTTGAACCAATCGGGACGCGTCCATCACGGGTTGAGTCTCTGGGCGTAAACTGGAAACCTGTCGACGACAGATTTCCTTCTCGTCGTCCCGCGACGGATAATCAATGATGATCTTGAACAGAAAGCGGTCCAACTGAGCTTCCGGAAGCGGGTACGTTCCTTCTACTTCGATGGGGTTTTGTGTCGCCAGCACGAAGAAGGGGTTCGCCATCGGATAAGATTCTCCCGAAATCGTCACCTGCCGCTCTTCCATCGCTTCGAGCAATGCACTTTGACTTTTGGGAGGCGTTCGGTTGATCTCATCAGCCAACAGTAAGTTACAAAATATCGGACCTTTGATAAACCGAAGCTCGCGTTTACCCGTTGAACGATCCTCCTGCAAAACTTCGCTACCGGTGATGTCCGCCGGCATCAGATCGGGCGTAAACTGAATTCGATTGAAACTCAGATCAAGCATCTTACCCATCTGCGAAATCAACAGCGTTTTAGCCAGACCCGGCATTCCCTGCAAAATACAGTGGCCACGGCAGATCATGGCGATCATCAGCTGCTCAATCACGTCCTCCATACCAACAATGGTTTCACCCAACTTCTCGCAAAACAATTGATAGTCGTCATGGATTTGAGCGACCGCCTGCTCGACTTCCTCAGGAGATGAGTTTTCTGTGATGACCGACTTTGAATGGTTCATTACTGCCTCAGATTTTGAGTTTAAGCGAGGATGATGGTTCGCGCTTGGGTGATTGGTATCGCTCATGATGTTCGTACTTGCAAGAAGGTTATTGTGTTTCGTTTTTTTGAAATGAATTTTGAGCCGCTACTCTGTTTGAGAACTCTTAGCCTCTTCCACGGACAACCGTTGATTCTCATCTTTATCAAGTTTATCAAAAGCGTCGCGGCCACCCAGAAACTCGTCTCGAGTAAGCATGCGATCGCCATCCTGATCCATACTGACAAACCAACCTGGCGGCGTCAGCTTTTTAAGCGCACCTTTTGGGCCACGGACCGACGGCACATACGTCACGTACTCTTGCAGCGAACGGTGCGCCACCGCGCCACGAGCGATGGTGACATGCAGCAGAACTGGCAGCTCACTGACATCAACCTGTTCGTCATTATTCCGATCAAGTTCAAAGATTCGATCACGGGACTTCCTGAATTCGGTTCGACTGAGTTCCCAGTTCCCGTCCCGATCAAGATGTCGAAATAAAGTGTTGCCCTCTGCCAGGACTCCAACAGAGACCTGACCGGTCGCTTTGCCTTCGGTTACCGTTTCCTCTGCAGCGGTCAGGGCGATGGTCACTGTCGGGTGTGACAACAAAATTGCCTGACCGCACGATTCCCGTTGCTCAAGCCGAACCATTTCTGCTGTCTGTTTCTTCCACGGATCCACCAGAACACAGTTATCCAACAGTTGGTTCGACTTGGCTTCGGACTCGTTGAATGTGACTTTGACGCTCAGGTTGTCAATGTGTTCGGAGCCAATCGCATCCCATTGCTGCCAGCTGACGGCGTTGCCGCTATTTACACGTCTGGCGGATCGTGGCTTGAGCCTTGAGTGAAGTTCCATCAGGTCGACACGGTTGTTGACATCCAAATCGCAGCGATCAAAGATCGCTTCAACTTCCGTCAATTCGTTTTTTGAAATGACGCTATCTTCATTCGTATCCAAGAGCGCGAACAGAATATGAGTTTCTTTTCGATCCGAAGACAAATCGCTCGACGTCCGTAACAGTGCTGGGCCGCCTGCAAAATCTGCCACACGACGCCGAAGTTCGTGACGCGTCGCCCGCTTACCACGGGACTTGGCGTAGGCAATCATGCGAGCTTTCGCATTGGATTGACCGTCCGCTTCTTCATCCAGTTCCTCGCCTCGAGCAATTTTCATTAGATCGTCGATAGTATTTTCGCGTTCTTCGCGAAACGGCTTTCCGTCGAACATAACCTCGTATCGAATTCGAATCGGACCCGCAGGCGTTTTCAACTCGACCCCAATTACGGGATCACCTGAATCCACATCGCGTTCCACCTCCCAACGCCCCAGTCGACTTTTCTGGTAGTGGTCCAATGGTTTGAGCGAAGGCCTTGAGCTGACATACCCAGGAATATTGATGATCATCTCTTGAGCCTGAGTCGTTTTCAACGCACGTATCGGAACTCGCAATCGTTCTGATGACTGATCCGTCTGCGCAATTGCAACGGCATTAATTCCCAACCACGCGGCGGCGACCATAAAATGGAGGCAAAGTCGCCGACCGCGATGGCGGGATGCAAGTTTCAAACTTTCGAATGGAGCAAACAAAATTATCGTTGGTAAAAGTGAAATGTTTTTGTGGTAATGAGAGATTGCGGTTTGTTCATGCCAGAAGTTCTTCGATTGGTTCGTCGTCAACGAGCGCAACGGGTCTCCCGGTATTTGTTTCATGCTGAGACGAAGGATCAACGCCAAGGGCTGAGCACAAGGTCGCCAGCACGTTACCCACGCCACATTTTTTCTCTTCGACTTGCATACCATCTTTGCTGGTTCGTCCATAAACCTGACCGCCGGCGACACCGCCGCCACCGAGCACGCAGGTCCACGCCTGAGGAAAATGGTCTCGTCCACCCTGACTGTTAATCTTTGGCGTTCGTCCGAATTCTCCCATCCACAAAATCGTGGTAGATTCCAACAAACCCCGATCTTTCAGATCCCGCATCAATGTCGCCCAGCCAGCATCCAGTTCCTCGGACAGCGACTTGACTGATTCGAAAATGTTGGAGTGCGTATCCCAGCCGACACTGGCGGTCGTTGAACTGTCAAGATTCACCTCGACAAAAGCCGCGCCATGTTCAACCAAACGCCGGGCCAGCAAACAGCCTTGCCCAAACACTCCCTCGCCGTATTCTCGTCGAAGTTTTTCAGGTTCCTTGGACAAATCAAACGCCGCCGCCTGGTCACCATTCATCAATTGAACGGCTCCTTGGTAAACCGTTTTGTGAGCCAGCGCTGCCGACGAAACATGTTGACCAATGAACGATTGCTGCTGTTGCTTCAACAACTCCAATCGCCGAGCCATGCGCTTAGCATCGATGCCCGGTGGCGGCTTCAAACCTGGAATGTTCATGCTGGCGAAATTCGCTGCGCCGGCTTGCTCGGTCTCGCCACCTGGTCGTTGAAACGCACCGCCGGTCCCGGTGACTCGCAGCGGACTGTAGCGAGGCCCAAGGAACCCCGATCCCATTGAAGAATCAGAAAACAACCTTCCCTGCCCGACGCTGATAAAATTTGGCAGCGCATCATCTTTATCCCCCAACTCGCGAGCCAATACGGCTCCCATCGAGGGGTAGTTGATCGCGCCCATCGGTGACTGCCCCGTCTGCATCAAGTGCGTGCCGCGCGTGTGATCACCCTCTTTGGTGCTCAGGCTGCGAACAATCGCCAGCTTGTCAGCATGTTTTGCCAACTGCGGCAAGTGTTCGCTGATGCGAATGCCGGCAACGTTGGTGGAGATCTCTTTGAACTCGCCGCCGTTCTCGTGATCGGGCTTCAAATCGAAGGTATCCATCTGACTGGGACCGCCGCCCATCCACAGCACAATGCAATGCCGACGACGGTTCGGATCATTGGCGACCCGATTGGCCAACGCCGGCAACCATCCACTGGCGCTGACGGTACAGACACCGGCTGCCGCTGACTTTAACCACATTCTTCGATGCATGATTTTCCCCAGTTACTAACTAACGTTAACTGTTTTCCAACTGAGTCATTACTGAAAAGCTTTTCGATCGTCCCGACATCGTTTCGTTTCCCACTGGCGCTACATTTCGCTCGCGCTACACTTGGATCAATGATTCATCGTGAACTCAGCGCTGTTGATTAATACCCACAACACATCGCCCAACAGATCGCTCTTGGCTTCGGTCGGTAGTTCTTCAAAAAGTTTCTCGTATCGTTCTTGCTCTTGTTCGGTTGGTTTTCGGCTCAGTGCCGAGATGAACAATTTTTCGATTCGCATTTGGTCATCAAAAAATGGTGCTGACAGACTCTTCAAAATCCCTTTCGGGCCTTCCTTTGTCGCCGAAGCGATCATCGGGCCGTTCATCAACGTTAATGCTTGTGGAATTCCGGCTTGATAATCCGTCCGCTGATCAATCGAAGTACGAAATTGAGCCAAAAAGGCGGCCCGTCCCGGGTCGGAAAACCGGTCAACATTGGGGGAGATTGCGAACTGGACCGGAGCGTCCACTTGCTGACTTAAATCAGTTCGTCCCGTCGCGGTGGACAGGCAATCGAAAAGCTGCTCGGCCGTCAGTGGCTTAAGCGGAATCCGAGCGAAATACTGCACGTCGCGCGAACTTGCTTCCTTGTCGTTTTCGCTCGACAACTGATAAGCTCGGCTGTTAAGCAAGACTCGCATCAGTTCTCGAAGATCAAAATCCGACTGCACGAAGTAGCGTCCAAGTTGATTCAACAACTGAGGACTGGCCGGAAGATTATGCCCACCCATATCGTCCACTGGATCAACCAAGCCTTGTCCAAACAAGTGCCCCCAGATCCGGTTTGCAGTCGCCTGGGCAAAATGACTGTTTTTGGAATGAGTAATCCAGGCTGCCAATTGCTCTCGCCGCGAACCGCCGGTGACTTCCGCTTTTTTCAATTCGTCAATGTCCGCCTGAGTCATGCCATGGCCACCGTGAAGGCTGACAGGCAATTTTGGCTCAACCACAATATCGGTTTCTGGAAGCTTGACACTTCCAAAATCCGCATCGCGCACACGCAACACCGGGCTAACCATTTCAATTTTGCCTTGCGGGCGAGAAATCTGCGCAAAATAGGCGGCCAGACTCCAGAAATCCTCCTGCGACCAGTGATCGAATGGGTGATCGTGACATTCGGCACATTCCATTCTCATCCCAAGAAAAGTCCGTGATGTTCGCGCGGCCAGTTCTTCGGCATTCATCTTGGCAGCGGCATAAAACAGCAGCGGCCCGGACTCGTTGACTCGCCCCTCGGCCAGCAATAGTTGTTTTACCAGTTCATCGTAAGGCAGGTTTTCGGCAAACGCGTCCGACAGCCACTGCTCTAACTTGCCAGAACCACCCAGACGAGAAATCGCGGTTTCGTCATCTGGAACCAGCACACGTTTCCAAATCCCGCCCATATGCAGCGCGTGTTCACGACTATCAAGCAATTCGTCAATCAACTCACTGCGTCGAGTCTCACGAGCAAGCTCAAAAAACTGGTCGTATTCTGCAATCGTTGGGACGCGACCAATTACGTCAAGATAAACCCGACGCAAAAACGTTTCATCGTTGATCCGCTCGGCTGGCGTGACTTCTTTTTCGAGCCACAGCTCCTCAACCAATTGATCGATTCGCGAAGTCATCGCGCTGGAAGATGACGGAATGGGTACGATCGGAATCGTCGATGCCACGGGAGCCGAAACTGGCTCAAGCGAAGCAGGATCTACTGAAACAGGATCTACTGAAACAGGATCT
>CAYSQZ010000186.1:0-2345 GCA_964433035.1 uncultured Pirellulaceae bacterium | reverse complement strand
CAGGATCTACTGAAACAGGATCTACTGAAACAGGATCTGCTGAAACTGACTCAATCGAGACCGGCTCTTTCTTGGCTTCTGGCTTCTTCTCCACCGCGAGTTCTTTCACCTTTCCGGCCCGCATGGCCAACTCGCCCTGGTTAGAAACAACATTCGTACCAATCGAGCCGACTTTGGAATCAGCAGCAACCATGATAATTGGAGTATTTGAAGCAACGCCTAGATCAAAGATGTCCTCCGGACCATCAACCGGATAATCGAAACTGACCGATTGCCAACCATCCCCCTGCTTGATATCAACAACGCGAAACGCCCCCTCCCGAACGTCGCAGGAAACAGGCATCTTTGACTCAGGATCGATAGTGAAAATCGCGGTGAACATTTGAGTTTTTGGTGCGGCGGATTGGAACACGACCGCCAGCTTCAACCAGCGCCCCGCTGAGTCGTCAACGTATTGAGCCGACTCAGAAACGATGGACCAATCGACTTTGGGGTCGATCGCGGGATCCGCACTGTCGGCCAACCAAGCGATCAACTGTTTTTCTAAAGGTTGCCAATTCTGTTCGGGTTGGGATTGATAAATCCGATCGTCCTGACGAACAAAATTGAGATACCCTGCTTGCCGAGACTCGAAGATCGTCTGACCGACTTCTCGCCGCGCGAGCACCTGATTGGAAGCCGAGATCCAACTACTCGTTCGCCCCGAATCAGTCTGAACCCAGGGCGCCGCCTTGAGCGCTTTAATCATTTCGGCCCATGAAGCCGGTGGCTGCACTGCCGAGAATAAAAAGAAACCCATTAAAATCGCTGCGGCGACTGCGCCACCGAACCATCGGCTCAGTTTTCGAGATCGAATTTCCGAATTCGCGACCGAGTCATCAACCGATCTGATTGAAACAACATCGGTAGCCGGTGGCTGTCCTGCGATGCCGTTGGAACCGACAACTTTCCGTGCCGTGCCAGTCGACTCCATCACCGATTTATACTCATCGTCCAGTCGCTGCGATAAACGCTTGACGAACTGTGAATCGGGCGGAACAACATTGACATGCTCTTCCAGCAACTTCGCGTGGGATTGGAAATTCACAGACCTGGTCGGGCTTGGGCCTGAAATATTGAAAATATCAGCCGCTGGGCCGGGCTGCTGGATGAAGACATCATCGCGTTGATCGTCCGAAGGTTCTCGGTTTGACGAATTGTTTTGATTTTGTTTCATTGAACCGAGCTCCTATTTGAAGGCTCGATGGGGTTTTTGGGAAAGTGGTTCGCTGTCGAATCGTGGTTTTGCTCTCGCCGTTCAAATCGTTCTCGAAACTCAAGTCGTGCCCGATACAGAATGGACTCGACTGCTTTTTCTGTAAGGTCGAGCCTCCCGGCCATTTCCCTCACAGATAATTTTTCCAAATATTTCCATTCCAAACATTGGCGTTGGGTTTCATCCAGTTCATCGAGAACAACCAGGACATCCGTGGCTTGATCGGAACGCTCAAGATTCGCTGCTGGCCGGTTGGCATGCTGCCTATTTCGTTCAATCTCTGACTGAATGTCGGCTCGGCATTCCATCGCAGCCGAAGTGCGAGCTTTGGCACGAAAATGATCCATCGCTTTGTGACGAATCACACCGCGCAACCAACCAAATAGTTTTGTCGACTCCGGGTCCAGCTCGGAAGCCTTTCGGCACAGTGCCAGCAAACTCTCGGCCACGAGGTCTTCGGCGACCTCGCGGTCTCCCACCAACTGCCATGCGAGGCGCCAGGCGGAAGGCAGGTAACGCCGATACAACTCTTGCCAAGCAGTACTGTCTCCCATTTGCATCGCTCGCAAAAGCTGCGAGTCCGATGCTGTTGAGCGCGCATCGGTGGCGTCATGACGTGAGGTCAATTGTTCGTCCCCAGAGTTGGTCATGATCGTTTGCTTAGAATGGAGTGCACCCTGCCCGATGACATGCTCCCGTTAACGGAATTATAAGTCTGGCAGCCTCGATAGAGTCCACGATAGTGGAAGTACTGGACTGACTCCACTTTGAACGCCATTTAGCTGCCCGAATAACCAGTCCGTTCTCGTCCGGGAATCACTCAAAGAAAACACCAAGGAGCCTATTTTTCTTGGTAAATTCGGTGTTAAAAAACCTGCTAGGGCCTGTGAAGGCGCCTAAAATCGGGCAAATCCGAGGTTTTTCAGCAATTAATTTGCGTGGTTCCTGTAGCTAACCCGACCAACCCCCGGGGATAGTCACTATATACCTTACCTATGCTCCAAACGTAGCTTGCATTCCAAACGAGTCTAACGTCGGTCGCGACTTAATCGAAAGATAAAATTGATGAACGTGTTCCAACCAATTCTGG
>CAYSQZ010000185.1:0-9409 GCA_964433035.1 uncultured Pirellulaceae bacterium | reverse complement strand
AGGATCATGGTAGCGGAAGTGCCCGTTAGAGGGAAACCCGACGCGTCAGCGAGGAATGCGCGCTTCCTTGCTTACGAGGTTGGTGTGCCCGTTAGAAGGAAACCCGACGCGTCAGCGAGGAGCAGGCTATTCCGCAATTGGAAACCCGAAGCGTCAGCGAGGAATGCGCTGTTCTGCTTCCTTGCTTACGAGGAAATTTCATGGTTCGCGGGACTACGCACCGTATTGGACAAGTTCGAGTCGGCTATCAACCAAAAAACCGATCAAATTTTGATCCGTTGAAACAAACTCCGCTGTTTGTGAAGATCGCCAAACCTCAGAACCATCGGCATCTGCGATTGTTGTCCCCCGGGGTTGAACCACAAGTTCAGTCGACGAATGCCTATTGGAGGAACAGACGTAAAGCTTGTTTTGGAAATCGTACCAGAGCCGTCCGTAGGCTTCTTTTTCGCCCGTCAAATCGAAATTTTCAAATCCAATGCGGCGAACAATTTGTTGGTCGTGAATATTTTGGAATACTAATTCAGTGGGTTGGTCGTCCGGTGCAACATCAGACCCAGCTTCCCGGGCGTTGTACCCCCATGCAATGGTCTCGTTGTCAACAAAGCAGCAAGGCCGATCCCAGTTGTAACCGTTGCGCTCCAGTGCGCTGAGATTGACGTGCCCCTTTTCAAACGTCTTCAGAAAGTTGTCAATACTCCACAGATACATTACATCATACGGAGCCCAGACCCAGCCGTTGCTGATGAAATGCTTTTGGTCAGGCGAGATGTGCAAACGGCTGTGGAAAAAATCGAGATAATTCAATTGGGTCTCGTAGTCGATCTCGCGCGAGGTCAGACATTGAGCGGACTCAAGGCAAGTGATGTCCAAGCCATTCCATCTGGTAGCATGAATCATATGAACTTTGTCGTCGCGTTCGAAAAAACCGATTCCCCATGTGCAGTTATTGCAATGGTAGTCTTTTCTGGAAAGCTCCATTCGCCACTCGGGCTGATCGAGCCGATATACGATTCCATTTAGCCCACGACATTCGACGACCGCAACAAAAGTCCCGTAGCAGTGAATGTCGAGTAAATTTTCTGTTCGCATCGAATCTGGCAGCTCGGCTTCGAAGCAGGATTTACCATCTTCATCGATCGCAACTACTTTGTGATCCAGTGTGACCACAATGAAATGGTTGAGGTTTTGCGAAGTTGTAAGCTGAGCTGCCCGCGGCCGTGTGTTAGTGAACTTCGACAGGTCGAGGGAGGCGGATGAGATGTTCATGTTAATAATGCTTGTACCTTCAAAACCAAATCGTAGCCTCAGAGGATGCCAAAGCCGCCCTCAATGGACAACCTCTGCGTCGTCTAAAATCACAGGCCTTTAGTCGCGGTTGCCGCTGCATCGCACAACGCCTTCGCGTCGGCCATCGAACTGGCCTCGGCGATCGCACGGACGATCGGCTCAGTATTGCTGGGCCTGACTAAAATCCATTTGTCGTCCCAGTCGAGTCGCAGACCGTCCATGGTACCCTGCTTGGCGTCTGAAAACTCGGCCTTGAGTTTCTCATAAAGTGCCGGAATCCTGTCTCGATCAATTTCGATCTTCGTCTTGCAGATTTCGTAACGCGGAATCTCAGCCGCAAGTTCGCTGATTGATTTGCCGGTCGCCGCCATCGTATTGAGGACCTGAGCCATCGCGACAAAACTGTCCCGGACATATCCGACCTCAGGATCGATAGGACCCCCGTTGCCTTCGCCACCGTAGACGGCACCCAGCTCTTTCATTTTGTTGGTTACGTTGGCTTCACCCACGGCGCTTAAGTGAAGCTCGCACCCGTGCGACTTGCAGATGTCGGCCGACATTCTACTGGACGAACAATTGATAACGACCGGCCCACTGCGTGACTTCAAAGCATGATTGAGGGTGATGGCAAGCGTATACTCTTCGCCGATGTAATTTCCGCTTTCGTCGATGATCGCCAGTCGATCTGCATCGGGATCCTGACAAAACACAGCGTCGGCTCCAAAACCCTTGGCTGCAGCGGTCGTTTCTTTTAAGTTAACCTCGGTCGGCTCGGGGGACCGGGTGAACAAGCCATCTGGAGTATCTCCCAGACATTGGAGCTCACAGCCTAGTTCTTCCAATAGGCGTCGACCAAGAATGGAACCTGCACCATGATGGCTATCGAGTACGACCTTGAATTTTTTGGCGCGAATTGCATCCGCGTCAATCGTCTTTAAAACGGCAGCCAGGTGCGAGCTGGTTGTATCTTCGATATTCGTGATCTTTCCAATTTTGTCGTGCGGGACAACTTTAAAATGATAGTCACGGTACGCCGCGATCACTTTCTCTCCGGCGTCAGCGGGAATCACGCGCCCGCTGGCTTCAAACAGTTTGATCCCGTTGTACGGAGCTGGATTGTGACTGGCGGAAATTTGTAAGCCACCAGCGGCTTGGTGCTCGCGGACCAAAATCCCCGTCGTTGGGGTCGCCGCGACGTCACCATACAATACATCGCGCCCAATCGCTGAGAGGCCGCTACAGATCGCCTGGGCCAGCATCGTTCCCGTTGCCCGCCCATCACGTGTCACTACGATCGGTCCTTCGGCTTCAAGCAATCCAACGTAGGAGGTGGCATATTTGATCGCAAGGATCGGGTCGAGGCTTTCGCCGATAATTCCGCGAAGCCCGGAAACGCTGATGATAGGTTCGTTCATATTCACTTCGTTTTGAAACGGGTTGTCATTTTTCTAACAAGCCAGCGATTTTAATTGGAAACCATGGACCTCAAAAGCCCGGCAAAGTCGTCAGTGATCAGTTAGAACTTTTCGCAATCGCTCCGAACAATTCAAAGAATGTCTTGCAACAATCACTCGTAGCGAGTTAGGTAGTGGTGTTCCGGTACAGGATGGTTTGCTAAGGGCTTGAACCCATCTGCGCATCGGTCTTAAAATCAAATTCGGTTGTAACGGCGTTTTTGCTGGCAATCGTGACTTTGACCCCATAACTTCATACTTATTCTTCGATAGCTTTACCCTCAACGGCGAAAAAATGTCCGACAGCACAACTATTTTTGACCTCAGTGACTCACTTGCGAAAATCAAAGCCGCAGCCGCCGATGGGCATCTTACCGAGTCTGCCGTGGAGAACATTACTGTTTGGCTAACCGAGTCTCGATACGCCCAGTACGCTGCAGATGTTGCTGAGCATATCGACTCAGGCAAATGGAAAGAACTCGACAACGTATTCTGGACCGTCATTCCTTTTGGAACCGGTGGAAGACGCGGAATGATGTACCCGTTTGGGTCCAACGCGATCAACGCCCGGACGATTGGCGAAAGTGCTCAAGGCCTGGCAGATTACATCAAGGAAGTAAAACCTGACGGTCCATGGCGATTTGCGATTGCCTACGATACTCGGCATCGTAGTCGGGAGTTCGCTGAGCTTTGTGCCAGCGTGATGGTCGCCAATGGCTTTGAGGTTTACTTCATTGACGATTACCGAAGTACGCCAGAGCTTTCGTATCTGATCCGCTACAAATCCTGCGATTGTGGAATCATGGTCACAGCCAGTCACAATCCTCCAAGCGACAATGCGGTCAAAGTCTACTGGTCCAACGGCGCGCAATTGATTCCGCCACACGACAAAGCGGTGATCGAGAAAGTCGACAAAGTGGATACGATCCCCAGCGCTGATTTTGAGAAGGCGGTTGCTGAGGGCAAAGTTCACATCATTCGTGAAGAAGTCGACAAAGCCCTGATGGCGGAGCACTTGAAGCACAGCTTCGATGGCCCACGAGATTTGAAAGTCATTTTCTCACCCCTTCACGGTGTCGGCGAGTTCAATGTCAAATCGTTGCTCAACGAGGTTGGATTCAAAGATCTCGAGATCTACGGCCCACATCAAAAACCGGATGGCGATTTCCCAAATGTTCCCGGTCACGTTTCCAACCCTGAAAACGCGATCGTGTTCGA
Source organism: uncultured Pirellulaceae bacterium (assembly GCA_964433035.1). Lineage (GTDB taxonomy): Bacteria > Planctomycetota > Planctomycetia > Pirellulales > Pirellulaceae > Mariniblastus. The sequence goes on along the minus strand of CAYSQZ010000185.1, from coordinate 5,447 downwards.
AGCCATTATCGATCATGCAAAAACGACTGGAGCCGAATTGATTTTGGCATCCGATCCAGATTGTGATCGAATGGGTGCCGCAGCGCCGGTCTCGATGGATAGCAAGGGTGAGTGGAAAACCTTCAACGGGAATCAGCTGTGTGCGTTGCTGGGTGATTTTGTGATGAGTCAGCGCAAGGCGGCGGGCAATCTCAGCAGCAACAATTACGTTGTGACGACGCTGGTTACTACGCAGATGCTCAAGCGAATTTGCGAGTCTTATGACGTTATATGCCATGACAATAATCTGGTCGGCTTTAAGTGGATCTGCAATGTCGTCGACGAGCAAGGGCCCGATGAATTTATCTACGGTACCGAAGAGTCTCACGGGTTCCTGGTCGGTAAGTATTGCCGGGACAAAGATGGAGCGGTCGCCTGCATGCTGATGTCGCAACTCGCGGCCTGGGTTAAGTCACAGGGCAAGTCACTCCACGACCATTTGGATGGTTTGTACTTGAAACATGGTTACCATCAGGAAAAACTGATCAATATTCGGATGGAAGGTTCTGATGGAATGAAGCGGATGAAGAACTTGATGGCTAAGTTCCGGTCCGACCCACCAAAATCGCTGGGCGGAATCGATGTCGTTTCGGTTAAAGACTACTCGACAGGCAAGCGGACTTTCGCTGATGGAAAGACGGAAGACATCAGTGGTCCGACGGGTAACGTGTTGATTTTCGAAACTGGGATCGAAGGCAATTACGTTGCAGCGCGGCCATCGGGGACTGAACCAAAAGTCAAATTCTACACGTTTACCTATGTTGCTCCTGGTGAAATCGGTGACTTGGCGGAAACCAAGCGGAAGATGACCGAGCGAATCGCGGGTTACGCAGCCGACATGGAAGCTTTTGCCGATACGGTGTAGAGCGTTCGGGGTTCAACGCTTGGAACAACAGGCACGTTCAGCCCGCCTTGATAGGTGGTGGCTTTTCCACCGCAAGCGCAATGGTAACCCGACACGTCAGCGAGGAACCTCGACGCTTCCCGATTTTCCTCGATTTCGTATCGAGGCTGCGCAGGTCCGCCATTGGCCGCCGCGATTCGCGTGATTTTTCTAGGCTTTGTCCCTAAAGTCACTACGACATGACGCGCGGGGCGATGCCCTCGCGGTTAAACGAACCGGCATCGAACCGTAGTGTCCTTTGCCCTCCTCGGCTTACTGGTGTTTGAACCGCCTCCACTGCTCGTTTAACCGTGTGGGCATCGCCCCGCGCGTTTCCACTCTTCCCACTGCGTAAGGATGCGTTCCTTGCTACTTCGCTGAGCAAAAGGCGACAGTGACGGTTTTGGGACAAGCCTAGCCCTTTTGACGCTAGCCACGGACGAACCGCCATTGTCCACGGCTAGCGCCAAAACGGCCGGGTATTGTTGGCCAGTCTCCAAAAAAATCACCGCCTCGCCGGGATGCCAATCAAATGTCGGAATCCATTGAAGTAGCGTATGCGCGCAACTTTTGCGGAGAGGCTGTGATTACGCTGGGGCCGCTTTCTGCTGCGAATTTTGGTCAATCATTGGAGCCGCTGCTCCCTCGCGAACACGTCGCGTTACCATTAGGATGGATTTTTGAAAATCCATTAATTAGCTGAAAGGTTTGGTAGAGATGTTTTACAAATCCAAATTTGTTTTGCTAACCATTTTGATATTCGCGATGGTTGCACCGGATCAAGCCAGCCTTTACTCGCAAACCACTAAACCAAAACCGAAGCCAGAGCAGAAAATGAGCAAACAATCAGTGTTACTTAAGCCGTGGATAGGACCCTACGGAGGCGTTCCGCCTTGGCGAATGGTTAATCCGGATGAATTCCTCGACGCCTTCGATGTTGCAATTCAAAACGCGACTGAAGAAATTCAAGGAATCGCCGACAACCCGGAGCCGCCAACGTTTGAGAACACCTTGGTTGCCCTGGAGAAATCAGGTGAAATGCTGAACCGCGTTCGAACCATCTTTGGCGTCCATTCTGGGAACCTTAACGTTGGTCCAATTCCGGACATTGAATCGGCGGTAGCTCCGAAGCTTTCAAAGTTTGGTGATTCAATCACTCAAAACGAAAAACTGTTTAAGCGGATCGAGGCAATTTTTGAGAGTCAGGCGGATCACGATTACTCCGTTGCCCAAAAGCGTCTTATCAAAGACCGCTACGATTCGTTCGTTCGGCGCGGAGCCAGACTTGACTCCAAACAGAAAGAAAAGTTATCTCAGCTCAACGCCGCCCTGGCTGGGATGTTCGCCGACTTTAATCAGAGAATCCTTAGAGAAGAGGCCGGGCACGTTACGTTTATCGATGACGAATCAAGGCTTTCGGGGCTTCCGGAAAGCACGATTGATGCGATGGCCGAAGCCGCCAAAGAGTTGGCGTCAAGTTCGGATGAGTCCGCTGAGTCGGCAGGCTCCGGGAAATGGGCCGTTACGAACACTCGTAGTTCAATGGACCCTTTCTTGACCTATGCCGACGATCGAGAACTGCGCGAGCTTGTTTGGCGAAAATACTATGCTCGCGGTGACAACGGCGGAGAGAACGATACCAAGGAACTGATTTCGGCGATCTTGAAGCTCCGCGCCGAGAGGGCGATCTTGCTTGGTTACGAAACTCACGCCCACTGGCGAATGGAACCAACGATGGCCAAAACTCCCGATGCCGCGATGGAATTGATGCTTCAGGTTTGGGCCAAGGCGGTCGTTCGAGTTAGCGAAGAAGTCGCCGACATGCAAAAGATAGCCGACCAGGAGAATGCTGGAATCACAATCGAGCCATGGGACTATCGTTACTATGCCGAGAAAGTTCGAATTGCCAAATACGATCTCGACTTCAACGAAGTAAAGCCATACATGCAACTGGACAAGCTTCGTGACGCGATGTTTTGGGTCGCGGGTGAATTGTTCTCATTGGAATTCAAGCAGGTTCATGATGTACCGGTATTTGAACCCACCGTTACCGCGTGGCAAGTCACCCGAGATGGCGAGCACGTGGGGCTCTGGATTTTTGACCCGCTTGCTCGACGTGGGAAAAGAAGCGGTGCCTGGATGAATGCTTATCGTATCCAGCAAAATATTGACGAGTCGATTTCACCGATTGTTTCCAACAATTCAAACTTTATCAAAGGTAAACCGGGTGAGCCGGTTTTGATCTCCTGGGACGACGCGACAACTCTGTTTCATGAGTTTGGCCATGCGCTTCACGGGCTTTGCAGCAATGCCAAGTATCCGTCGCAGGCGGGAACTTCGGTTGCAAGAGACTATGTCGAGTTTCCTTCACAATTGTTGGAGCATTGGCTTTCCACACCAGAGGTTCTGGGAAAGTTCGCTCTTCATTTTGAGACCGGCGAGCCGATGCCACAGGAATTGCTGGACAAGATTGAAAAAGCGGCCACGTTCAATCAAGGGTTTTCAACTGTTGAATTTCTTGCCAGTGCATTGATCGATATGAAGCTCCATCTGGCCGGCAACGTCAAGATTGATCCTGAGAAATTCGAAAAGGAAACGTTAGCCGAAATTGGAATGCCCAAAGAAATTGTGATGCGACATCGGACGCCGCAGTTCAGTCACATCTTTTCCAGCGATGGCTATTCGGCAGGCTATTATAGTTACCTTTGGGCCGATGCCCTGACTGCGGATGCGGCCAACGTGTTTGAAGAAGCCGGTACCTATTACGATCGAGAGATTGCCCAGCGGCTTTTCGATAACGTCTTTTCAGTCGGAGATACAATCGATCCGGCTGAAGGCTTTCGAGCGTTTCGTGGTCGTGACGTGGATACCAAAGCTTTGCTTTTGAAACGAGGCCTGCCAGTTGACTAGTAAAATGGAAGACAATACGCCCAGCAGGTTTTCCCGCTGGCTAGCGATGTTTCTTCCCGGTGTATTTCTGCTCGGTTTCAATATTGGCACCGGGAGTGTAACCGCGATGGCCAAGGCGGGAGCTACGTATGGGATGTCGCTATTGTGGACCATCGTTGCGTCTTGTCTGGCGACCTTCGTGCTGATCAATGCTTACGGTCGCTTTACGCTTGTAACCGGTGAAACGGCCTTGCAAGCTATTCGAAAGCACATGCATCCTGTGATCGCGCTTTTTATTATTGCCGCGTTGACTGCCGGAGTTAGTGGCAGCGTGATGGGTGTCATGGGAATCGTGGCTGACATTAGCTTCGAATGGTCCAAGATGGTAATTCCCGGCGGGATTGCGCCGATCTATTTTGCTGCGCTCTTTGTCGCGATTGTGTATTACATTTTCTGGCAAGGTGAGACGGAGTTTTTTCAACGAAGCCTCGCAGTGATCGTGGCGGTTATGGCGGCGTGCTTTCTCGTAAACTTTTTTATCTTGATGCCTCCACCGGCGGATATTCTTCGAGGATTGATTCCCGGTGTGCCAGAAGTGCCAGAGGAGATCGGCCAAAGTCCGTTTCTTGTTATTGCTTCGATGGTCGGTACCACCGTTTTTTCCGGCTTGTTTATCATTCGGACGACGTTGGTTAAGGAAGCCAAGTGGACGATCAGTGACTTGGGGCAACAACGAAACGACGCGGTTGTATCAACGGTTCTGATGTTCGTTATCAGCGCGGCCATTATGGCTTCGGCGGCGGGGACGCTGTACGTTGAAGGGTTGGGCTTGGAACGGTCTGCACAGATGATCGAACTCTTGCAACCGTTGGCAGGAAGTTTCGCGACTTCCATCTTTGCCATCGGTATTATTGCCGCTGGCGTGTCCTCCCAGTTGCCAAACGTTTTGATGCTGCCGTGGCTATTGTGTGACTACAACCAATCGGAAAGGAATCTCTCGCTGACGCGGTATCGGGTTATCGTGCTGCTAATTTCCTTGTTGGGATTGGTGGTTCCAATTTTCCAAGCTCGCCCAGTTCTGGTTATGATTGTGTCTCAGGCGCTCAATGCGTTTATCTTGCCCGTCACTGTTGGCTGCATCCTTTATCTGTGCAACCGACGAGATCTAATGGGCAAGTATAAGAACGGCTTGCCAGCCAATATGACCCTGGTTGCGATTTTGCTGTTCTCTTTGGTCACGTCGTATATGAGCATCGGCGGAGTGTGGAAACTGCTTCAGCGAGTCGCTGGCGAATAGGCAGAAACAAACGGGACAAATTTATACATGCATCGACGACAGATGCATCGAGACGGGTGGATGCATTTCAGTGGTGAAGTTCGGTCGTCAATGCCATCGACGCAGCAATTGCAACCGTACAATTCTTCGCGGAGAAGCTTTCATTTTTGTTGGTAAACCGAGGCGTAAGCGAGGAATAATGAGGGATCACTGAGGCTCCTCGCTTAAAAGGAAATTTCACGGATCGCCGCAAGTTGTTACAGCGCTTATGGTAACCCGAAACGTCAGTGAGGGACGATCCCTCGCTCACGCTTCGGGTTACGACATAGCATGAATTTTCCTATTACGCTTCGGGTTACC
>CAYSQZ010000184.1:0-9469 GCA_964433035.1 uncultured Pirellulaceae bacterium | reverse complement strand
TTTCCAAGGTGGTCGCGGCGGCGGTAGAGGCATGCAAGGTAGAGGCATGCAAGGTGGAGCCGGTAAGGGTGGTGGCAGAGGAGGCATGCAGAGCGGCGGAGAAGGCGGTGCAAGAAGATCTCGGCCACCTGCGGACGACGAATAACTAGTAATTCAACCGACCTGAGTTGACCAGCTTGCATTCAAACTTTGTTTTCGGGGGCCAAAGCATATTGCAATCGGTCAATTCAACTTTGACCAACCACTAGTCCAAACGTGACCATAAAAAACGCTCCATCGCATCAGCGATGGAACGCGTTCCGAGGTACGTGTGAAACTCACGCAAAGGTCCTTTTGCATTCGGACTGCTCCAATTGGAGCAGCAATCTATATTTGGAATGGCAGGGAAACGTACGGCGAAACAAAAGTAACGCCGCACGCTCCCATCACCATTGACCACTAAAATGATGGATTGACAAAAAGTTCAAGCCGTGATGAGCCAGGATTTGACCTCTTTGCTGCCTCCGATTGCTCAAAGTTGCAAACCTCATACCAATTCAGGTTCTCGCGGGTGAACCAAGCCGAGAATGCAACTGAAGACTCAATTCGATACGGCAAAAATCAAGTCATTGGGCCAACAGCATTTTTTGTGAAATCCAAGATGGAGCTATTTCTATATTTCCCTAGCTCAGAATTGAGTCTGATCTCGCCCAATTGTCATGCATGTCCACATAGATCTTAGGCATCGGGATTCGGTGAAAGCAGACGGAAAAACTGTTGGCCCTGATACTTATCCAGGGGGTAGATCTGTTATTCTGGGTAAACCTTTGCGCTTGGTCCGGCGTTACTTTGCCAAATTGTTAGAAAGCACTTAGTGCTATCATTCGTTAAAAACAGCTCCAATGAGGGAAGCTAAATTCCGCGTATTCCTCCAATTTCGAACTGATATTCCTGATGATTGATAGACCTTTACAAAACTTTCCTTATTGGCACAGAAAGTGGAAAAAACAGCTCTGATTACTTGCAGCATTTCTCCCAATCGTTCCGATTTCTTCACAAGTTCGTTCTGAGATTTCATTGACGACCACCCAATGATTCCAAATCAGCACGGTAGATAGCAAATCGCCACACTGTAGTGGTGGCAATCTTGAACCAAGAAAAAATGGGACCCATGATAAATCAAAACAAAGGACTGAGCTCATTTTTGAGCTTGGTCGCAACAGGAGTTATGAGCGTCTCCTGTGCCTACGCACAGCACGACGTATACTCAGCGGCATACGATGCAGTGCCTGTCGCAAGTTCTAGCGAAGCTGCCGTTGGAGGTGGTTCCGCTGGAGGTGGTTCAGCTGGCCCAGGCTTTTTCGGTCGCGGTTGTGCAGACGATCCTTGGACACTATTTGGCAACCGAGACGGTGGCCTCAACATTGGTGGTTGGTTTTCTGCGGGATATCATGAAGAGTCAAACGACCTCTTCAACTCACACCCTGACCAATTTGGATTGCACCAAGGTTGGTTGTTTGTTGAGAAAGTAGCTGACGCAAGCAATGGTGGCATCGGCTTGGGTTTCCGATTCGATGGCGTCTACGGCCTTGACGGCCCGGATACGCAATCTTTTGGAAACCCCGACCCCACGTTCGATCTTGATCCTCGATTCACTCGCGGTGCTGGATTTGGATGGGCGATTCCACAGGCTTACGGCGAAGTTGCCTGGGGCGACTGGAATGTTAAGGTCGGTCACTTCTACACGCTAGTTGGATACGAAGTTGTTACCGCTCCGGATAACTTTTTCTACTCTCACTCAATCACAAGTTTCAACACAGAGCCGTTCACTCACACCGGTGCGATCGCGAGCTTCAATGTCAATGATGCCACGACTTTTTACGGTGGTTGGACCGCTGGTTGGGACTCTGGTTTTGATTTCGACGCAGGGAGCAACTTCCTGGGTGGTTTCAGCCGAGCATTGAGCGATAACGCGACATTGACTTACATCACTACCTTCGGTGACTTTGGTACTCGAAGTGCGGGTAACGATGATGCCTACTCACACAGTATCGTGTTGGACATGGCGTTGACCGACAACTTGCAGTACATCGTTCAAAGCGATCTGCTTAGTATCGGAAGCACCGGTGAAGACAATGTTGGTTTGAACCAGTACTGGATTTACACGATCAACGATTGCACTGCTTTCGGTACTCGAATGGAGTGGTGGAAAGGTGATGAAGTTACAGGGTATGCTCCTCACGGCGGTGTGTTCCCAGCAGGTGGTGGGTCGCACTCTTACTACGCAGCAACCTTTGGCGTCAATCGCCGACTCAATGCGAACCTCATGGTTCGACCTGAGTACCGAGTCGACTGGTCTCCAGCTCTAGACTATAGCGAAGGCTACTTCGGCATGGATGTTATCGCGACTTTCTAAGGCCAGACAGTCTATCTCGAATTTGAAAATCTAAACGCTCGCTGTGATCTTCGCAGCGAGTGTTTTTTCGTGAAAGCCCGCAAGAATAGGACTCGTAACCTCGTCACTACTTAACTGATCGGTTGGTTCAATCAGATCGGACTTACAGTGGATTTCGCAAGGGATTAATTATCAAAAACGGCCTGTGAATTGGGGGCATAATTCTCCCTCAAATCCAACAGGGCATCATAGGGATCGGCATCACCTTGATCGCCCATTGGCAGACTCCTGACTCTGATCAACAGCAAAATTATTGTAAACACTAGCCAAACCACAAACCCAGCCAGCGTCCCAACAAGCAGAGTTTTCCAAAGAACTGGAAAAACGGGCTCGCCATACGATGGGTCTTCCAAGACTTTAAACCGCAAAATGCTGGCGTCTGAAGACAAAGTTGTTGAGTCGGGCGTGATACTGTCAGAGTAGAATTTGGCGTTTTGTCTCTGCTCCACGATTTCAGCAAGTCGATCCTCCAGTCTGGCGATAACTCCCTGCGACGCATTGTTAGCTTGCCCTTGAGCAAGAGACTCTTGGGCAATCTTATACAACTTGCCTAACGATTTGCGACTATCCATAACCATATCGCGGAAATCTTCGTCAAGCTCAGATTCATAGGCGCTGAGGATACTTTTGAGCACTGTTTGTGTGTCATCGGGATGGGATCCGAAATAGGATACTTCCCAAACGTCGTCATTTTTATTTTCACTCTGGTTCTGTGTTACCGACAAATTCTCTTTCATATGGTCGGCGGGATCTTCTTTTAGCTCTTCAAATAAATCAAGAGTGCCCAGCTTTCCCTCATCAAAGGCTCTCTGAATTGCGCCTGTATTAGGCAAATGCTGATCGAACTCGGCGTCGGTGAATTCTTCGATATTGAATCCTTCTACTGGCAATTCGAGCCCGGTTGCTGCAACTCGAAAACTTGCCTTGCTCTCGTAAGTTGTTGGCCACGTCCAATAAAAAACACAACCCAACACAAAGCCACACAAACAAAACAGTATCAAAAAGACAAAAGATGCGGGAAGCTCTACTTTTTGATTCTGCTGGGAAGTTTGACTGCTGGCTCTGATCAACAGCAAAATTATCGTAAACACTATCCACGCCACAAAACCAGCCAGTGTCCCTCCGAGCAGAGTTTTCCAAAGTTTCTTTTGAAAAACGGGCTCACCATACGATGGGTCTTTCAAAACTTCAAACTTCAATATGTTGGGCTGGGTGATACTGTCAGAGTAGAACTTGCGTTTATGTCTCTCCTCCACGATTTCAGCAAGTCGCTCCTCAAGTTTGGCGATTACTCCCTCCGACGCTTTGTTTGCTTTCTCTTGAGCAAGAGAGTCTTCAGCAATCGTATACAACTTGCCTAACGATTCGTGAATAGCCATATTATTATCGCGGAAATCATCTTTCTGCTGAGCTTCGTAAGCGTACAGGATACTTCGGAGCACCGTTTGTGTGTCATCGGCATGGGACCCCAAATAGGATGCCTCCCAAACCTCCGGATCATCTTCGCTCTGTACTGCAGACAAATTCTCTCTCATATGGCCAACAGGATCTTCGAGAATCAGATTGCCACCGGGATTTTTCTCTTTTAGCTCTTCGAACAAATCAAGAGTGCCCAATGCCCCATCATCAAAGGCTCTTTTAAGTGTGCTTGAGTAGCGCAATTGCTGATCGAACCTGCACTCATCAATTGGCACAGAATTAAATCCATATACTTTCAATTCGAGTCGAAAAGGTTGTTGAGCGACCGGTAGAAGTTGAGAAGATCGTTGAAGTTCGGGTTGAAGTGGAAAAACTCGTGGAAGTGCCTCGGCTACTTCGGGCTCGGTTTCGGTAACTCGAAAACTTGCCTTGCTCTCATAAGTCGTTGGCCACGCCCAATAATAGACACAACCCAACACAAAACCGCACAAACAAAACAGCATCAAAAAGACAAACGATGCAGGCAGCTCTACAGTGTGGTTCCGCTGGGGCCCTGAATTGTGCACGGTAATTTCCTTGCCTTGCCTTGCTTTTGATTACTTCCCATCCTAAATCAATCATTTATCAAGATCAATTTTTCACCCCAAGTTGCAGACAAGCTCGACTATCGTTGGATCAGCATCTACTGCTTCGGCCGCGAAGTATCGTCCGGGATGTAGTTGAGCGTGTAATAAGCCTCCTGGTGCCACAAGGGCTGATCCGATTGAGATCTTAAGCCGTCCAAGTGAAGCTCGTGTACATGGCCAATATGAAGTTTGTCGACATGTAAACGCACCGACATTGCATCAGGTGAAACGATAGCTTTGGTGATCTTGCAATCGACATGATCGACTTCGGGACTACCGTAGCTTTTCTGATAAATATAAGTGTAGGTTGGCATGGAGTAAGACTCGATGTCACCTGCCGATTCAACGTTCACTGGCTGGGTGAACGTCAATTCAAACCCGTCCGGTTTGGCCTTCATGTTGAGGACTTCGAAAGGAGTTTTGCCGGTCCACTCAAGCCGCTCCAACGAAAAGCTGTTTTTTCCTCGGCATCCCCAGCCGCGATTGGTTCCACCGACGAACATCATTCCATTGGAAGCCTGTTCGATCGCGAGATTTCCGGACCCGAAGCCTTCGGTAAAAGGAAAGCAAGCTCCCTGGTAATGGCCGTTGACTTTTTCCAAATCAACCCGCATCACTGAACTGAAGGTTTGATCGCAAACGAACATTTGATTTTTAAAGGGACCAAACTTGCCGTCAGATTTATCACAAACGATTCCCGCTGCAGACTGTCCCATCTTTTGGTAGGGAAACATAACTGCAGTCGGCTCAAGCTCGGGAATCTTCTGGGCTTCGGTCATGATTCGCGAACCGCTCCGGGGATCTTTGGGACGCGGTCCAATTGCATCGGTTTCTTCGTACCATGAGTTGCCTGCGGGGTTGCCTTGAAACGAACCTTTACGCAGCCACTTCAAACCGCAAGTTCCATTCCACGGACCCTGGTTGTCGGTATAGAAGACTTCTCCATCAACGTTGATCGCCATTCCACCAGGTGATCGGATGCCGCTGCAAGTTGGCGTGGTGGTGCCATCGGGTGAGACACGGACACACCAGCCCCGAAATTTGCTTTCGCTGGTGAATGATCCGGTCAAACAAAGCGTCACCCAGATATTGCCCTCGGTATCAAACTTCGAACCGAATGCATACTCGTGGTAGTCGCCATTGATTCCCCAACGATCACTGATTGTTTCGCAAACGTCGGCCACTCCATCGTCGTTTTCATCTGCAAGCCGTGTGACTTCTCCGCGCTGGGTGGCATAGATTGAACCGTCGCGATACGCCAGCCCGAGGACTTCGTGAAGCCCATCAATGAACAACTTCGATTTGATGTTCTTGGCGTCTGCTCGCACTGGATCGTGAAACGTGTAAATGTCACCGCGTCGAGACGAGGCAAGCATTTCGCCACTGGGCAGAAACTCAATCGCTCCGACCTCAAGAACAACACCTTTTGGGGTCGGGACCTTAACGATCTTATAGAACTCGGATTGAGCTCGCATCGCCTTTCGATCTTGTTTGGCGTCAGCGGTAGCCGTAAAAGTTAAAACGGCGACGGCAATGCAACCGGCAATCAAAGTAACAGGATTCATGACCGACTTAGTCCTTGAGGTTGTGTATGAGTTTGCGCGTCTGAACCAGAGAGTCATCCAAAGCAATAATTCTAGTCACAAGGACTTCACCCACCCAGTCCAGGCAGCGATCATCACCGAAATGACGGTCACCCGAAGTAAGAGGTCAGTCGTAGTAAATCTCAAATGGCCGGCCGACTCAGCTTGGGCTGATTCGATTTTGGCCTGAAACGTTTTGCCTGCTTCAGATTTAAGAAATTGTTTGCCCGCCAGATACGCTCCAAGTGCGCCCAAGGGACCTGTAATCAGGGAGAGAAACAATGCACCGCAAAGCGCACCAACCAAAAATCCGGTAACCGTTGCAACCACGATTGGCCGACCAAGCCACCAGAACGTCCAACAGATAACACCGATGTGTACAAACACAAACAGCCCTGTCGCACCCGCCCAGATTGCACCGTAGAAGAACCCCATGAACGGGATTGCTGGATTGTCAAAAATGCCAAACATTCCCAAGGCTCCACCGAACAAGGCTCCCGATAACGTGGTTCCAGCCCAGGTCACAATCCAAAAGACCGCCCAATTCCAGATGTGATCGGAATGGTTCTGTTGTTGAGCAAAGTGTGCTTGGGCAGTCTGGTCTTTCTCGTCCGACGGCCATTCAAATGTGCTGTTGCCGGGTTGCTGCGAAGTCGATAAAGACTCCGGGATTGTCGTTTTGGGGTTTGCTTTTCGAAATGAGTCATCTTCATTCATAGTTTGCCAGCGCAGATTCTAAGCATAGACTGGTTCGCCCATGGATTCAGTTAAACGGATCAACGCGGCTTTGACATATGGAAAAAGCAATTTAACCTTCAAATATCCCAAAAAAGTGTCCTCGATACTTGTCAAATGGCGTGTCTCCAGAGAGCGGAAAACGACTTAAGGAAAATTGATTCAGATGAGATATACGTTGTCACTGGCTATTTGTTTATTGTTATTGGCCAGTTCATTGGTTCAGGCTCAGGCTCCCGATGTTGATCGAGGCCAATCGCAAAAGAGGCGAGGAGGACCTCCTACTCCAACGACCGTCGGAGAAAATCCACAAGACATCGGCGATGCTGGCGTTGCCTGGTACACGACCTGGGAAACGGGATTGGCAGAAGCCAAACGTTCCAACCGTCCAATTTTGTTCATGTCCGCCGCGACGACTTGTTCGGGCATCCCAGGTGTTTTCTGACCGGGCTATACAAGTACGCAGAACAGTTTGTTCTCGACGCAAGAGTTTCTGGATGCTTCTCGAAAGTTCGTTTGCGTTCGTATTGAAACTTACGAAAGCAAAGAATCAGAAGCAATGGTTCGCAAGCTGCTCCAAGGTCGATTTGAAAACACGGCGTTTGTCGTTTTTGACCCCAGCGGCACGAAGCGGCTTTCACGAACCGGCCGCTCGCCTGGTCAGGGATTGAGTACGGGGCGATCGGGACCGGGTAGAAAAGCTTCCAATGACGTGATCATTAAACGAATGCAGGAAATCGCTTCTGACTTCGCTCCGACTGGAAACGTTGGCGAAACTCAACTTCAGGATTTTCATAGTTTTCGACAAGCGCTCAATGTCGCTTCGGCCGACCAGCGATTGCTCTTATTGGTCAATGCTGACGAAAAATCCAAGCCTGAGGTCGTATCAAATCTTCAGAAAGTTTTTACCGATTCCGAAATCCTGGGTAAGTTCCATCTCGATTTCGCTGATGCCAGGATCGACGCTAAATGGGGTGAGTCGATCAAAGGCTCAAATGAAAATCCTGGTCTGATTATTATTCGATCCGGAGAGTATGGGATCGATGGTACGGCGATCAAACAGCTTGAGCTCAAATCCAAACCCGAGGAGATCAAGTCGGCGTTGCTGTCCGCCAACGAGAAGTTTTCAATGCTTGAAGACCGCAAGTCATATTCCAGCCATGTTAAAAAAGGTCGTCGACAGGGCATTAACTTTAAAAACGAAATTCCCTTTGGCGAGGATAAAGACGGAGACGGAAAGATCGACCGACGGAAGCGAAACAGAGGAGGCAGGACTCGTTAATGATTCAACATGAGGTGCCGTGACTGACATCGATTTCGTCTTGTATCTCCAGTTTAGGCGGCAAATTTTCACTTGCCCAATGACACTTCGACAACTGTCAACTCGAACATCCTTCTGCTGGCTGGCAGGGGGATGTTTTTTGTTTGTCAAAACGGCTGATGTTGCTCAAAAACGACTGACGAATTTTTCGCTCGGTGAGTAAGATGTCAGGCTTGTTTAACGCTTCAAAAACACCAAACCAAACAGACGGAATTACGAGTGAAGATTACCAACATTCTTGTTTATCAAGTCGATTTGCCACTTCACGAAGGTAACTACAGTTGGTCCGAAGGCAAGAGCGTCGATGTGTTTGATACGACCGTCGTGCAGATCGAAACCGATGAAGGAGTGACCGGTTTCGGAGAGGTTTGTCCGTTGGGTCCGGCCTATCTTCCAGCATATGCCACGGGTGCTCGCGCAGGTATTGCGGAGTTGGCGCCTTCACTGATCGGTGATGATCCTCGTCAACTGTTGGTGCTTAACCAAAAAATGGATCGGGAGCTCAAGGGACATCCTTATGTAAAATCGGCTATCGATATGGCTTGCTGGGACATTCTGGGAAAATCGGCGCAGCTTCCAGTTTGTGAATTGTTAGGCGGACGCTTTGCCGAAGACGTGACGCTCTACCGGGCCATTTCTCAGCGACCAGCCGACGAGATGGCTCAAAATGTTGCTGAGTATCGAGCTCAGGGCTATCGGCGATTTCAGCTTAAGGTAGGTGGTGATCCCGATCAGGACATCGCCCGGATTCGTGCGGTCCGCGAAGTCCTCGAACCGGGTGACAAATTGGTTGCCGATGCCAATACGGGTTGGCTGATGCACGAAGCGATGAGGGTCGTCAACGCGGTCCGCGACATCGATGTCTATATTGAACAACCTTGTACGACCTATGAAGAGTGCCTCAGTATCAGGCGCAACACAACCTTGCCTTTCGTAATGGACGAAGTGATTAACAATACATCGATGATCCTCAAGGGCGCTGCCGATGGAGCGATGGATGTTGTCAATTTGAAGATCAGCAAGTTCGGTGGCCTAACCAAAGCCAAACAGGCTCGCGACTTGTGCGTGTCATTGGGTATCGCGATGACAATCGAAGATAGCTGGGGCGGAGATATCATTACCGCGGCTATTGCCCATCTCGCCCAGGGTGCGCCTGCGGAGTTACAGTTTACTTCAACCGATTTCAACAGCTACGTGACGACTTCGATTGCACAGGGCGCGCCCCAGCGAGTCGATGGCAGAATGTCTGCTTCAACCGAACCAGGCCTCGGCATTGAACCTCGAATGGATGTCCTCGGTTCTCCGGTTTGGACCAGTGGAACCAGCGCTTGAGATTAGCGCTTGAGATTAG
>CAYSQZ010000183.1:0-9544 GCA_964433035.1 uncultured Pirellulaceae bacterium | reverse complement strand
AATTCGCAAGCGAATTCTCCGACCCTCCCAGAGGGAGGGTGACATTCTATTCTGCTCGCCTACACCCGCAGCTACATGCTTGCCAACCTGGAATTTGCATCCGAACCCTCTGGCTTCGCAGGCGGGCAAAGATGTCTCGGCGGCTGCCTTGCCGTGCTAGAAATACTGCAACTTCAAAACTGACGCGTCGGGCTACCAAAGTGCCACCCGTGCTATTACCCCAGCGCTCAGCTTACTATAATCTTAAAACTCAGCGTTGCCCGGCGTCCGAGGAAAAGGAATGACGTCGCGGATATTTCCAACGCTGGTTACAAACTGCACCGCTCGCTCGAGTCCCAATCCAAATCCGGCGTGAGGCACGGTTCCGTAACGTCTTAGATCGGCGTACCACCAGTACTCTTTAATGTCGAGATCTTGATCTTTCATGCGGGACTCAAGCACATCCAAACGATGCTCACGCTGACTGCCGCCGATGATCTCGCCAACTCCGGGAACCAGTACGTCCATCGCGCGAACCGTTTTGTCATCTTCGTTGCAATACATATAGAAAGGCTTGATCGTGTTGGGATAGTCGAACAGGATCACTGGCTTTTCGAAATGCTTTTCCGTCAGGTAACGCTCGTGCTCTGATTGAAGATCGATGCCCCATTTGACTGGAAAATCAAATTTTTGGCCCGAAGATTCCAGAATCGCAACGGCCTCGGTGTAAGGAAGGCGGACGAATTCAGTGTCAATGATTCCCTGTAAACGCTCAATCAATGTCTTGGACTCGTCAATGCGCTCATTGAAGAACTCCATGTCTTCACTACACTTTTCCAGGGCATCGCTAAAAATCCGTTTCAGAAACGCTTCCGCAAGATCCATGTTGTCGGTCAGTTCGTTAAATGCGACCTCCGGTTCGACCATCCAGAATTCAGCCAGGTGCCGGGAGGTGTTGGAATTCTCCGCGCGGAAAGTCGGCCCGAAGGTGTAAACCTTTCCCAGTGCACAGGCATACGTTTCGGCTTCCAGTTGTCCGCTGACGGTGAGGAAGGTAGGTTTGTCAAAGAAGTCGAATTTGTAGTTCAGGTTTTCGATTTGCTGTTTTGCGATTTGTTCCATCTTCATCGTGGTGACTTGGAACATTTCGCCGGCGCCTTCGCAATCACTGGCGGTGATCACAGGCGTGTTGATGTAGAGAAACCCCTGCTCTTGATAAAACTGGTGGATTGAATTGCAAATGCAGTTTCGCACCCGAGCCACTGCCCCAAAGGTATTGGTACGAGGACGCAGGTGAGCCCACTCACGCAACTTTTCCATTGAGTGCCGCTTTTTTTGCAGCGGATACTCTTCTGGATCCGCCCAGCCGTGCACCACAATTTCACTGGCCAGCATTTCGGTCTTCTGGCCGCGACCACCGGATTCTTTGATTTCGCCTTGGGCAGAAATACTACATCCGGCGGTCAGGCGTTTAACATCGGACTCATAGTTCCCCAAATCATTGGGCGCGATAATCTGAATATTGCCTTGGCTGGAGCCGTCGTTGATTTCTATAAAGCTAAAACCGGCTTTGGAATCACGACGGGTGCGAACCCAGCCTTGAAGCTTTCCAGTTTTGCCAATCGACGATTCATCACGCGCGTCTCTCACTGAGATCTTTTCCATCGGACGCTTTTTCCCGCAAGCTCAAGGTATGAAGTTGTACGTTACAGAACTTCATTGTAGGCCGATCGCCAAAATTACCATAGAGCCTGGTGGCAATACGATTACGTTTGGCCCGACACACCTGGAGAGGCTTGGTAGCTCACCGAGCATTGACACCAATCTGGTTTGAAGTCTCCGATGTCGGTGCGGGCGGCCTGAGTCAACTGGGCCACGACCTCCGGTCAAGGTATCCAGAGAAAGACGCAGTAGCCATATCCTCAGTTGCAGTGTCAAACGCGTTGAAGTTCGTACCCGCCTTCAAGCTTAAAACTCATCGTCCGAGTACATCGCTTTGGCCAGTCAGTTGTCGTGTCGAGGCCTGGCCGTAAATCCGACAATTGCCAGAATCAAGAATGTAACGACACCACCGATCACGTAAGGGCCATTGGCACCGTCAATCATTGTCGATATCGAAGCGACCGATTGAGCAACTGCCCCCAGAACACCGATGGTCATCAGCAAATTCCAGATCGACATCCGAGCGCCAGTCGGTTTTTCCTCTCCCAGCAACTCCTCGTTGTTCATCAACGCCATGAAGGTAAAGTACGCGATCGGCAACAGAATCGCGGCAAAGCTGGATGCAATTATCACCAGATACGTTTTCGAATCTCCCTTCCAGATTTCAAACCACGCGACACCGACCAAAACAGCAGCCAAGGCACCAGTGACTCGAGCCGTCGTGCTTTCGTAGACGTTGATAATTTCAGCGAAGGCGTAACCATTGATCATCATCAAAATGATGATCGAAGAGAAACCCATCCCCAGAACACCCAGTCCAAATACAAATTTGGCTTGGTCGCCAAGCATCGGTTCCAGCGTCCTGGAAAGATCTTGGGTGTCTGGTTTGACGAGTGTTGCGGCGACTATCTTCTCTTCTTCGCTCATCCCGGCGATAAACGCAGCAACAATCTCGCGCTGGGCAACAGCTTGGGCGGCTTTTTCTTCATCCGTAGTGGCAGGCATCGCAGTCACGGCCGCGAACGCAGCCGGATCGCCAGCCTCGATTCGCTGCACAATGGTTTCCTCAACCTTATCGAATAGTCGACTCTCCTGAACCACTGCCACATCGTTACTCTTGAAGTCGTCATCAATTTTGGCGTGAAACGCGTTAGCTGAAGCCAACACGATGCAGCTGGTTACAACGATGAAAGGAAGGGCCATACCCGTAATCAAATCCCAACGAGCCAGACCACGGAACGTTTTGTCCCAACCTCGGGCGAGCATCGAATAAGGCAGCAAGAAAGTCATATTGATGCCAACTGCAGTAGCCGTCGTGCCAATCATGATTCTTTGCTGTCTGGCAACCAACTCTTCTTTCCAGAATGAATTCGCTGCTCCATCTAAACCAGTTACCAACTCGGAAATCTTCGGAGAAGGATTCCACCACTGCGAGAAGTCGGGGATAAATCCAAGCAGCGTTTCCCGCCACTCAATTTGACCTTGCTGAAACAAGCGAACCACGGCAACAACAAAGCAGATCACAATCGCACCGACGATCGCCTTGAGCAGCAAGTCAAACATCTTGGCCGCCCAGCCGGGCTTAAAGCTCATGCAAACGATGATGAACGCCAGAATGCCGATGACCGCTGAGATCGCAACCTTGGCATTGTATTTTGCTGCTGCGATGGCTTCGGCAGAATCACCAATTACCAGATGCTGGGCGATGGCATCTACAGCGCCAAAGTTCTTGTCCAGCGCGTCGTAGCAGAGAGAAAACTGTGGCAAGATGAAGATCATATTGGCCAGAATCGTCGCGGTAATCCAACTGGCGCCCAAGACAGGATTAACGTACTCGTTGATCGCACCGTAAGGACGCTTGCCGGTGGACAAAGTAACGTAGCTGATGGCCGAGAGCATGATCACGCCAATCAGGATTGCGACCATCTGCAGCCACAACATGCTGCTTCCACCGATCACACCGAGATACAAAGCTCCGCCCAAAGATCCACCGCCAAGGGTAATCGCACTTTGAAGCCAACCTGGACCAGACAATCGGAAATAAGCCCCGAATGTTGAAAGCGGTCCACGCGCTTGGGCATTGGTTAAAATTTCGCGATCTCGAAATGTTTTATTGTTCATCAGCAAATTTGCTCAGTAGTTTGTTATGAATGAGACTGGCGCAGGCTCGAGACAGGGCAGCAATTACCTCAAAGGCGATTATTTATTCGATACCCTTGTCTGACAGCCATCTCTCGACGTCCAGTGCCGCCATGCAGCCGGTGCCTGCCGAAGTGATTGCTTGTCTATAGTAGTCGTCGGCAACGTCACCTGCAGCAAAAACACCCTCGACACTGGTATTTGTTCGGAAAGGCAACGTCCATTGGATATACCCTTTATCGTTCATCGCCACTTTTCCACCCAGGAAACTCGTGTTGGGCGTGTGACCAATCGCCACGAACATGCCGCCGACGGCCAATTCGCTGAGCGACTCGTCTTTGGTGCTTTTGAGTTTTAGCCCGGTGACCAGTTTTCCATCGCCCAGGACTTCTTCGACAACCTGATTCCAGTGGATCTCGATCTTGGGATGATCCAAGGCTCGCTGTGCCATAATCTTGGACGCTCGCATTTCATCTCGGCGGACGATCATGTGGACTTTGACCGCCGCTTTTAAATTGGCGAGATAAACTGCCTCTTCAACTGCTGAGTCACCTGCACCAACGACCGCAAGCGGTTTAGCATGGAACGTTGGCAGAGCTCCATCGCAAACCGCACACGCGCTGACGCCTTTGTTCTTGTACTCTTCTTCAGAGGGCAGCCCGAGATAATTTGCGCGGGCGCCGGTGGCAATAATGATTGCGTGAGTCTCGATCGGTTCGCCCTGGGCCGGGATGACTTTGTAGGGCGTCGAGGTCACGTCAATGTCGATGATGTCGTCTTCGACGACCCTGGTTTCAAAATTCAATGCCTGCTGCTTCATCAGCTCCATCAACTCAGTGCCCTGTACCGCGTAATGGTACTCACCATCTTTCTTGTGATCCGGCGGATCGGGCAGGTTCCAATGCCTGTCTTTGTCAACGGCGCTTTGTACGAACCCATGAACATTGCCAAACGGAAAGCCCGGATAATTTTCGACTTCGGTCGTATACGCTAATTGACCAAGCGGAATCATTTCAGGTTTGACGGTGCCTTCAAACAACAGCGGAGAGAGGCTGGCCCGAGCGGCATAGATTGCAGCGGACCATCCGGCGGGGCCACTTCCGATGATGACGACTTTCTCAGTCAATTTTCTCTCCTTGGCTTTTCTAAATATAAAATTACATCGCCCTCAAACTCTGGCGCGATGTCGTCAGATTTTCAATGGGTAGAAAATAACGCACGGCCCGCTGCAGCGGGCCAACACTAGAAGTAGTTTTAAAACCTGAGCTTTAGGAAGTGAACGAGGTTACGAGTCCCTGTCTCACCGCCAAGCTCACAGGACTCGTAGCCTCGTCCACTACGAAAAATATTGTCGTGATAGCTTTAAAGCCGCTTCTATTCCATTTATTCTCCGGGAAAATCTGCAGGGCGAGATTATAAAGTGAACCAAGGCGAAATGGCAGTACCGAGTGAAGAATTAGCAGCCAGATAATTGTTGCGTCGCATGAGTAACCAAAGTTAGACGACTGACTCAAGCCGCCCGGACTTGTTCCAGCCGCACAATCATTTCGTTCGCACGAGGAATGACTTCAAAAGAGATTTCGAACTCTCGATTGTCCCGTAATTCGGCGGTGTGATATCATGGAATCTTGCGGCTGTCTTACCGGCCAGCGTTCTATCATTTCGTTTTTGGAATCAGACAACATGTTTACGTTCCTGATCGCCATTGGCTCTTTTTTGGGCTTCATTGTCGCGTACAACACCTACGGACGATGGATTGCCCGACAAGTGTTTGGGCTTGATGCCGCCGCAACGGTTCCCAGTAAAGCGTTGGAAGACGGGGTGGATTTCGTTCCGTCCAAAAAATCAATCGTCTTTGGGCATCACTTCACCAGCATCGCGGGTACGGGGCCGATCGTGGGACCGGCGATCGCTGTTTTCTGGGGCTGGTTACCGGCGTTGCTGTGGGTCTTGTTTGGCAGCATCTTTATTGGGGCGGTTCATGATTTTGGATCGCTGGTGGTCAGCATGCGCAACCGAGGGCAAACGGTTGGTGAAGTCGCCGGGCGGATGATCTCGCCGCGCACCCGAATCCTGTTTCTGCTTGCCTTGTTTTTCGCGCTCACGGTTGTGCTGGGGATTTTTGGGCTGGTGATCGCCATCATTTTCAAATTTTATCCCGAGTCGGTGCTCGCGGTTTGGGTGTCGCTACCGATCGCTATCGTGTTTGGAATATTGATGCGGCGCGGTTCAACGCACTTGCTGCCGATGTCGATCATTTCGCTGACGTTGATTTACTTTGCTGTCTACATCGGTGCCTACCATTTGCCAATTACGCTTCCAGTAAGCAACCCAGTTGTCGCTTGGACAATCATTCTGCTGGTCTATTGCGCCATCGCCTCGGTGCTGCCGGTGTGGTTGCTGTTGCAGCCTCGCGATTATGTCAATTCGCATCAACTGTTTATCGCGCTGTTTTTGTTGGTGGCCGGATTGATGGTTGCAAGCTTTAGCGGCCAAGCCGACCTGATCGCTTCCACGCCGGCGATCACCCAGACGTTACCCGAAGCAACACCGCCGATCTGGCCGTTCCTGTTCATCACCATTGCCTGCGGTGCGATCAGTGGGTTTCACTGCCTGGTCAGCAGCGGCACCAGCAGCAAACAGGTTTCTTGTGAAACCGATGCGCTCTCGATCGGCTACGGCTCGATGTTGCTCGAAGGCGCCTTGGCGGTGGTGGTCATTTTGGCCTGTTGCGCCGGAGTGGGCATGGGAAAATTCGAGAAGGTCTCTGTCGCATTAGGGGACGGAACATCTCGCGTAGAGTATCAAGCGGTCGTCGACGCATCGACCAATGAGCCGTTGTCACAACGAGAGGCGTGGCGGAAAACGTATCAGCTGGGCCAAGATGAATCGGGGAAAGAGATGACGTGGGCGGCTTTTACTTTGCCCAGCAAGATCGGAGCTTTCATCGAGGGCGGAGCCAATTTCCTTTCGGCGATCGGGATTCCTTTGCAACTGGGCATCGGGGTGATCGCGGTTCTGGTGGCGTGCTTTGCTGCCACGACACTGGACTCGGCAACCAGGCTTCAGAGGTATGTCATTCAGGAGCTTGGGGGCTCGCTGGGCATTGCACCATTGAAGAACATGTATGTTGCAACCATCACTGCCGTAGTACTTGGCGGAGCGATCGCGATGCTCAAAGGCCCTACCGGAATGGGCTCCGGTGGAATGTTGCTTTGGCCGCTATTCGGCGCGACGAATCAGTTACTGGCCGGATTGGCGTTTATGGTGACCGCGTTTTACCTCTGGCGACGCAACAAACCTGTCTGGTTTGTTATATTACCGATGATCTTCATGATCATCTTGCCGGGTTGGGCCTTGGCTTGGCAGCTCTTTAACGTGGAGAGCGGATGGTGGTATAGCGAGGGAAAATTGTTGGTGGCAATCATTGGCTCAATTACACTGGCGTTGCAATTGTGGATGGTCCTGGAGGCGTTAATGATGTGGCCCAAAGCCAAAGGTGTAATCGAGCCAGCCATGTCCGTTGGCAAACCTTCAAGAGAGCTAGAAGCCTCAGGAGGCCGGTCATGTTAAATTGCTGTTCAAATTCTCACTTGCGCTCCAATCAGGGAAATGGGTCGAAACCAATATCAATCGGGGCGACGACATTTCGGCTTGCGCTGATGGCTTCATTTTTGTTCACCTTGGGGTGCTATCCCGATTGGCCCGAGCATTCGGGCACGGCTCAAGTCGAAGGTGAGGTGTTTCTCGATGGTTTTCCGCTCAACAAAGCCAACATTGTTTTCCTGCCTTCCAAGCTCAAAAGCAAATCAGGAAAGCTGATGAAGTTGGCTTATGGAAAATGCGACGCACGCGGTAAGTTCAAAATGGCGTACAGAGATGGAACGCCAGATATTACCGCCGGTAAATATCATGTGATTATTTCTTTGGTTAACATTGAATCGGCAAAGAAGAAGAGCTTGCTGTTTTTGCCCAACCAAAATAATGACCCCAACCTGGTGCTGGTCAATAAGATGCTTGCCCAAGCAGAGTCTAGTCCGGTTTCTCCATCGGAATTGAGGGCGCAAATGGATCGCCATCAGATCGTTCAGGCGCTCTACAATCGTGAGTCGGAGCTAAGCTACGAAGTCGTTGCGTCACCAGGAATCGTGCGCACCAAGTTTGATCTGTCTTCGGTCGACCCGCTTTTGAGAAAGTAGCTGGAGGTAGTAGTGGGTGTCATGCCTTAGGCCCGTGTGAGCATGCTTACGCAAGCGTGCACCCATCAGTTCACCTTTGAGAACACTAGGCACTGTCTGATAATTTCATATTGGACTGAGCGGCAAGGCTAGCCGCCGGTAAACACGCAACGAACCGGCGGCTAGCGCCTTACCACTCACATTTAACCAAACAGTGACTAGGAATTTTCAAGTTGCTATGCCACTTTTTGTTTTGGATTGGTCTAGCTTGCCAGAGATTGATCTCTCGCGGGCCAACGGGCGATATAGATCATTGCCACAAAGTCAAACAACGCATGTGCGATCGCTGGGACCAACCAACTACCTGACCAGACCATCAACATCCCCAGATAAATGCCGACCAAGGTAGTCGTAACACCATAAGCCGCATTGACCCAGTGGCATGCACCAAACACAACGCTTGCCAAGACAACGCCGATGGCGATGGCACCGACAGCGCCGAGCGATGGAAACAGAAGTTGAGTAACCCCGCCCTGAAGGCACCAGCGAAAAAACAACTCTTCACCAAAACCGGCCAGCAGAGACAGAGCCAACATCTGGACCAAAGAGATTCCCTGGAACAGGGGCTTGAGCTTCTTGTCCACAAACTGCTGCATCGGCCTGAGAAAAGTTGGTGTCCAAAAGTGGAACAGGACCAAATAGCCCAGCATTGGAATCGTTGCGATGCAGCCCATCAGAACCGGGGCCTTCCAAGCGATCCAACCATCGAGCAGATCTTTAAGCGGTTGCGACTGATCCGAAAGTCCCAGCCACGCCAACCCTATTGCCAGGATCACCAACCCGCCTTCGACAATGATTCCGAGCAAGAGGAGGTTTCGCGGAGCTTGCTGTTGAGAAGAAGTCATCAACCGATTATTTGCTTTACTTATAGACCAGCAAGGCCTATCCGCACGGCCACCTTCCGCAAGTGAGCTAATTGTCACGCAAACCAACAATATGCCCAGCCAATGAGATCCAATTCCCCCTAGTCTTAAGAGGGGATCTGTTACCTCAGCCCGGGAGAAGAAAAGTGTTGAGAGTTGTCGCAACTTCTTTGAAAGAAAGTAGTTGTTATCAGCGCCGGAGTCGTTGACAGGTCGAATATTTCGACTTAACGTCAGCAAAACCTTACTTACTAACACCTAGTTTATGAAACTTGATTTTGGAGACTCAACAATGAATCGCCTCTTATGTTCGCTGATCGTTTTCAGCATGTTTTTGACGGTCAATTCCGCCGACGCACAAGTAACTACGCGTACTTGTGGCCAGTGGACTTGCGTTACATCATGCAAGCCAATCGCACCTCGCAAAAGGCTCTTAGGCAACTGCAACCTTTTCAAGAGTTGCTGCAAGAAGAAGCCTTCTTGCGGACCAGTTTGCCCAGCACCTGCTCCAGCACGATGCTGTCCAGCTCCAGCTCCACGCTGCCCAGCTCCAGCACCGGTTTGCTGCCCAGCACCTGCGCCAGCACCTTGCTGCCCTGCTCCTGCTCCGGCTCCAGTTTGCTGCCCGGCTCCGGCTCCGGCTCCGCTACCAGCGCCAGCACC
>CAYSQZ010000182.1:1358-9555 GCA_964433035.1 uncultured Pirellulaceae bacterium | reverse complement strand
CTCAACGAGCTGCTGAACTTGAAGCAACTGCACAAGCTGAAGCGTACGAAGCTGCAGAAGCAGAAGCAACCTCTCAGCGAGAAGCCGCTGAAGCTGCAGCAGCTGAAGAATACGCACAGGGCCAAGCTCAAGAAGCTACCGATGCAGCTGCCCGAGCCGAAGTTCAAGCTCGCGAAGCTGCTAGAGCAGAAGCACTAGCTAAAGCAGAAGCTGCGGAAGCGGCTGAAGCGAGAGCAGTTGCCGTAGCTGAAGCGGCCGAGGCAGAAGAAGCGGAAGCAGTTGCATACGCTGAAGCTGAAGAAGCTGCAAGGTTGGAAGCAACGGCGAAAGCCGAAGCTGCTGAAGCGGAAGCTGCAGAAGCTGTCGCTAAAGCCGAAGCGGCAGAAGCGGCCCAAGCCGAAGCGGCTGCCAAGGTTGCCGCAGCTGAAGCTGCTGACGCAAAGGCTAATGCTGAAGCAGAAGCGAAAGAGGCTGCCGACGCAAAAGCAGTTGCATACGCTGCAGCTGAAGAAGCTGCAGAGTTGGAAGCAAAGGCTAAGGCTGAAGCGGCTGAAGCTGCAGAAGCAGAAGCGGCTGCCAAGGTTGCCGCAGCTGAAGCTACCGAAGCAAAAGCAATCGCTGAAGCCGAAGCTGCTGAAGCAGCCGAAGCAAAAGCATACGCTGAAGCGGCAGCACAAGAGGCTGCTCAAGCTGAAGCTGTCGCAAGGGCAGAAGCTGCCGAAGCGGCAGAAGCAAAAGCACGAGCTGAAGCGTTGGCACAAAAAGCTGCTAGAGCAGCGGAATTGGCCAGAACTGAAGCCGACCAATCTGCTGCTGCTCTCTCAGCTGCCAGTAGTGCTACCGATGCCGCCAATGCTGCTGATCAGAGTGCATTAGCTCTGGAACAATCAGCCGCAGACGCAGCTTCAAGCGTTACTTTTGCAGCACCACCGGTTTTCCCAGTGTCGTCTCAGACAACAACATCTGGCGTTGGTTCAGTCGATGGAGTGAATGTACCTGCACCACAGGCACCTGAAGTTTCTGTACCACGGGTACCTGAAGCACCAGTTCTTGATGCTCTAACTGCTAGTCGATACGATGCGGACGGATACGATCGACTGGGGTTCAACGCTGATGGATTTAATCGGGCGGGTTTTGATGTAAACGGCTTTGACGTCAACGGTTTTGATGTCAATGGCTTGGACTGTTACGGCAATCCAGCCAGAAGCTAAACGTTAACGGATAACCAAAGCGAAACTAGCAACCGCATCGTGCAACTTTGCACGATGCGGTTTTTTTGTGTTCGACCAGTTGCCTCCAAGATCTTACCTTTGGCTACTTGCCTTTCAGCTCTAGTCTAAATCCAAAATTGGTTTGCATTATAAATTTTTCCCTTTTCCATTTTTAACCCAAAGATATGTGCCGTTGTTCCGAACACATCTAAAATACCGTTCAGGCGATCCTAGGAGCATACTCATGTTTGCAAAAGTGGCACTAATTCTCAGCACCTTACCTCTCGTAGGGATTGGATTATGCGCAGCCTTTTGCTGAGGCCATCCGCTCACGTGGCTCGGTCCGAGCGTCGTGTTTACGACTACACCAATTGCGTTTGTTACTTCTATCGTCGCGGTACGGCGAAACAGGTACGGAGTAATTTCTCGTTCCGCACTGGCCCTGAGCTCACTTGAATTCTTACTGGTCGTTGGGATATTGATGCTCCCGTTGGCTGTTCGCTAGGATCAAATGTCTAAAGAAAAGACTTTGTTTTTCGGGCTGCCACTTTCGAAACCGCGCATAGCAATATTCATTGGTGGATTCCGAACCTGCGATCCGCGAATGACAGGTCTTTCTCTGAATTCTGGTGCCGCGAATCGCTCGAATAAACACGAATGTTGCGCGCTTCATTCGTGAAAATTCGTGTTATTGGTGGCAAACAACTAATGCGCAATCTGTTTTGCGTAAGGCGCGCTGCTTTCGCGGAGCCAAAAGGCGACTGTCTTTTTCGATCCATCGCTACGAAACGTCGGACTTGCTCCACTGCCCATCGATTTGACGCCAAACATCTCCAGGGTTCTTGTCCTGAAGAATTTCCGGCAATCGATGTGGGCGAACCGCATCGAAGCATTGCAGCATCGAAAATCTTACGATCGACCCTGGAACCCCGACGGCAGTAAAGCCCGGATGTCCGGTCGCGGGAAAGGGGCCACCATGATTCATCGCCGGCGAGACTGCGACGCCAGTAGGCATTTTGTCATTGATTAGTCGGCCGACCTTTTGTCTCAGGTTAGGCACCACGGCATCGTAGTCGGAATCGTCGCCGCCATCGGTTGCCGAGTAAACACAGCCGGTCAAATTTCCTTCGAGATGCCCAAGGATCTCGGTCATTTGCGCGGTAGATTTGGCCAATACGACCAATGTTGAGGCTCCGAAGGCTTCGGTTTGAAATGTTTCGGGATTGCTGACGAACGCATCGCCGCTAACTTTCAAAACCGTATTGGCATAGCAGAATCCTTCCCCGCCGCCGGTCGTTCCGCCGCAAACCGCATCGGCTCCAGCCGACTTCAGCGTTTCGACTGCACTGGCCAAACCATTCTCACCAGACTTGGAAAACAATGTGCCGACCGGTGCATCACCGAAATTCTTGGCGATCGTCTCAACGAACTGGTCAGATGATGCTCCTTCTTGAAGAACGATCATTCCCGGGTTGGTGCAGAACTGTCCAGCGCCCATTAAGCAACTTGTCGTCAGCTCAGTCGCAATTTCCTCCGCCCGCTCGGCCAGTGCGCCCGGCAAGATGACGACCGGGTTGACGGATGAAAGTTCCAGATAGATCGGCTTGCCAACTTTGTCGGCCGCGGATTTGAGAACCAATCCCGCGTGTCGACTGCCGGTGTAACCGATCGCGGCAACTCGCGGGTCGCTGGCCAGCCGCTCACCGTCGGCATGAGCGATTCGGTAGATCATCTGAACGATGCCTTTGGGCATGCCGGTTTCATCGGCGGCGGCTTGAGCTTCTTCTGCCAGTAGACGAGTCGTGCCTGGATGCATTGAATTGGCTTTTGCGATCACCGGGTTACCGGCGGCAATGGCGGCCGCAAAATCGCCACCCGAAATACTGCCAAACGCCAACGGGAAATTGTTGGGTCCAAAAACAGCAACCGGCCCGATTGCTGCATAGTAAGATCGAATACCGTTGGCCGTGTCGATAACTGGCATGCACCAGCTTGCCGATCTGGCAGCGGTGGCGGCTTGGCGGAGCTGTCCGCTTGTTCGTGCTAGTTCTCCCACGAGCCGAGTGTCAAAGGGAAGCGCCGTTTCCAGCGCCGCCATGGTGCGAATCTCTTCGGATCTGGCGTCAATTCGGTCGGCGTAGGCGTCAAGAAACTTGGCGATATCCTGGCGGGAGGTGCTGCGAAGCTGTTCAAAGCAAGCAGTTGCAGCGTCGAGTGCGGTTTCGCATTCCGCCCAGCTGCTGACGGGGAAATCTTCGGGGATCGGTGCCGCTGCCTTGGGATCGTTGGCTTGAAAGGTTCCTGACGAATCAGAATCTCGCCACTGACCATTGATTAACACTTGGTGAGTTGTCATCTTGGGCTATTCTCATATCTGCTTGGTAAAATGATTGTCTCGAGACATTAACCAAAAGTCGTCTCGTTCCAACTGTTCAGACTAACATCCAACCCCGGTGCTTGAAACCTTGTCAACCAAAACAATTAGCGTTATCGATTCTCATACCGGCGGAGAGCCGACACGGATCGTGGTTTCCGGTGGTCCAGACCTTGGGAGCGGAAGCCTGGTTCAGCGGATGGATCGTTTTGGCCAAGAGTTTGATGATATTCGCAATGCGATCGTCAACGAGCCACGTGGTTCGGCCGAAGTTGTCGGCGGACTGATCTGTGAGCCGACTGATCCGAATTGCGCCGCTGGAGTGATTTTCTTTAACAATACTGGGTACCTTGGCATGTGTGGCCACGGGACGATTGGCCTGTTGGTGACACTAAAGCACTTGGGGAGAATCGCCGATGGCGCCCATTTGATCGAAACGCCAGTTGGCCCGGTGTCGACGAAAATTTCTGGCAATCAGGTGGCCGTTGAAAATGTTCCCAGCTATCAGTTGCTGGCCGATGTTGAGTTGGAAGTCCCCGATTACGGACTTGTTGTTGGGGATGTGGCTTGGGGCGGAAATTGGTTTTTTCTGGTCAAGAACTCGGTTGAAGAGTTAACCCTTGATCGTGTTGAGCGGTTATCGCAATTCACGACACTGATTAAGAGGTCGCTTCAGCAGCAGGGGATCACGGGAACTGATGGTGCACTGATCGATCATATCGAGCTGTTTGGGCCCGCGAAGGATCCAGGTAACGATAGTCGCAACTTTGTTTTGTGTCCCGGTGGAGCTTACGATCGTTCGCCGTGTGGAACTGGAACCAGTGCCAAGCTCGCTTGTCTGGCCGCCGGCGGAACATTGAAACCGGGTGAGCTGTGGCGCCAAGAAAGCATCATTGGCAGTGTGTTTACTGGCTCGTATCAAATGACGGGCGATTCCCAAAATGGTAATGGACCGAGCATCATCCCGACCGTTACTGGCGATGCCTATGTTTGTGGCGAAGCGACATTGATTCTTAATCCTGATGACCCGTTTTGCATGGGGATCGTCTAATGAAGATTGGACAAGGCGACCATGTGGTTGTGATCGGGGCCGGCGTGATTGGAGCGATGTGCGCGTGGAATCTCTCACAGGCTGGCTTTCAAGTGACGATCGTAGACCGTGACAAATTTGGTGCAGCCTGTTCCCATGGAAATTGCGGATACATCTGTCCCAGCCATGTGCTTCCGCTGGGGCAACCCGGAGCGATTACTAAAACGCTCAAGGGAATGCTCAAGACGAACTCACCTTTTGCGATCCGACCCAGGTGGGAGACTGGCTTTTTTAATTGGTTTTGGAATTTTGCCCGCCGCTGCAATCGCCGCGACATGATGTCAGCTGCCGCGGGTCGTCATGAGATTTTGCAATCTTCAAAAAGGCTTTATCAGGAATTGATTAAAGCTGAAAAGATAGACTGCCAATGGCAAGAGGTCGGTCTTCTGTTCGTGTTTGATGACGAGAAGTCGTTTTCCCATTTCGGTAAAACCGACGCGATGCTGCGCCAGTATTTTGGCGTTGGGGCCACGCCATACGATGGTGAGAAGTTGATTGAGCTGGAACCGGCGATCAAGCCTGGATTTGGCGGCGGCTGGCACTACGAAGGCGACTGTCACTTGCGCCCCGACCAATTCATGTCCCAAATGCGGGCTAAGCTTCAGCAGCGCGGAGTCAATATTGTCGAAGAGATGTCGGTTACACATTTTGTGCGTGAGAACGGCTTGGCGAAAACGATTCATGGAAACAATCAAATCGTAGAAGCCCAGCATTTCATCGTCGCCACCGGCGCTATGACGCCTTTTTTGAATCAGCATCTCGGATTAAATGTTCCTATTGAACCGGGCAAGGGCTATTCGCTAACCATGCCGACGGTTGAGCGAATGCCAAAGCTGCCAATTATTTTTGACGATTCTCACGTCGCGGTCACGCCGATGGGCGGCAAGTACCGGATTGGTTCGACGATGGAATTTGTAGGTTACGATACGAGCATCAGACCGGAGCGATTGCAGTTATTAAAATCGTCTGCTGAGAAATATTTGTACCAGCCGCATAGCGAACCGGTCGAGGAACAATGGTACGGTTGGCGCCCGATGACTTGGGATGGAAAACCGATCATTGATCGCAGTCCGGCAATGAAAAACGTCTGGATCGCTGCCGGGCACAATATGCTTGGGTTGAGCATGGCGACCGGGACGGGGCGGTTGTTGAAAGAGCTGATGGTCGGTGAGCAACCGCACATCGATCCGACGCATTTTTTGGCCAGCCGATTCAAGTGATACTCATGAGCCAAGCCAACACAATTGCAATCATCGGAGGTGGGATCACCGGATTGTCGGCGGCTTATCACGCACAGATTTCGTTTCCCGGTGCCAGAATCGTCTTGCTCGAATCAGCGGATCGGTTGGGCGGAGTGCTGCAAACCGATCATGTCGACGGTTATACGATTGAACGCAGTGCCGATATGTTCGTCACCGATCCGCCGGATGCGTTTGAGGTTTGTCAGCGACTTGGCCGTGAAGCCCAGTTGATCCAAACCACGCCCACCCGCGATCGGGCATTCGTGGCCACGGGTGATTCGATGCATCCTGTTCCGTCGGGGCTTTCGCTGATGCTGCCCAATGATCTCGATTCGGTTCTCGAGTCAGCCTTGCTGGACGAAGACGCGAAGCGCAGATTTCAGCAGGAAGCTGACGTTCCAGCCAGCAAATCAGACGAAGACGAATCACTCGAGTCCTTCGCGGTACGACGTTATGGGCGATCCGTGTTTGAGCAGTTGATTCAACCTTTGGTCAGCGGAATCTATACCGCCGATCCAATAAAACTCAGTATGAACGCGACGATGAAGCGTTTTGTTGATATGGAGCGGGAGCATGGAAGCCTGATTCGCGCGGCCGAAAAATCCAGATCTTCGGCGCACGAAAAACAAGCCAGTGGCGCGAGGTACGGCTTGTTTCGTGCACCGCAACAGGGAATGGAGCAATTGGTCGATTGGTTCGTCGGATCGTTGGACCGCACGGAGTGTCGGCTTTCGTGTCGGGTCGATCAGATTCGAAAAACGGATTCTGGATGGGAAATCCAAACCAGCTCATGCGCTGACGGAGCAGAGCAATCCGAATCAATCGAAGCCGACGCCATCGTGGTGGCAACATCGGCCAGCATCGCGGGAAAGTTGCTTGACGGAGTTGATGGCGAGTTGGCCCGGCAGCTTGGCTCGATCCAGGCTGCCAGTTCGGCGATCGTAGTGATGGGAGTGGATCGAGATCAAATCGTCCGGCCGTTTGATGGCTACGGGATCATCGTTCCTTCAGTGCTGGGACGCAAAGTCATCGCCACCAGTTTTTCAAGCAACAAGTTTGCGGGTCGAGCTCCCACTGGCAAGCTGCTGACTCGCACGTTCATTGGTGGTGCGTTGCAGTCAGAATTGGTTGAGCTCGGCGATGAAGCGTTGATCAAAATCGCGGTGGACGAACTCAATGCGACGGTCGGGTTTTCCGGTCAGCCGGAGTTGTCGCGTGTCTATCGTTGGCGCAATTGCATGCCTCAGTATCACTTGGGACATGTAGAGCGAGTTGAATCGATCCAGCGGATGACCAAGCGACACCTTGGGTTGGAGCTGGCGGGCAACAGCTATCGTGGCGTGGGGATTCCCGCATGTGTCCAAAGTGGCTCCGAAGCAATTAATCGGTTGGGAAGGCGATAACGGACTCAAAGTCGAGTTGATAGTACGATCCGGGGCGATTGTTTTGGATCAAAAACATCTGGCTGGTCGAGCAAAACGACTAATCCGATTCATAGAACAAGAAGTAACCGAACAAACGGTTCAAAGTAAAACCTTTGCAACTTTTACAAGGTGCTGGATAAAATAGAGCTTAACTTGCTTTCTCTGTTGCGCTTGCAACAATTGGCAAAGGCCAACGCGTTGGCTGAGTGACGTTTGAGTATCGGTTGGGCATTTGCCTGCAACCGAGGCATCGTCGGCAAACTAGCTCCTTGTTTTTCAAAGAGGTATGACCATGGGAATGTGCAAAACTTCCGGCTTGTTTGGGCTTCTGTTGGTCATGCTGGTCTCGAACATTCCAAGCCAGTGCCTGGGCGTTCAACAACAGCCAAGTAAGGAGTTGTCTGTTTTTAAAAAAGAGATTAAGAGACGCGTTGCACGCGACCAAGCGGCGCGAACTGCGTATCTCAAACACACTCTCAATCTCGGGAAAAAAGGCAAAAATTTCAAAGATGACAAAAGACTAGCACGGCTAGTGAAACGTGCAAATGAAGTTGACGCCAATAACATTGCTTGGATTAAGAATCAAATTAAACGCTTTGGTTTCCCACGCGTGTCAGAGATTGGCTCCGAGACCGCAGATGGTTTTTTTCTGCTTCTCATCCATGCAGACCGCGATCGAGAGTTTCAAAAACGTTGCGTCGAGCAAATGAAAGAAATGCCTGACGAATGGGCCCAGTCATACGTTGACAAACTTGTGCTCAGGAGAAACCTGACTGCTAACATGAACCTAAAACAAGATAGCGATACAACAACCGAGAAACCAACTGAGAAACAGAACGAGAAACAGAACGAGAAAC
>CAYSQZ010000182.1:0-1258 GCA_964433035.1 uncultured Pirellulaceae bacterium | reverse complement strand
GAGAAACAGAACGAGAAACAGAACGAGAAACCAACCGAGAAACCAACCGAGAAACAGAACGGAAAGAATCCCACTAACGGTCAATCGAGCACCGAGGAAACGCCAGTTGATGCCGACCAACCAGTTGATGCTGACCGACCTTGAGTTGTCGGGAAAGACAACTCATTGGTTTTCCACCGACTTTTTTGTTTCTGTGGCGATTTGATCAAGCAATTGTTACCTTGGACCTATTAAACTCAATAATTCGACGAGCTTTTTTTTGAGCTGGACAACACTCCTATCTTTATCACTTCCTGGAACTATGAAAATCAAACTACAAACTATTCTTCCGTTGATTGCGATTCTGGCTTTGCTTGGTCAAGGCTTAGTGTTGTCGGCTTACGCTCAGGATACTCCGGCGGCGCTGAACTTCACCATGAAGTCGATTGACGGCAAAGACGTCTCGCTTTCCAAGTACGCTGGCAAAGTCGTCGTGCTTGTCAACGTGGCCAGCAAGTGCGGTCACACGCCGCAGTACGAACAACTTCAGAAGTTGCATACGGACTTCGCCGATAAAGGCGTGGCCGTCGTGGGCGTGCCGTGCAATCAGTTCAAAGGCCAGGAGCCGGGGACTGACAAAGAGATCTTGAAGTTCTGTCAGGACAACTATGGTGTCGAGTTTGACTTACTCTCAAAAGTCGATGTAAACGGTGCCAAGCAATGTGACTTGTACAAGCATCTCAATGCTGTTGACGTGAAGCCCAAGGGCAAGGGTGATGTGAAATGGAACTTTGAAAAGTACATCATCGACCGAACCGGAGTTCCTGTGGCCAGGTTCGGTTCCAGAGTGCGCGTTGATAGCGAAGATTTTATGGCCTCCCTTAAAAGCGTGCTTGGTGAAAAGGCGCACTATTCGCATACCAGTGATAAGCTTGGGCGGACTTACTATTTGTTCAGCAAAGAAGTGCCGCTGAAGAATTCAGACAAAGTTCAAACGATTTACTTTTTTGCCAAAGATGCCGATAACCCCAAGGGTAAGCCATTGGCCTCCGTGCCTGAGGGCAAAATGGTTTCTGAAACCAAGACGGGAATGTTGGTGCTCAAGAACAAGGCGAAGAATTAGGGTGCAGAATGCTTTTTGGTTTGCCAGTGAACCTGATGTATACATCAATAAAGCCGGATCATAGATCTGTTAAACTCAGCACGTGTGGTCTCATTGCTGTAGCAGATTATGCTGCATCAAACCGTTGGCGCAGCACAACGTGAGTTGGGTGCGTCT
>CAYSQZ010000181.1:0-9614 GCA_964433035.1 uncultured Pirellulaceae bacterium | reverse complement strand
ATCTCCAGCGGATCCTCGGTACCGTTGTGCTGGCCATCAGTAATCAAAATGATCGACGACAAACGATTGCTGTCATCAAGCGACTCACGCAACGCTTGCCAGATGTCGGTCCCCAACCCGTCGGCTTCCAACTCCGGCATCGAGTCACGCAGCATTGTCTCGGCTGCGTCACCGTCTTGCCCGGCATCGGCAACCGCCTCGCTCTCGGGAGAATCCGCGGAATCTTCTGATGTAGATTCTTCTGACTGTTCTTCTTTTTCCTCACCGGGCGTTTCAATAATCGCCGGGATGACGGCAACCGGAGAGTTGCCATCGGAAAAGTTGACGACGCGTATCGAACCTTTGTCTCGAAGCTTTTCCAACAACTCGGGGTTCTTTTTGAAAGCCTGATTGAGCAACGTGGATCGCTTAATATCTCCCGATGCGATATCACTGGCCGTCAACCCGGTCGCTTTGGCAAGTTGTTTTGTTTGATCCTCGCTTCGATAGTTGTCACCTCGATCAAACGAAAGCGAACTATCTCGCAGCATCGCGACGGTCGGCTTAATCAAGTTGACTTTTTGATAGAATACGGAGGGCTCAAGATACATGGCCACCAGCATCAGCATGACGGCAAGCCGCAAGAAACCCATCAGCATTTTGATTGGCATCGGACAGGTGCTGATCTCGCGCCGATACATCCAAAATACGCCAAAGATGATCGCCACGATCGCGATGATCAAAACGAACACACCCCACGACTCGGGCATATTGGCCCATTGAATGCGGGGCGTACCGGTGGCTTCTGGGTCGCCGCCGATAACCCACTGTAGAAACTTGTTTTCTGCAATCAAAAAATTCAACTTCGTCTCGTTGTTATTAATAGTGTCTAGAACTTTCCATCATTGGCTGGCCCAAGTGCATAAAGCCGATTGGCGCCGTGCACCCAAAATCGCTCGCCATCGCTGTAAAGATTGCCAAGCGGAGCCCCGGTGCCAATATCAACGTGGGCCTTGGCAATGATCTTGCCAAGGCCGTCGGCTCCGTGGAGATCAAAATGGTAGATCGAATCTTCCACTGGCATATAGATACCATCAGGCGTCAACATCCCTCGGCCCAATGATTGCTTTCCATCAAACTCCTGCTCGGCACCCCAGATCATGCGACCTCCATCCAAGTCATAGGCAACCAATGTTTCTGTTCCGGCTGCATACAATACATCGTTGTAAACCCCAAGAATGTAATCGACCTTAAATCCAATGGGGGTCATCTCGGTCTTCCAAGTCATCTTGCCGGTGTTGCGATCGTAGGCAGTGATCCACTCGGCATCCGAGTTGAAGCAGACCATCTGCTTCCCGTACGGCACGATGATATCGCTTGACCATCCTTCAAACGTCAAACGATTTGGCATCCAGTTATTTCGTTGATTTCTATTGTCTCGTTTGCCGGCACGGTCGTAGCGCTTGGCGAACCGGATTGCTCCTGAGGCGGGATCAAGGACAAACACGACTCCCATTCCGCAACTAACAAACAGATCGCTGCCCTCGATCGAAAGATTGATTGCCGACCAGGGCACGGCTCCAGTTTCCGGTTCATCGCAAAGGAACGCTTTCCAGATCGTTTTCCCTTCCTGTTTCGGGTCCAGTGCGTAGACGGAAATTGCTCCTCCGTTGTTGACCGGCACCAGCAATGTTTCGCCGTAACCAATTGGAGCCGCCATGAACCCGCCATTGGTAATCCAGGGTGACTCGTCTTCTTCCATGATCGCTTCTTCAGGCGACACGTCACCTGCTTCATCCGAGTCGCGCGGAAGCGTCCACTGAAGTCTACCGTTAACGGCATCATAAGCAGTCAGATAATTAGTGCGCGCGCGACGAACTGAAGCATTCCATTGCGGGCGAGTTGTACTTTTGACCGCTCTGTGCTTGACGCCAAAACTCTTGCCTTCAATTGCATAAAACAGACCATCATGAATCGACATCTGCTGATAAATCTGATCACCGAAGAACTGAACTTCAGCCAATCCAGTGGGAACCGAAGAACCGGAATCACCGTTTCTTTTGAGGGTGCGTCGTCCACTGTAATTCTGCCGAATCAATTCCAGCATCCGGGTCGCTTCATCAAGCTGGAATATATTGTGCCAAAGACTCCGCCACTGAACTGCCTGGTCAGGACTGGCCGCTTCGGGATCGCCCGTCGAGTTTCCACGAATCTTCGCCGATGCTGCCAATGCCGAAACCTTATCTCGATTCCAAACCGAGATATCAGATCCAGTTTTAAAATAGACACGATTTCCATCGAGCAACAGATGTCCCGAGGGTCGCCAACTCTTTTTCCGCCAGGACTTAATCAAGTCTTCTTCCAGATCCGCCACCGTTGCCATCACCTCTCCACCGGACGCCTCGTGGCCCCGAAGCATCTGGCCGTTGACGTCCGCAGCGACTTTGTATTCCTGTTGAGGGTCAAAATAGAATTGCCAAACCGCAGCCAAATCCTGGCTCAATGCACCTGGGGGCAAGGGCGGCATCGTTCCGTATCGCCGTGCATCGCCCATCGGACTAACCCAACTGGTCAAATAAGAACTATCGAGCTGGGAAGCAGCACCTATGCGGTCCAAAGATCGCTGGATCTGTTCGACCTGGTCCGAGTTTGAGTTGATATCAACCGCCTGCTGCAGGGACTGCTTTGCCAACTTGGCGTCACCCAAAAAGGCTTGGCAAAGCGCAATTCTCGAATAGAGTTCATCCATCGGCATCGACGGATCAGGATGCTGATTCACAATTTTTTCAAACAGCCGGCGGGCACCAATGAAATCGTATTGATCAAGATAGACACAGCCAAGCGAAAACGCGGCGTCATCTCCAAATGAACTGACAAAGTAAGAGCGCACAATCTGGTTGAGCGCATCGGTATCACTGGGACCACTGGCCTGAGCCAGGATTTCTTTGGCTTCGGCATCAGCCAGGACGCGGTAAGCAGAAAGTCCCTCAGGTGGAAGCCCGGCGAGGATCGCTTCGACCTGCTGCACAAGTGAAAAGTAAGTCGTTCCATCACCCGAGTAAAGCGCATCACCGCTGCGCTGCAAAACCGCCTGCCACAACTGGCACGCGACGCGATAGTTCCCGTCGTCTTTGATTCGCTCGGCCTGCTGGAGAATCGACTCAAGATCGGGATCCGTTTTCAGCACACCACCGGATTCAATTTCGGCTGCCTCCTGAGAACCGCGGGCGGGAACAAACAATTGCCCAAAGCAAGGGAGACTGCCGCCAAGGGGGGTAAACACGACCAATAACAGCAACAAGAAAAGCCGAGGCGCAACAACACGACGCGATCTCAGGGATCGAAAACGCAATCGCAGAAATTCAAATTTTAACCTGTCCATGATTCGTCCTATCGTTTCTTGCCCCAGTACCAGCCCAGAAACTGCTCCAACGCCAACAAGCCAAACAACAACATCAGAATCTGCAACCAAATTTCGGTGTTGCCACCTGAGACCGTTTGCTCACTCAATTCCTGAGACGAGACAAGCGAAACCTTGTCGCCGAAAAAGTCGCCTTGGAGAGAAGACTCCGGGAGACGCTTGAGTCGACTTTCGCGCGGGTCAAGCTTGGCCGCAAACAACACCTTCTCGGTTTCTCCAGTGTGGCGATTAAGTTCAAGATCGTAAAATCCTCGCCGGTTGATGCTGTCGAAACTGACTTTGTAAATCTCGCTTTGTTTGGCTTGCTTGGTTTCGTCGATCGGCCGCGCGACGGCTTCGGTTTTCTCGTTCTTCGGGTTCCGCATTCCCACGCGCCCCTGATACGCCGAAACATCGAGCTTAAAATTGATCGCACCTCCGAGGTCAACCGAACTCTCTTCGCCGCCCGAGCCAACGAGATAATCTATCAAGTCGACCATCACCGGCGGAAAGGTTGGGCTGCTGGGCCACATCGTCCAGTCGCCATCGCCGGGAATCGTAAACACGATCACGCTGCCCGCGCCACTGGTCTTGTCCACCATCGCCGGCGAGTTCTGATCATCACTTAACCGTAACGGCACCTGGATCTGACTAGCGACCAGTGACTCCGGCACAACCGAAGTCCACCAACTGAACACGTCAACGTTACTTAAACTCGAAGCGTCACTATTAACGATCGTTCGCAAGGCGGGATGGACCTGGGGATCAATTTCAAAATTGACCCACTTGGCCATGGTTGGATCACCATTGATTCCAACCAGCCCGATCGGCGAGAGCCCTTGACCATCCTGATAGAACGCTTCATTAAATGTTCTGGCTCGAACCCGATTGCCGGGCATGAACACCAACGACCCGCCGTCATTGACCCAGGTCTGCAGCGATTCCACACGGGCCTGCGAGGCTTCGTCGACGTTGCACAAAAAGATGACTTCGAAATCGGAAAGCGAAACCGTCTCCAACTCGCTGGCAGTTACGACCTCCATATCCAACCCGGTCCCGGCGACCTCAAGACTGTTGAGGTAGTGGGTTTCACTACGTTCCGAGGACGCCGAAGGATCACCATCAACCAACAAGACCGAAATTCCATCGATCACACGAGACGCGTACAAACCTACGCTGTCGTCAAGCAACTGGTCACCCGCCAAACCCGCTTCACCCAGCGACCCACGGTCGATTTCGGCTTTGACCCGATAGTTCGCAAACCTCGGCTTAACCTCTGATTCGGGATTAAGCAGGTTTGTCGTGACTTGCTGAGGCGGAAACACATACCGAAACGCCAGCTCTTGAATTTCTCCTGGCGCGATGGACGCGATTGTCTCGTAGTCTGGCTGGCCATCGTCAACCTGAAGCAAGACTCTTACCTGCTCGGCCGTCTGGGTTCCGTAGTTGGCGACGGCAACGTTGAACTGAATGACTTTGTCAGCCACCTGAAGATTCTCGGGGCGAACACTGACAACGGCAAGATTTTGGTCGGCTGAACTGCCAACGTCGATCAGGAAACAGCCGACCGTCGATTCAGAAATCTCAGTCATCAATTTATTGGGCGCTGTCTCGCTGTCGGCATCGAGCGAATTGACCCAGTCAGCCTCACGCATATCGGAAAAGAAGTAGGCCACGCGACCGCCCGACTCTCGCTGTCCGCTAACGTAGCGTTTTAGCTTTTCCAGCGAAGCGCTGTAGTCAGCAACGCGATCAGAACACTCGAGATCGTCGATCGACTGATTTAACGCTGCCAACGTACTTGACGTCAGGGGCTCATTGGCAAGCAACGGTTGGTCGGGCTCACTAGTCAACATGACCGTCAGCCAGTCTTCGGTCTTGGTCGACTCGGCAAATCTGCCCATCAACTCTTTGGTGGAGGATTTGATATTGTCAAACGCTGGCAATGAACCGTTCAAGACTTTTTGGCTCAGCGAATCGTCGATCAATATCACTCGCTCAAGCTTCTGGGACTGCTGCAGCACACTGGTAACACTGGAGGGCAAAAATGGGCGGGCGAACATCAGCGCAAACAACAGCATCGCCAAGCAGCGCAGCAACAACAGAATAAAGTTCTCCAGCTGAACTCGACGGCGATTCTTCTTGTCGGCCTGGAACAAGAAATCCATCGCGGCCCAATCGACGATTTTAAATCGGCGTTTATTGAGCAAGTGGATCAGGATCGGCGAAGCAACAGCCAGCGTCCCCAATAACATCCACGGATTCAAAAACCAAGTCAGCATTAAAATTCCCTATCGCCTATCTTTTAAGTTGGTCGCGTTACTCGTCGTTGCCCAGGATCATTAAATTAATTTGCGCCGCGATTTGGCACGGAAATTCAGATAACTCGACAGCACGCCATCAAGCGGCTTGGACGTATCCAAAAGCACATGGTCGATACCCGCAGTGGCGCAGACTTTCTTGACCTTGGTCATGTAATCCTGGACCGCTTCGAGATACGATTCCCGCAACGCCCGAGGCTCGGTGTGCAATTCGGCTTCCACTTCAATTCCGCGAAACAAGGTGTTTTCCTGAAACGGAAACTCCAGTTCATCGTGGTGCATCACGTGAAAGACGACGACTTCATGGCGTCGCAACCTGAACTGCTGAAGCGACTTGGCCAACTCATCCGGATCAATAAACAAATCTGAAAACAGAACGACTAAACCACGTTGGCGAATCTGACCGGCCAACGCCAAAAATGGATCAGCAATGTCAGTCGTATTGTCAGGCTCAATTTGCTCCAACTCGTGAAACAACATTTTTAGATGCGAAGGATGCGAAGACGATTTAAAATTTTTGTCGATCTTGTCGCTAAACAGCACCATGCCGACCGAGTCCTGCTGTTGCTGCATCATGTAGCCAACGCTCGCAGCTGCTGTGGCGGCATAGTCGAACTTGCTCCAGCCATCCTGCTCACCGTACCGCATCGATTTACTGCAATCGACGATCAAGTGACATTTAAGATTGGTTTCTTCCTCGTACTCTTTAATGTACAGCCGATCGGTTTTTGACCAGACTTTCCAATCAATATGCCGTAGATCGTCACCCGGAGCGTACTCGCGATGCGCGGCAAACTCGATCGCGAATCCGTTGTAGGGACTTCGGTGCTGGCCGGTAATGAACCCTTCAACCACCAAGCGGGCGCGAACGTCCAGCCGTTTGATCTTGTCGAGCGTTTTGGCGTCGAGATATTTCGTGCCCGAGTTTTCAGAAGTCGACATCTAAAGGGTTTCGATAAACAGGAAAAAACACAGGAAACAAAAACGTGAAAAGCGATCTTGCTTGCCGGGTCGTGCATCAACGGATTGTTGAAATCGTGATCGAGCAAGGCAAGGCGCCGGTAACGCGGCCAGGCAATCAGCCAAACGCTTTGACCAACTCCGGTGCCATTTGGTCACCGTCGCTTCGCTCAGGAATTTCACTCATTAAACGTTCGATAATATCGTCGGACGAAATCCCAGAAGACTCAGCGTTGAAATTGGTGATCACACGATGGCGAAGCACCGGTTTGGCGACGGCTCGCAAATCTTCAGTCGTCGCGTAAGACCGGCCTTCGAGCACCGCCCTGGCTTTGGCACCAAGCAGCAAGTTCTGAACACCACGCGGTCCGGCTCCCCACGAGATTGCCTCTTTGACAAACTCGGGACAGTCGTCTTCGAGAACACGAGTCGCACGGACGATCCGAAGTGCAAAGTGAATCAAATGCGGAGCGACGGGAACACGCCGCACCAACTGTTGCAAACGAATGATGTCTTCACCATCAAGAACCTGTGAGACTTCGGTTTTCAAATCTGCAGTTGTCGTTGCCGCAATTTGAAACTCTTCATCATAGGACGGATACTTCACGAAAATTTTGAACATGAAACGATCTTGCTGGGCTTCGGGAAGCGTATAAGTTCCTTCCTGCTCGATCGGGTTCTGAGTCGCGAGAACAAAAAACGGAGCCGGCAATTGATGCCGCTCACCGCCAATGGTGACTTGCTTTTCCTGCATCGCTTCGAGCAGGGCGGCCTGGGTTTTGGGTGGCGTTCGGTTGATCTCGTCAGCCAAAATAATATTGGAGAACACCGGGCCTTTGAGAAACTTG
Source organism: uncultured Pirellulaceae bacterium (assembly GCA_964433035.1). Lineage (GTDB taxonomy): Bacteria > Planctomycetota > Planctomycetia > Pirellulales > Pirellulaceae > Mariniblastus. The sequence goes on along the minus strand of CAYSQZ010000181.1, from coordinate 2,106 downwards.
AATGCTCGGGCACCCGTTGCCTTGTCTTCCTGAATGACTTCAGTACCGACGATATCACTGGGCATCAAGTCCGGCGTAAACTGAATTCGACTGAAATCAAGATTCAATGCCTTGGCAAGCGTGCTGATCATCAACGTCTTGGCCAAGCCCGGAACGCCTTCGAGTAAACAGTGCCCCTGAGCAAAAATCGAGATCATCAATTGCTCGATCACTTCGTTTTGTCCAACGATGACTTTGCCAAGCTGTTGGCGAACGGCTTGGTAAGACTCGCTAAGTTTCTCAAGCGACTTGATATCGTCACCAGTCAATTCAGCTTGACCACCTGAGACGCGATCATTCATATCTTTTTCCTGTTGCAGTTGTTTTAAATTTCAGAAGCCCATTGTCGCTTGCCGATCTCTCGATTTTAACCCACGATGCCTCCTTTGTGCCAGTTTCCAGCTGGATTCAGAAACTTATCGCTGGATAATCCAATCCATTGTTTGTAACGCGTTTCTGGTTCTATCGCTTAAAATTGGTTTGGTTTCGAAAATTGCTTCAAAAATCTAACGATTCCTGAAAGTTCTCGCTAATCTTTGATTCTTGCCAGCGAAACTTCCGGGCCAGCGGTTGGTACTACAAGTTACGCAGTAGTTACATCGGGCTTGCGTAGCATATCAAGCAACCGACCCCAGCACGAAATAATCCCGATAACTCGCTAACCAGTGACCCAACCGACTGAATTGACTCAATGCTAATCCGGTCAATTCAGTTTTGACGGAACACTAGCGTAATAACTGGGACCATTAGGCAGCGATTCAACTCAGCCCTAACAATACGTTTGGAATACGCTTGGTCGGTTGACGTGAACATGAAATAATGAACACATGAGCCAAGCCCCATCCCAATTGAAACTCAAACCGCCTGGGCCCAACACTCAGGACAACGTTGCCCATCAAGCTTCGGCAAACTGGCGGCCCTTTTTAATGTCGTTTCTGACTCACCTTTTCTTAGTACTTTTATTACTGCTTTTAGGATTTTCTACAGGAAGCTCCGCCCCCAAGGGCGAACTGCGCAGAGCCGGCATCGTGCTTTCTACCGCCAACGCGGAAAAAGAAACTGAATATCTCGACGAAACCGACCTAGCCGAAGACGCCCAGGAAGACACCGACTCAGAAACGGCCGAAGCCTCACTGGCACCTCCGCCTGCACCACCAGCTCTTAACAACCCTATCACTGAAACGGTTCCTGATTTGCCAGGCTTGGAAGCGATCGAGCCAAATCAATTTGATGCCATCCAAATGGCCGAGACTCCCAGCCAATCAGACACCAGCTCGCAATACGAACTTTCGGAAGAAGACCTGAAACTCATCGCGGCCGATCAACGACTGCTCAAGTCCAGAAAACCAGTTGGCCAGCCAGCGACGCTAAGCGTATTTGGCGCCGGCGGGCTCAAAGGCCGCTCGTTTGTATTTGTGATCGATCGTTCACAAAGCATGGGAGCCCAAGGGTTGGGCGTGATTCAAGCTGCCCGCAGTGAATTGACCGCCGCGATCAACCAGCTTGAACCGCATCACACATTTCAAATCGTCGGCTATCACGAGCGGACCGTCACGGTCTCAAAACGTCAGATGCTGCCAGCGACAGCAGAAAACAAGAAGCTGGTGCCTGTCTTCATCAAAAATCTGGCTGCATTTGGTGGAACCAATCACGAAAATGGCTTGATCGCTGGGCTCGTTTTCAAGCCCGATGTTATCGTATTGATGACTGATGGAGGTTATCCTGAACTCAACGACTGGAAAATTAAAGAGCTAAAGCGGATGTCCAAGAATGGTTCTTCGATTCACTGCATTCAGTTCGGCGTCGGGGGTCTGCAAAAGCAAATCAATTTCATGACCAAGCTCGCGACCCAAACCGCTGGCTCTTTCCGCTATATTGATGTAACGCAGTGGCGCAAGTCGAAGTAGATCTTGAAACAAGCCGAGCCAGGAGAACACTCATGCGAGTAATTGAAGCAACGATTGGCCAATCAAGCAATCCATTCTCCGTGGGCCAAAAATCCGGTGTCGCTAACAGCAGTACCGCCAACAGTAAAAGCCATTCCATAAAAAGCCATTCCATAAAAAG
>CAYSQZ010000180.1:4554-9775 GCA_964433035.1 uncultured Pirellulaceae bacterium | reverse complement strand
CCGGTTCAAAATCGCCAACCACTTTGTATTGATCTGATTCAACAACCGAGATTGTTGAAGGAATCGGCCCACTTTTCTGGGTGAGCGAAAAAATATGCCAGCCCGAAGCGACTTCACCGGTCAGACTAAGTAACCCTTGATTGGTTCCAGTGGTCAATTCAAAGGACCCGGTGAACTCAACTTTATCGCCGGTGGAGAAAGCTTCGCTATCGCCAAGCTGGCTCTGCAAAAAAAGATCTTGAGCTCTGGACTGTGGTGCAAACAGGACAGCAACCAAGAGGATCCACGCTAACGAGAATTTGGAATTCAACTTCATTTGATTTCTTGAAACGGTTTCTGGATTTCGGAGGGCCAATCTTAGCAGCTTCCGACGAAACACCCCAGCGTTACTTGAGGCACGACGCAAAGAGCATCTTAACAAACATGCAAATCAGTCACTACTTTATAGACACTATTGGAGTATCTTATATTACAAGCTTGTCTGTCGGACCGTTTCGACAAAGAAATACGGGCAGGCGCACTGAGGCCATCCTGAAAAACGCTATCCAGAAGGAACTTGAGCGCCTTAGCGTTGGATTCGGCTGGATTCGGCTGGTTTTGGTTCGGCTTGAGCCGATCTTGATGAAGTCCCCTCTGACGAGGTGTTTTTGTCGTCAAAGTAACCGGCGAATTTTCCAGCGACCTTTTCACCCATGATTGGCATGCAGAAATTCTCAGCCGTGCAAACTTGACCTTCAAACACCACCTCGGTTTTTAAAGTGCTGATGTCAGTTTTAGGGGCGACTTCGATTGGGGCGAAGAATTGAATCATTGTTTGGTGCTTTTCTATCGTTGAATTCTTCTTCGAATCATCGACAGTGACTTCGGCAGGCCTGTCAGGAGTAAAGCCGCCGAGCAAGCGAAACTCGGACGATGGCGTGACGGTTAGTTTGGTTGGACGCACATCACCTTTCTGAGTCAATGAGTAGATGTGACTTCCCTTAACCAAGTCAACACGGACGACAAGGTAGCCTTTGTTGGTACCGTTTTGCAAATGTAGCCGAGAGCTGAGCAAATACGGCTGGTCAGCGTTGGGGGCAGGCTGTTGTTTTTGGCTGACAGCGGCTGGCTCGTTTTTTGATTGAACTTGTGCGTTCAACGTTGAGCCCAAAAAGTGACTTGTGGTGAAAGCCGCTGCCAACAAGAGCAGAACGACTTGATAGTTTACAGAACTTTCTCTCTTCAATCGCATTGGATCATCCTTGATCAAACGACGTGAATTAAATCCCATCTTTGGGGCGGCGGAGAGTACAAGAGCAGCCGCATTTTCTCAATGTCATTTCGCTTCAATGGAGAAACAATTCTGGTTTTCCCGGAAATATCATGCTATCAAATGCTTGAACCAATTCTGGCTGTAAGATCTATGACAGAACTCACCGGCAGTGAGTCTGATTGCCGGTCTCGTTCATCCTTTGCCCCTTTGAAATCTCTGTTCTCAATGGCTAAAACTGGAGCGGTTTCCCGCACAAACTGGGCTTACTGATTCCTATCTGACCAAACCTGAAACCTTTGAAATTCTCGAGACTGCCATGATTTGCTTTTTGACCAAAGACCTGATGATGTCCTCCAACGCAAGTTCCCATGCTCGCCAAAAAGATATCAAGTTGTCGACAGCCGGTTCAATCAAATCAGCGATCACGTTTATCGAAGAGAATAAGCCCCAGTTGTTGATTATCGATCTCCAGACTCCCGGACTAGACGTTGGTTTGCTTGGAGAAGAGGTCAAAGAGTTGGCTGATTCGATTTGCCCATTAACGATCGCTTACGCTCAGCACGTTAATGTAGAACTACTGGAACAAGCCAAGTCAGCGGGATTCGCTCAGGTTTTAACTCGGGGGCAATTCAATGCTCAGGTCGGTAAAATCATCGCGGACATTGGACCCAAGGACTAATCCAGCCGCCTTCGTCCTTCGTCAGCTTGCCAAGCTGAACTGGCCAACTTACGAAATAGGTTGAGTGCTTAGAGTTCAGCACCGGCAACAATCGCAGGCTGTTGTTTTCAAACTTCGTGTCCCGAGACATCGGAAATTGCTGTGGCCCACGATCTCGCAACTGCTCAAGCTACTACTTTTTCTGGACTGCCGTCAATGTACCCGAACCTCTGCGCTCCATTGACTGCGACGATCGAGACCCCCATTTTTTTTGCTGCTGCAATGGTGGCGGCCTGGTCCAGAACGATTGTTTTATCGGCTTCAATTGCCAACACTCTCCCACCGGCCTGGCTGATTGTTTCAATCGTCCCGACACCAATCGTGGGAACATCAAACCGCATATCCTGGTTGGGCTTGGCAACCTTGACCACCGTGAACCCTCCATTGCACAACTGACCGGCTCGTCGAATGCACTCGTCGGTGCCTTCGATGGCTTCAATGGCCATCACGGCCTGGTCACGCACAACTACGGTTTGTCCAATGTCCAAGCGGCCCATTTCCTTGGCCATCGTCCACCCAAATTCAATGTCTTTCATTTGCGACTTGGTTGGTGGTACCTTGGTTAACGTTCCTTCTTTCACAAGCAACTCCGGTGCAAAATCGGTTGCGGGTGCAAATGTAATTCCGGCGCTGGCGTAAAGCTCAACTCCAGTTCTGAGCAGCGTGTCGTCTCGACGATCTTTGGACCTCGAAACAATGATCGGGTAAAAATGTCTCAAGCAAGTAAAATCAGGAATGTGCTTTAACAAATCAAGTTTGCGATTAAACAAAATCGTCTTAAAAACTTTCCCCGCCATTGTCGCGGAGGTTACTCCGTTGCGACGGAGGTAGCGAGTTTGCTTGCCCATCGAACCGAGCCCGAAACTCTGATAGCCATCGCAGATTTGCTCCAGAACTGGATCGGCATGGTCTTTGATTGCGACACAGTAAACTTCGTGCCCGAGTGATTTGAGAGTCCTTGCAACTTCGATTGGAAAGTCGCCCCACGCTGCAATTAGACCAATCTTCTCTGGGCCTGATAGTTTAAGGTCCTGTTGTTGGTTCACCGCTCGTATCCTGATCTACAAGAACGCACTGCAGGTTACGCCGCCCGCGTATCTTCATTGGATTGATCGACACTCTCTGTTGGCTCGGCTGTAATTTGCTCGGCTGTAATTTGCTCGACTTGTTTGACGAGTTTTTTGATCGTCTTTCGCATCTCAGGCAACTTGGCTCGAGTGGCAAGCAGTTGCATTTCTTCGCGCGCTGGGCGAGCAGGAATGCCAAAGAACCTTTGTCCCTCCGGGATATCGTGCATCAGCCCTGACTTGGCCCCGACTGAAACGTGAGCCCCAATATTCAAGTGGTCTGCCATCCCGACTTGACCGCCCATGACGACAAAGTCGCCCGTCTTGCAGCTACCGGCAACGCCGACCTGAGAACAAAGCAAATTGTGCTCGCCAATGACGCAGTTGTGGCCAATCATGACGAGGTTATCCAGCTTGGTACCCGAACCAACGGTCGTGGCATCAAACGTCCCGCGGTCGATCGTTGAATTGGCACCTATCTCTACGTCGTCGCCAATCACGACATTGCCCAACTGTGGAGCCAGTTCGTGCTTGCCAGAATTGGAGTGATAGCCGAAACCAAAGGCACCCAACACGACGCCGGCGTGAATGATCGAGCGGTTGCCGACGACCGTGTTTTCGTACAATACCGAATTGGGAAAGATGCGGACATTCGCACCGATAACGCAGTTCTCCATCACAGTGACATTGGGATAGATCACCGACCCAAAACCGATCTCAACGTTGTCCATAACCACGGCGCCGGGATAGATGCAAACATCGTCGGCAATTCTGGCTGAAGGACTGACGATCGCCTGTTTGCTGATACCGATTTTTTCACGCTCTACCGGTGGCTGGAACAACTCCACGATCTCGGCAAAGGCGGACTGGACATCGTCGACCTTGATGCAAGGCTTGTCAGTGATATTCAAGTCCCCGCATACGACCGCAGCGCCGGCATCACTTTCGAGAAACGTTTCCAGGTATTTCGAGGAAGCGACAAATGTAATTTCTGTCGGACCAGCTCGTGAGATTGACGCAGCCCCAGAAATTTCCAAATCTGGATGCGCAGTTACTTCGCCCTCAACTAGCCGTGAGAGCTCTCCCAATCGTCTCATGATTCAGGATTCCTTTCCTGACGAACCAGAATGGACAAAACTACTTAAAAACGGTACCCGCTATTTGAGTAGAATTGCCAGATTCCAGCCATATCGATTCCTGTCAGATAAGTGATAGCACTTGTGACTCAGGAATCTGCAATAGTCTATTTCAACTTTCGGCATTTAGCGATTTGTTGTTCTTCATCTTCTTCTGGAAAACGAAAATCAATACCAAATAAGCCGCCACGAAGATCAATCCGTAGTATCCAGCCTTTTTGATAATCGCCGAGATACCAGCTGCAGTTGCAGCAAGCGCGGCAATAGCCAGCAGAAAGTTCCACAAGAACCACTTAAAACCACGAGGAACTTCGTCGCCCAGCAGGCTGCGGCTGTTCATCATCACCCAAAACGTGCAATAGGCGATCGGCAGGAGCATCGCCCCAAACACGCCAGCAACAATCGTTAGCCAGGCCTTCGCACCTCCAGACCAAACCAGTGGCCAAAGCACACCGGTGGCCGAAGCCATGCATCCGAGTCGGAATATCCAGCCCTTTGCCGGTCGATCCAGAACTTCACAGACAACAAACCCGGAAATAAGCATCATCAGTGAGATGGACGACATCGTCATTCCCACAACACCGACTCCAAAAATCAGGTTCGAAAACAGCTTGCCGCCATTGCCTTCTTTATCGGCGAACAATTTCTGTAGCGAACCAGCCAAATCGAACGTGTCACGGCGAACCAGCGTTGCCGCAATTTTGTGTTCAGCGACCGATATGGTTGCAGGCAATTGAGAATCGGATTCCGCTACGGATTTCCGCTTGTCAATCATCTTGGTAAATCCGTCTTCAAAGTGCTTGGGCACAACGACTTGAGCACCATTGAAGTCAAAACCTGGAGGAGTTTGTGAGTGGAACTGCTGAGCCGAAGCAATCACGATGCAACCCGTTGCAAGAACGAACGGGATAAAGGTTCCAGTCGAAAGATCAAAAATGGTCATTCCGCGAAATGGTTTGTCCCAGCCACGCGAAAGCAAAGCATAAGGCAGCAAGAACGTCATGTTGATGCCAACCGCGGCTGCTCCAGCGCTGAGCATTACATCACG
>CAYSQZ010000180.1:0-4454 GCA_964433035.1 uncultured Pirellulaceae bacterium | reverse complement strand
ATCACGCCAAGAATCATGGCAAACGGCTGAAGCCAAAGCAGCGTCATCCCGCCAAGAATACCAAGGTACAGGCTACTACCGAGCGATCCACCTCCAAGCGTCAATGCACTTTGCAGCCAGCCGGGGCCGGAGAGCTTGGTATAGGCGCCAAGCAGAGAAAGTTTACCTTTTTCCCCTGCTTCAATGAGTAGCTGGCGGTCCTTGTTGAGATTTGATTCGCTCATCGCTTTTCCGGTCTGTCATTAATCGGTTTTGATCGCCACCGTAAATCAGTTGGCGGGCATGGGGTTGAGGATCAGCCATCTCTCCTCGAAGTGCACTGACACTTTGAGGAACTCCGTTCATGAAAGATGAGTTCTCAACTTCCGTCGCTTTTAGTTGTTTAGTTTGAACAGGAAGCCAAAGTGAAACCGAAGGCACATAGGTGATAACCATCAGCGCTACGATCATGGCGGCAAAAAACGGCAGCATCTTGGGCGTCGCTTTAGCGATCGTTGTTTTTCCAACCCCGCATCCGATAAACAAACAGGTGCCTACAGGTGGTGTGCACAAGCCAATGCATAGATTGGCGATCATCATGATGCCAAAGTGAACCGGGTGCATCCCCAATTCGGAAACGATCGGTAGAAAGATTGGCGTGAAAATCAAAACAGCAGGAGTCATATCCATGAACGTACCTACCATGATCAGCAGGAGATTGATCATCAGCAGGATGACCAATGGGTTTTCTGACATGCCCAGCAGAGTCGCACTTACCGATTGCGGAATGTTGGCCATTGTCATGATCCAACTCATGCCGGAGCTGGCCCCAATCAACAGCATCACAACGGCAGTCGTGATACCTGCCTCCAACAGGATCGATGGCAGTTCAGTAACTTTGATCTCGCGGTAAATCAACACTGAGAGCACAAAAGCGTAGACCACTGCAATCGCGGCTGCTTCGGTGGCGGTAAAGATTCCACCCAAAATTCCTCCGATCACAACGACGATCAACAGCAATGTCAGGTAAGCGTGACGGAATGACTCGAATAAGGCACAGCAGGCGATGGACCAGAGTATGAAATAGTTGGTTTCACGGCTCAAATGAATATCCCAAGGACCCAGCTCGAAGTTCAGGATGTTCCAAGGACCTAACGTGAAGTTGTATTCGAAACCGATGCCCTTACTTGCAAGAAAAACTGACAATATGATCCCGGCAATCACAGCCGTCGCGGCGATGGGTTTCCATTTGGGCATCTCGATGACTTCACCAAGATAGCCAGCGCGGATGGACATCAGGCCGGCGACCAGCATGATGAACAGTCCTGTTAGCACTCCGGGAAGGACGCCTGCCATAAACATTGCCGCGATAGACACCGATCCAGCAGCCACCGAATAAACAATCATGATGTTGCTTGGCGGAATCATCAGCCCCGTCGTCGCTGCGGTTGTTGTTACTGCGACATTGAACTCGCGGTTGTAACCTTTTCGATTCATTTCTGGAATCATGAATCCACCGACCGACGAAACCGCTGCCGCCGCAGAACCGGAGATTGATCCGAAAAGCATGCAAGTGAGCGTATTTACGTAGCTCAGTCCGCCCGGTAATCGACCGACCAGCGTGGCAGCGAAATCGATCAGTCGACGCGCAAGCCCACCCTTGCCCATCAAGTGCCCTGACAAAATAAAGAATGGAATCGCCAACAGCGCGAAGCTGTTAACGCCGCTGACCATTTTGGAAGCCAATACGATGTTGGGGTCAGAACCTTCGGCAATAATTGCGACGAAACTGGCCAACGTAATCGCAACGGCGATCGGAACATCTAAAACGACCAAGATCGTGAACGTCACGATCAGTATCAATGCGACGGTACCCATTAACTCGCCTCCTTAGTCTCGCTGTTACTCTCGCTGCTCCGCAGCTCTAGCAGATTCGCAATCGTAAACAGCACCATAAAGACACCGGAGATCGGTATGGCAAGATAGACGTGTCCCATTTTCCATCCCAGCGCCGGCGTGGTCTGATCAAGTACCAAAGCGTTGTAGACCACCTGACTACCGCCAATGACAAAGATGGAAACAGCAAAGAACAACACGATGATGTAACTGAATATCTTTAGGTTGTCGCGGATACTGTCGTCAAATTTTGTGACAAAATAGTCCACGCCCAAGTGACTCTTCTGCTCAAACGCAGCCGCTCCGCCAAGCAAAGAGACCCAGATAAGCAAAAACCGAGCAAGTTCTTCGGTCCAGCTCGCCTGTTCGCCGCCCACGTAACGTGTGAGAACTCCCCAGACAACGTCCAGCACCAATAACGCCACAGCAGCGATCAGCAGCCATTGTAGAATCGTCGTTAACACGCCCGCGACCTTAGACACCGCTTGTTGCATTTACTTCACCCGTCCAATTTCGTCGAGCAGCTTCTGAATCGCTTCGTCTTCGATCCCGTCAAGCATTGGTTGCACCTTGGCCGCAAACGCCTGCGTGTCGACATCGTAAATGATCACGCCCTCGTCTTTTGCTCTCTGGATAGCCAATTCGGTTTCTTTTTTCCAAAGGTCGCGCTGGAAACTGGAAGACTTGTTCGCCGACTGTTGCAACCATTGCTGCTGTTGGCCGGATAAACCTTTCCACACCGGCAAGCTCATCAAGAGCATGTCTGGAACACGGGAATGGCCATCGAGTGAAAAGTGTTTGCAGACTTCAAAGTGTTTATTTGATGAAAAACTGGGAGCGTTGTTTTCCGCGCCGTCAACGGTTCCCTGAGCTAAAGCAGAATAAAGTTCTCCCCACGAGATCGGCGTCGGGGCGCCGCCCATTGCCTTAACCATCTCGATCGCGGTAGCACTATTCATCACGCGAATCTTCATGCCTTTGAGATCGTCAGGAGTGCGGATCGGGGTCGATTTTGTGTAAAAGTTGCGACTGCCGGCGTCGTAATAACACAACCCGCGCAGGAACCTGTCCTCGCCTGCGCTCAGCAACCCTTGACCGACAGGACCTTCGAGCACGCTCCAGAAATGCACCTCATCGCGGAACACATAGGGCAGACTAAACACTGCCATCGAGGGAATGAAGTTTTCCAAAGCCGCGGCAGAGGTCTTGGTCATGGCCAACGAACCATTTTGCAATTGCTCGATGCACTCCTTTTCCGAACCCAGCACCGAACTTGGATAAATGTCAATGGTCATGCCACCAGAGGAAAGTTTCTCCAGCTCGGTCTTCATCGACTCCATCGCCAAGTGGACGGGGTGACTTGTGTCCAAGCTATGTGCGAGTTTTAGCACCGTCTGGCCGGCTCGGTCTCCACCGGCGGACTTTTGATTGCGGAGAAAACCGGCGAATCCAGCCGTTGCAACAAGGATCCCGATCAAAAGACCAGCAACGAAAATAGACAATGATCGATTCATTATTCAGCTTACACTCATCGCAACAACGGAAAAACAGGGTACCGAACAAACGAGAGGATGTTTCAAACCTAGTTTGCAAAAGCGGCATTGTAATCACTGACAAGGCTTCGCACAAATCTCCTTGGGGCAAGGTGCCATTCCATACCGTCAACTTTTTTGGATTGGAGCGATTGGGCTTGATGGCCAGATGACGTAGCTTTGAAACTGCCGCCACAAACGCCAGTTCAGTTCGCCTAATGGCAACACATTTGAAACGCTCTTAAACCTTGAGCGTCCACTCCGTCTGACTGTACTTTTTCGCCACCAACTGGTTAGTCAAATCGCTTGGCCAACTTTCCAGTTGCTCAGTCGCGTTCCACTGCCGAACAATGGCAGCCCCAAGCAACTCAGGTGTCGTGGGAAGCTGGGTCAAGAAGTCCCGATGAGATCGCTGGCGGCGGTATTCGGGTTGGCGAATTGGATCATTGAGGCATTGAGTGACCAAATCTATGTCGAAATTGCAGATCATGGTTCCGTGGTACACCAGCCAATTTCGTTTGCAACGCAGTGCATTGCCAGAAAACTTCCGGCCATCAAGTGTCAGGTCGGAGGTACCCTGAATTTTGGCTTCAATTGAAATCGAATTCAACGCTGCAGCCATCTGCCCCATTACAAACTGATGGGCTCGATCAAGCATCCGCAACTGCGGGCGCTTACGATAGTCCAAAACCAGCGCGTACATCAAACAACCCGGGCCAGTGACAATTGTTTGGCCACCACTACAACGGCGAAAAACTTCGACACCGTGAGCCCGACAAAACTCAAGATTGACCTCTTTCTCAACCGGAGAGCTTCGTCCAACCACAACAGCCGGGACTCGCGGCTCCCAGAGTCGCAGAACTTCAGCTGAGCCGTCATTCAGCTCAGCCGATTCCAACAAAGCCTCGTCAAGCGCGATGCTGGCGACCGCAGATTCGAGCGTGAGTTTAAGAAGCTTCATTTCAACGGACGCCAAGGGAGTTCACCAGGACACAAGTAGCTAATCAGACCAAGCGGTAAAACAAAACATAGTCACACAAAACATAG
>CAYSQZ010000179.1:0-9823 GCA_964433035.1 uncultured Pirellulaceae bacterium | reverse complement strand
GTCGCCACGGGTGATATCAACGGCGATGGAAAGACCGACATGTTCGTTTCGAACGAAGGTGAAGCTTCGCTGATCTACTACAACGATTTGAACGACGCTGGTTCGCAAGTAGGCGATTTTCGCTACGCGGGCAGCACCGAGGTAATTCACCCGGGAAACAACCTCTACCCTGCCATGGAGCCGGGTGACTTCAATGGTGATGGAAGGCTTGACATTTACTTCGCCAACTTTGGTACCGGCGCTAACGCCGGAAAAGACTCGATCCTGGTGAACAACGGTAACGACGCTAGTGGCAAGGCAACCTTTGTCGAGTTCGTCATGCCTGACTTTGTCTCTGACAATGAAACGGCGAAAGTTACTGTTTCCGATCTAAACGGCGACGGCCGAGTTGATCTGCTGGTCATGGGTGGCTCGCAGCACTTCAGTTCACAAAGACGTCGTCCGGTGATCTATCGTAATACGTCGGTCAACGGACAAACGAGTTTTGTCGAGTGGACACCTGCACCGGCGTTTCCTTCCGGTACGGCGCAATCCGGTTGGTTCGCTTCTGCTTTCGATGCCGATGGCGACCAGCGGAAAGAGATTTTTGTGGGAGGCATGAGAAACGACTTCTTGATCAAGTCGGTTCCTACGCGAGTGTGGCAAGGCCCGCGGCCTGGCGGTGTTCTGCCAGCCGTTCACAATCAAGAACCTTTGGCGGTTATCGGAACGCTCACCATGGGAGAACAGCTCGATTTCACCAGTTCGATCCCAGCGGGCGCGACCGTGTCGGCTGTTTTGAATTCGACTGCCGGTGTGACATTGGAAATTCTCAACGGCGGCTCGTTGGTTGCTTCCTCGAATCGCGGTGGCCTGGGTGTTGAAGAGGCCGTGGAATTTGAGGCGCCGGGTGGCACCTTGACGTTCCGCGTGATTCTTGATGAATCGACCGCGGCTCCTAGAAATCCGCTTGGGCTTCCTTATACCGCGCATCAAGGCGACAGGTATCAATTGGAAGTGCTTAGCCGTAGCAACTAGCTTGCTTTGCTTGGCGACGACCGCGATATCACGATTACTACGGGAATCTGGCGATAGCTGGGCACTCTGACCACCGCTCGCACGCAGTCAGTGTTCGTTCAGCTTTGTCGGTTGATGAGCTTAGCGGTTTCAACGGCGAAGTACGTCAACACCCCGTCACAGCCTGCCCGCTTGAAACCCATTAAGCTCTCCAACATGACCGATTCATGATCGAGCCATCCGTTACCCACCGCTGCCATCAGCATCGCGTACTCGCCACTGACTTGATAAGCGAATGTTGGAACGCCAAACTCTGATTTGACCCGTTGGACAATATCGAGATACGGCATTCCAGGTTTGACCATCACCATGTCGGCGCCTTCATTGATATCGAGAGCAACCTCTCTAAGTGCTTCATTTGAATTGCCGGGATTCATCTGATACGTCTTCTTTCCACCACCATCGACGTTGCCCGAGGAAAGATTGGACTTTGATCCGATTGCATCTCGGAAAGGCCCGTAGAATGAAGATGCATATTTGGCGGCATAGCTAAGAATCATTACGCGCTCAAAACCTTCCTGGTCAAGCGCATTTCGGATCGCACCAATTCGCCCGTCCATCATATCTGACGGCGCGATGACGTCGCATCCGGCTTGGGCTTGAGCGATCGCTTGTTTACAAAGTACGTCAACACTCTCGTCGTTGACGACGACACCATCTCGAACCAATCCGTCCTGACCGTGAGAAGTGTAAGGGTCCAACGCGACGTCGCAGATAACTCCGATGTCTGGCACCGCCGATTTGACTGCGCGGACTGTTTGACAAACCAGATTGTCGGAGTTGAATGCTTCTTTGGCATCTTCAGTCTTTTTCGCCGGGTCGGTCTCGGGAAAAATAGCGATTGCTGGTATCCCCAGGTCACGTGCTTCTGTGACGCTTTCCAGGAGAACGTCGATCGACATTCGATAAACACCAGGCATCGAGGCGATCTCATTTTTCTGCTTGGTCCCCGGCTGAACAAACACGGGCCAAATCAGATCGTCAACGCCAAGTCGATTTTCGGCAACCAAACGGCGCGACCAGTCGAATTGGCGGACGCGCCTCATACGAGTAGATGGGTAGAGTGGATTTGCCATTGGAATTGAAAGCCGTGCGAAGTTAAGTAAAAATCGTGCAAGCCAAGCCATTAAGCCAGATTTGACAGGGCTTGCTATTGTAGCCAAATTTACGGTAATCCCTGAAGGTATTGGGGCTATAAATTTGGCAACCAAATTGGATCAGGCGAAGGAAATCTTCAATCAAACTAACCCCAGAAACATCTTTTAAATTGGCTTGAGTCTGAACGCTTCTGAGATTCTTTGCGAAACCTCGAACGGTTTGTATTGTTAACCATTTTCAACCGCAAATCTCTCCAAGGACTGGCTTCCGCATGGTAAAAAGCACTTGAGCCGATTACATTAGTCCTCACGAGCGGAGGTCGGAGTCAAGGCGACAATCAACGTCAACGATCGTAAAACGAATCAAGCTCAATCCGTTCAAACTTGTCTTTTGTACACTTTGTCTTTGCCAATTCGCCAGACAAATGTTGTTATAACTCCAGTGAGTTTCGGAACTACCAGTGAATATTTCGGGAAATAAAATGCACAATTGGGCACAAAATAATTTGCCAGCGCTTTTAAAATTTACTTCGCTTTCTTTTCTTTTTGTTTTGCCGGTCAGCGTTTTCGGGCAGGACTGGGCTCATTGGCGGGGACCTGAGCAAAGCGGTGTTTCTCGCGAAACCAATTTGGTCGAGGACTGGTCGCTTGAGCCGCGCAAGAACGTCGCTTGGGTTGCCGAAACCGGCGGGCGGGCGACTCCGGTCGTTCTCAATGGCCGAGTTTATCTGAACTGCCGCACCACCGATGACGTTAACGATCCAGTAGAAAAAGTTCATTCTCGGGAGCAAGTCATCTGCTGGGATTTGGAAACTGGCAAAGAGCTTTGGCGCGACATTTTCAACGTCTTCCAAACTGACATTCCCGCGCCTCGCGTTGGCTGGGCGGCGATGGTGGGCGACAAGGAAACCGGTAACGTTTACGTACACTCGGTAGGTGGAATTCTTCGCTGCTACACACCCGAAGGAGAAGTTGTTTGGGAGATTTCGCTGGCCGAGCGATTCGGAAAATGGTCCGGTTACGGTGGTCGAACACAAACTCCAATCATCGATGAAGATCGGTTGATCGTCAGTTTCATGGCGACTAACTGGGGTGCTACAAAGGGCCCCTCACCGTTCCATTACTATTATGCGTTCGACAAAAAAACTGGTGAGCTGCAGTGGGTTTCTGCTCCCGGTGGAACCCCCAAAGACACCAACTATTCATGCCCTGTCGTTGCTGTGATCAACGGGCAGCGTCAGTTGATTGGTGGAAACTGCGACGGACATATCTACTCAATTAACGCGAGATCCGGAAAGCCAATCTGGTCGTTCAAAATGTCGCTGCGTGGTTTAAACACGACGCCGGCTGTTGAAGGGAACTACGTTTATATTTCCCATGGCGAAGACAACGTCGACAATGCCGAGTTTGGCAGAGTCCAATGTATCGATGCTACTGGTTCTGGTGACGTGACCGAAACTCATGGCGTTTGGCGAAAAGACGGACTAAAAGCCGGTTACACAGCCATCATCGCCAACGAAGGAATTGTCTACGTCGTAGCCGACCTTGGCAACATGCACGCATACGATGCCAAGACAGGTGAAGAACTTTGGCTTCACGATCTTGGAACGGTCGGCAAGGGCTCGCCAGTTTTCGCTGATGGCAAAATTTATGCGACTGAGGTCAACGGCAACATGTGGATTGTTAAGCCGACTCGTGATGGTTGCAAGACGCTGTCCAATGTAAGAATTTTTGCCAAGGGTGCTTCGGGCATGGACGAGATCTATGCTTCACCGGCCATTGCCAATGGGAACGTAATATTGGTGACTCGCGATCGAACCATTTGCATCAAAGACCCTAACAAAGCTGTCGTGCTCAAAGAAGCCAAAGCATTACCTCCAGAGGCGGAGTCCGATGGTGTGGTCGACACGATTCAGCTACGCCCCTACGAGACGATCGTATCGGCGGACTCGAAGACGCAGTTTGAGGTTCACAGCTTCGACAAGAATGGGCGGCTGATCTCAGCCGAGCCCGCGACAAGTCTGGCCGTCGGTGAGACTCTCAAAGGTTTCACAGTTGATGGTGGTGCTTTGGTCGCCCCTTCTACTGAGTCCGATGCCGCCGGGACAATCACGACCGAAATCAATGGTAAAACCGCGACCGCCCGCGTGCGTATGTTCAATCCAGCAAAGGTTTGGAAGTGGGACTTCACCGGATACAAGGGCCTGCGAGTTCCTCCGACGTGGCTCAAGGCACATATCAAGCTCAAGCCCTTCGAGGTTGATGGCGAAACAGTTTTAAAGGTCACCGGTGGGCCTGGCGTCAAAGGCCGTCCCAGCCATCAAGTCGCGATCGGCTACCCGGAAATGAAGAATTACGAAATCCAAGCCGACGTTCGGCTTACTGAGGCCCGGCGTCAGCTTCCCAATATTGGGGTCTCCTGCCTCCGTTACAATTTGATAATGATTGGCAACACGAGCAAACTTTCGGTTGAATCGTGGCCTTCGCAAAAGCGGATGTCAAAAGATGTCAGGTTTCGCAGCGATCCTGACATTTGGTATACGATGAAGTTGAAAGTCGACGCCAACGAGTCCGAAGCAAAACTTTTCGGTAAAGTCTGGAAACGAGACGAAGCCGAACCAGCCGAATGGACGATCGAAGCTACCGACCCTCATCCTAATTTGAGTGGCTCGCCGGGGCTATATTATTATGCCCTGACAGACGCATACTTTGACAACGTAATTGTGACCCAGAACTGATTCGAAACTGGAGTGCGTTGTGCGCTCTGATTCTCTTTCCAAATTATTTTAGCCTGATTGATCAAGGACTTAATATGAAAGCGATTCGCACTTTATCGCTTGCGACAGCTTTGTTTGCACTTTTTGCTTCGACTTGTTTTGCTCAAACCGAGTGGAGCGACTGGCCGATGTGGGGCGGGACCCCGAGTCGGAATATGGCTTCCGATGCGACAGGGGTTTCTTTGGATTTCGATCTGAAATCCGGCAAAAATGTGCTTTGGCAAAAAGGCCTTGGCTCTCAGACCTATGGCAACCCTATCGTTTCCAACGGCAAGGTGTACGTCGGTACCAATAATGGTGGCGGTTACCGGAAAGACAAGTATCCCTCAGACCAGGACAAAGGGGTTGTACTTTGCTTCAATGAAGCCGACGGCGAATTCCTTTGGCAGCTCACTCGCGACAAACTGGCCGCTGGTCGAGTTCAAGACTGGTTGCTTCAGGGCATCTGTTCGGTTCCGGCGATTGAGGACGACCGGATGTGGGTTGTGACCAATCGATGCGAACTGATGTGCCTCGATACTGAAGGCTTTTTAGACGGTGAAAACGACGGCGACGTTCAGGACGAGGTTGATGCAACCAAGCAAGATGCCGACATCGTCTGGAACCTCGACATGATCGATAAGTACGGCGTCTTTCCTCACAATCTGGCGACCAGTTCGCCAGTGGTTCATGGCGATCTGGTTTACATCTTGACCTCAAATGGAGTAGCTGAAAACCATATCGATGTTCCTTCTCCCCGTGCACCGTGCTTTATTGCTGTCAACAAAAAGACAGGCGAGTTGGTATGGGAGCACAACCAGCCGTTCGACGAAATTCTTCATGGCCAGTGGTCTTCTCCGGCTTTGGGTGAGGTCAACGGTAAGGCTCAAGTCGTTTTTCCTGGCGGTGATGGCTGGGTCTACGCCCATGACGCAAAGACTGGCGATGAAATCTGGAAGTGCGACCTCAATCCCAAAGATACGAAATGGGAGTTGCATGGAAAGGGAACTCGAAACGCGATTATTTCAACTCCGGTTTTTCATGAGAACAGCGTTATCATCTCAGTTGGCCAAGACCCTGAACACGGTGAAGGCGTGGGGCACATGTGGCGAATTGACGCAACAAAAACAGGTGACTTGAGTGCCGAGATCGGAGAAAAGGCAAAGAATGGAACCCCTAATCCAAACTCCGGAATCATCTGGCATTACGGCGGTGAGGTTGCTGGTGAGGACGGTGAACCAGAAGCTCTTTTCCGCCGCACAATGTCTACGGTTTCAGTTTACGACGGCATGGTTTTTTGTGCCGATCTAAGCGGCTACGTTCACTGCATCGATTTGAAAACTGGAAAGCGTCATTGGGAATACGATATGCTTTCAGGCGTTTGGGGTTCGACACTGGCGGTAGACGGCAAAGTATTTCTTGGCAACGAAGACGGTGACCTCCTGGTTTTTAAAGCTTCCAAAGAAAAAGCCGATGTGCTGGCCACGATCTCAACTGTAAAGTCCTCATCGATCTATTCAACGCCTACCTTTGCCAACGGAAAAATGTATCTATCAGACCGGACTCGGCTTTACGCGGTCGACGTGACGATAGAAGCTGGCGATGAGGTTCCTAGCGGTGGCGAGAAGTAGCTGAAGAGGTTTCACGACCATTATGTCAACATGTGGAAGCAGTGACGAATCGCGCGGCATTTGCTCACGGTTCTGCTTTCCAGGAATATGATTGAATAAGTCGTTTGTAGTCCCCGCCTTTAGGCGGAATAATAACGATCCGCTAAAGCCGGTACCACGAACATGTTGTAAACAGACGCTTGAAACAACGAGCCAAAATGGAAACCCGACGCGTAAGCGAGGCGCCTCAATGCTTCTCATTTTAGGCGGAATAATAGCGATCCGGCAAAAGCCGGTACTACGAACATGTTGTAATCAGACGCTTGAAACAACGAGCCCAAATGGTAACCCGACGCGTAAGCGAGGCGCCTCAATGCTCCTCATGATTTCTCGCTTACGCGTCGGGTTACCAATAAAACCACAGCCTCGCAGCCAAAGGCGACTATATCTGCCTTCTCGCTGGCCCTGTCAATCAACATCGACCATCGCTGGTCGCCCAGACCTCAGCGCCTGCAAAGCTCCGCGAGCCATTCTCCTCAAAGTTTTTGCAGCTTGTTCGAAAGACTAAATAGTGAACCCAGGGTTATTTTTCCTTGCAGTTTGCCGGAAGCAATTTGGAATCTGCTTTTCAGATGGGACTAGCCGACGTTACAATAATGGTCGCAGTCTACGATTGGTCGCTTGAGAAAACGCCAATAAACTGGGCTGTCGAGCGAACTAGGGATGAAAGATAACAGATTCAGCTGAGCGCCGCCCGTCGTTGTTGACCAGGATAGCTCAACGCAATCGAAACTAAATGGAAATTAGATGTCCGATAAAACTGGCCCCTTAAAACCGATTCATCTTTACGATCATCTACCGGGAATTCTGGCTGGATATCCTGCCGCCTTGTTTGCCATACTGGCAATCCTGTCGATGTTTCGTCGGACCATCGTCAGCGACGAACAGATGGAGGCATTTAACCAAACTCGGACAACGCTTGCCGAGGGAGCAGAATCAGGAAGTAAAGCTGCCGAGGTTCTTGCTGACGTTGAGCATTTCGATTTGATCAACCAAACAGTGCCCATGTTCAACTCACACATGCTGTTTTGGATCGGCATCTCGATCATGCTGGTTTGGTATGTGGCTTTTCGATTCAATATGCCCAAGGGCAAATTCATGCTGATGTTTGGATTGCTGGGAACGTTCGTCGGTATTCCAGTTGTCCTCGAATTAACTGGTCGGATCAGGCCGTTCACTTGGGCGAGCCAAGCGCTAGGATCTCTCGAGCCCACTGTTAACACGGGGGCGTGGGTGGTAATGTCGATTGTGTTCTTCGTCATCTGGCTCGGCAACTTCATTTATAGCCGCACGCACATGAGGGTCATTATCGATGAGTCAGGTTTGACGGTCAATCGACTGGGAGGAAAGGGTGAGCGGTTCGAGTTGATCGGACTCAAAACTGAGAACGAGCCACTGGATTACCTGGAACTTTTTCTGGCTGGCGTCGGTTCACTATCGTTGAAGACAAGAATGAACAAGCCGATATTTGAGATGAAGCGTGTCATCGGGCTTTACCGAACACCTTGGTTCCCCTTTTTCAGGGGCAAGCTGGCAAGGATCGAAGAGATGTTGAGCTACCAAGGCAAGGTCACGTCTGTAGATCGAGATGAAAGACTCGATGCGGCAGATATGGCTGACGGGGACGGCCATGATCATGACGACATTCTTGACGAAGCAACTGCTGACCAAGGCAGCGGAGGAGAGTTCGACGCTCCTCCGAGTAGTTCAAGTTCTCTCGACGATCGGGGGATTGATTAAGTTGACTGTGAGCTGCTGGTGACTAGTATGATCCGTCACTAGTACTCAGTTGAGCGTTTACAATTTACCTCCTGCTTGCGGGAGGTCGGAAATGCTAGGCCGATGTAATTCTTTTGAGTAAGCGCAGTAAGAGGGCAAGCTAATGGCAAAACTTCAATTCAGCTCAACCTTTCAGAGAAACCCGTTTCTGTTGACTGTCGTGCTGGCTTGCTTTTCCATGCTGACCGCGCCGGCGTTTATATCGGCGCAAACAAGCTCTGCAAAATCTGATGAAACTCAGGGTTCCGCTCTGGAAGCTCGTCGAGAAAAATACAGTTCTCTTATTCTGAAGCTTGCTGAGATCGAATCTAAGATTCTGAATCTAAAGAAGTCCGAAACTCAGCGTGAATATGAAAACGTTAAATCGAAACTGGAAGTTCTTCAAGCAAAACGAAAGCGATTGCGTGACCTGGAGAGCAAATGGGATGAGCTTGCCGAAGGCAAAAAATCCGCGCTCGAAATTGAACCTGGCCTCAACTCCACCGAACAAACAGAACGGCAGATGTTAGTTGAGCTGGAAAGTTCGAAATCCGAGGTTCTGATACAGAAAACCAGAATCCTCAAGCTGAAACAGGAATTTGGTCCTGGACATCCGGGCATTCTCAAAGCAAACGACAAATTGGACGAGTTGGAATCGGTTGTCCAGCAGCAAACCGAGGCATTGGAACTACTGGGAGTAGAGGTGAAGAGCTCGGTTGCCAAAGCCAGATTGCGTACTGCGCTACTGCGGCAGGCTGAACTTAGTTCCAAGTTTGGGGTTGGACATCCTCAGATCGCCGCAATCAACTCAGAGATTGCGATGCTCAAAGCTGAAGTTTCGCAAACCGTCAATGCTCCAAAGGCCAATGCGTCGCCTTCGATTGAACTGGTCAATGCAAATCTGGAGCTTAAGGAGGCTGGTGCTAAATTTGGAGAGGGGCATCCAGTCTTCAAGTCGCTACAACACAAGGTTGAAGTTTTGGAGAAAATTGCCCAAGCTGAAGCCGCTGAAGAAGAACCAGAGAACAAAATCACGCTGGCCAAGCGGCTTGAAGCTCGAATTGCGTCGCTTCAAGACTTAATCCTCGATGACGAAACGGAATTGGATTTGCTTGCCGACCAGCTGGAAGAATTTAAAAAGCTTCAACAGCAAAACGCCCGTTTGATGAAACGGCGAGAAGCACTGAGCATTGAGTTGAATCAACTTGCTCCGTCAGTCAAGCCGTCCGAGCAACTTGGCAAGGATGAGCGCGTACACATTTCCCGGCAATTGCTCGAAGGTATCGATGCGTTGGAGTCGTTGGGAAAATCAGATGAAGCGACACTGTTGCGTGAAATTTTGTCTGGTCTCGACAATCAAAGTCAATAATCCAGTCGCCTTTCCCTCCGAGGCTGTGATTTTATCAAACGCTTGGAACAATAAGCGCAAATGGTAACCCGAAGCGTAATAGGAAAATTCATGCTATGTCGTAACCCGAAGCGTGAG
>CAYSQZ010000178.1:6889-9860 GCA_964433035.1 uncultured Pirellulaceae bacterium | reverse complement strand
ATATGCTCTCGGCGAACTCTCCCTATATCAACAGCGGCGTCGCAATCAGCGACAATGGTGGCCTTGATTTTTGGGGAAATCCAGTGCTTGACGGTGCAACGGATATCGGTGCCGGTGAATTTAGCACTGAAGCAGAGGTCAGCCCGGGGGCAACCGTTCTCGCTGGCAACCTGTTTCCGGAGCCAAGTGGAGCCAGCGTAGTAGCAGCCACTCCTACTGCGTCAGGCTTAACGGGTGATGACGCCGTCACATCTGTGAGCCAATCTTTTCAGGTTGATTCCGATTTCGATCTGAAAACAATTTTCCTTGACTATGAGTATGATCCTGCATCTAGTCCTGAAGATATACTCATCAATGTCGAAATATTCGAAGTGGCCGACGTTGGAGCCAGTAACGTAGTCCTGGGTGGCGCGTCACTCTTGACGATCACTGGGTTAAGTATGCCAGAACTTCCAGGTGGTGAGGATGCAGCGATCGTCCTCGATTCTGCTGTTACCCTGCCAGCAACCACTGGAGCCGAAGGCTACATACTGCGGATTACCGGCGGCGGTAACCCTGGATTTGAGTGGCGTCGGACCGGCGGTAGCGGTTCGGTCTATGCGTTTGGCCAAGCCTACGAAGATGGCATCGAGAAATTCGACGGTGAGCGCGATTGGATCTTGGCTCTGTCCGAGACAGATATAACCGCAACGGAACCCCTTCTTGGGGATGTCGACTTGAACGGTGTCGTTGACTTTTTTGACATCTCACCATTCATTGCGATTCTGTCCAGCGATGGGGCGTTTCAAGCTGAAGCGGATATTGATGGGAACGGTCTCGTTGACTTTTTTGACATCTCACCTTTTATTGCAATCTTAAGCGGTTCATAGATTCGGCGATTGCCGACTTCACTGAACTGGTTTCCTAGCCCAGACGTCCAACTCATCAGTCACTGTCACGCTTGCCAACAGTCAATGTTGGCGAGCGACTGTTGGTTCGTGGTTGAAGCCAAAGTTCGTAGCATCCGTCCCTTGGCTGTGCTGCGCAACTCTGCAACATCTTTATGCAAATTCGAAAAGGGTCCGCGCGCAGAGGCGCAAAGATTTTTTCAGCGAGCTTTTTCAGGCTGGCGACTCAATGATTTCGGATACTCAAGGGATTGATTCTTCGAGCATGTCCTTTGCGTCTCTGCGCGCGGCTCGGTCTGCACTGCTGATAAGCGGATTCTGAAATCGTCCGATTTGGGAAAACTGTGGTTAATCGCAATTTTTCGGAATGCAAACTGACAAAAATAGAGTGTGACAGCAAAAATGGTTATCCTATTGGGCAGATTGTTAGATAACTTGGTATCTTGAAAATCTGGTCAACTGCCAACCGGTCAACTCCAACCGCTCGGTCTGTCTTTGACCTCGAAACTTAATAGGAAGACTTTAATGCCGACTGCACATTTGGCGATCGATTTGGGGGCAAGTTCTGGGCGAGCGATCGTCGGATTACTTGGTGATAAAAACGACCGAAGTTTGAGCCTTGAAGAGGTTCATCGATTTGCCCACCATCCATGCATGACGCCTGCGGGGCCGACTTGGGATCTGACCGGAATCTGGCTTAATGTCGTCGAGGGGATCAAGCAAGGTGCAAGTTGGTGTCGCGACCAGGAAATTGAACTCGATTCGATTGGAGTTGATACCTGGGGAGTCGATTGGGCGTTGGTCTCAAAATCAGGCGAGCTGGTGGGTTTGCCGCATCTTTATCGCGATCCTCAAAATGCCGCCGCGATGGAACAGGTGCTCAAAATTGTTGGTGGAAAGGAAGAGCTTTACCGCCGAACCGGAATCCAGGTGTTGGATATCAACTCGATCTTCCAGGTCTACGCGCGATGCCAAGCCGAGCCGGCGATGTTTGATGCAGCCCATCGATTGTTATTCATGCCTGACTTGTTCCATTTTTGGTTGTCGGGAGAAATGAATACCGAGCGAACGATCGCGTCGACAAGCGGTATGTTGGCGTTGGAGACCGGAGACTGGGATCTTGAGCTAATGGAGATGTTGGGAATACCGACACACGTGCTGGGACCAATTGTTGACCCTGGCACAAAGCTGGGAACGTTGCGGGAAGAGATTGCGGCGGCGACCAGAACCTCTGAAGCAGTTCAGATCATTGCGCCCGGTTCACACGATACCGCGTCTGCGGTAGCTGCAGTTCCGCTTGGGCAGGATGCGACCGACGAGCCGAATTGGGCTTATATTTCCAGTGGAACCTGGTCCTTGATGGGGGCCGAACTGTCTCAGTCATTTGCTTCAGATGAATCACGTGCAGCGCCATTCACCAATGAGCTTGGGTTCGGTGGCACGACTCGTTTTTTAAAGAATATCGCAGGGCTTTGGTTGGTTCAGGAACTTAGGCGGGAGCGTGTCGAGTCAGGAGAAGAAGTTACGTTTGCCGAGTTGGCAGATCAGGCTCGCACCGCAACACCCTATCGAACTTTGATCGATCCTAACGCCTCACAGTTCGCGGCGCCCGGAAATATGGCTGAGAAGATTCGCGAATTCGCGAGGGAAACCGACCAGCCAGAACCTGAAACCATGGGGGATCTGGTTCGGTGCTGTCTCGACAGTCTTGCTCTTTGTTATCGCCAGACGGTTGAGCTTTTGGAGTCGGTCTTGGAAATCAAGGTCGACTTGCTCCACATTGTTGGTGGCGGAACTCAGAATGGATTGTTGAACGAGATTACTGGGGCCGCCATGCAGCGTAAGGTGATTACTGGGCCGGTCGAGGCAACGGCTATCGGCAACGTGTTGATCCAGGCTGTTGGCTGTGGAGCATTGGCCGATTTGAATGCGATTCGGGAAGTCGTTGCCGCAACGTTTGAGCCCAGCGTCTACGAAGTTGAGGCGCACGCCGATTCGCTAGTGCCTTCTGACGAAGTCTATGCTCGTTACAAAGAGCTTGTTTCCTAAGTGATTTATGTCTGAGAATTTTATGTCTGAGAATT
>CAYSQZ010000178.1:0-6789 GCA_964433035.1 uncultured Pirellulaceae bacterium | reverse complement strand
TTTATGTCTGAGAATTTTATGTCTGAGAATTGTTGGGCGGCAAAAACTTGACACTTGGAAGCCTTGGTCTGCGATAATTCTTTGCGTCGATTTTTTTTTTCGGGAAAACTCGATTTTCAAGAGGTCTTTCCCTCGGTCTAACGGGTTTAAACTCGACTGCTCCAACTTGGACGAGCTTCATTGCTCCGCATGGAGTTCACCGCTTTGTGTTGGACAATTTTCAGCTGTCATGTTTAATCTGCGAGCGATGCGCTCAACCGATTGTCGATCGATGGATCTAAAGTCATGATTCGAATTGCTGCCGTTGTGTTTTCTTTCTGTTTGGTTTTCTTGCTTTTTACGCAAGCCACTGCGCAACGTCCGGGGAACCTTGGCCAATCTGGCGAACGGGATTTGATTGCGGATTTCGACAAGAATGACAACGGTCGTTTGGAGAAGCAGGAGCGTGAAGAGGCATTGGCGGATTTGAAGAGAAACCCTCCTCAGACTCGCGGCAAGGGAAAGCGTGGCGGCAAAGGCGGGCGACGCGGAGGCGAAGCAGTCCAGACCAAGCCCGGACGTAAGGTCAAGCCTGCCGAGGTCAAGAATTTTTCAGGCTACCCGCTCTACGACGATACGATCATGCGAACGTTCTTCATCGATTTCGATTTTGATTCGTGGGAATCCGATATGGCTGCGCTTAAGAATTTCGGTGTCGATGTTGGGGCGACGGTTACCGTTGATGGCAAGCAGTACAAGGACGTTGGGGTTCGGTTTCGTGGCAACTCGTCTTTCTTTACAGTTCAAGACGGTCAGAAGCGGTCGCTTAACTTAAAGTTTGATTGGGCTGACGATAGCCAGAAACTTCTGGGGTACCGAACACTTAATTTACTCAACTCGCATGCCGACGCCTCGTTCCTTCGTTCGATGCTCTACAGTCGTATTGCTGGCCAGTACACCGCTGTACCCAAAGCAAACTACGTGCATGTTGTGATCAATGGTGAGAGTTGGGGCGTCTATGTCAATGAGCAGCAAGTGAACAAGGATTTTTTGAAAGACAATTTTGGGACCAAGAAAGGAGGGAGATTCAAAGCACCTCCAGGGCCCCGGCCAGGGAGTTTTGCCTACCAGGGCGATGATAAATCAAAATACACCTCGGCTTATGAAATCAAATCAAAGGATAAAGACGAGTCGTGGGAGCGATTGATCAACGCTACCAAAGTTCTGCATCAATTGCCTTCTGAGCAGATTGAGGATGAGTTAGATACGGTTTTCTCCATCGATCGAGCGTTGTGGTTTTTGGCGGTAGATAATGTGATGTTGGATACGGATGGTTATTACGAGCGTGGTGCGGATTTTACGATCTACCAAGAGCCTAAGTTTGGTCGCACGATCATCTTGCCTTATGACAACAACGAAACATTCCGAACTCAAAGTGGAGGTAAGGGTGGGCGAGGCCCCGGCCGCGGTGGCCGGTCGGGATTCGGCGGTCCTTCCGGGGGCGCTGGTGGGCAGAGAGGTGGTGGTCGACGAGGCGGTGGTCCGGCTAGCTTTGGTGGAGTGCCCAAAGATCCCGCGCCATTCGCTCTGGATATTTTTTCCGGAGAAGATCATCCCGGGATTCCGATCGTCAGTAAGCTGTTGAAAAACCCGGCGGTCAGGGCGCGATACGTGGCCCATGTCCGTACGATCCATCATCAGTGGATTGATTGGGAGAAGGTTGAGCCTTTAATTGAAGGCTATCGCAAACTGATTGGAGACGAAGTCAAAAAAGACACTCGAAAGCTGACGGCTTTCAAAGCTTATCAGGATGGAATTGGAATGGGTAAAGAATCTGGAAGGAACGTTTCGCCGGGTTTGAAAGCGTTTTTCGAAGGCCGAAAGTCTTATCTTGATAAAATTCCTGAGTTGAAGCGACCTTTCCCGGAGTTTGAATCGGTTGACGCAAAGGTTGGCCAGGTTGTCGCCAAACTGAAACCGAAAACGACCCAGCCAAACAAGGTTTATCTTTATTGGGCGACGCATCAATTGGCGAAATACACGCGAACCGAGATGTCCAAAGACGGTGACGTCTATCGGGTGAAATTTCCAGCCGACGCAGCGGGTAAGCGGGTTTTCTATTACGTTGAGGCGAGAACCAACGACCAGTATCTGACCACGAGTTTCTATCCGGCAACGGCAGAGAGTAAGCCGCTTTATACAGCCAAGCCACCCAAGGAGCCGGTCAAACCGCTTCCCAAAGCAAGTTCGACCGACGTGGTCATCAATGAGATTATGGCATCCAATGAGGATACGTTTGCCGATCCTCAGGGCCAGTATGACGATTGGATTGAGCTGGCCAATACTTCGGGACAAGACGTTGATCTTTCGGGAATGTTTCTAAGTGATTCAATGGCCAAGCCGAAAAAGTTTCGGTTTCCAGAAGGAACGACGATTAAAGCGGGAGAGTACTTGGTCGTATGGGCTGACGGTGATACCGTTGATGGTGACAATGATGCAGACGGGATCCATGCTGGTTTCAAGCTTTCCAAAGCTGGCGAATCGGTTTTGTTGGTAAAGTCCAATTCCGATGGCAGCGTGAAGCTTCTTGATTCAGTCGAGTTTGGTGCTCAAACGACGGGTCGGTCTTTGGGGCTCAACGCAGCAGGTAAATTTGAGCTGCAGAAACCAACGCCGGGGAAAGCGAATTCTTTGGGCAACTGATTGATGAGCCAGTTGTCTTTGCGAGCAAGTATAAACAGGTGAAGTAGATTTGTCGGATCATATTGAAACTCAAACCATCTCGGGCGTCGTCCGACATCGAGCGGCGCATGAACTCTCCAACGATCCCTCGGCTACATCGAGACCGAGTTTAAAAAAACGGCGCTTCAAAAAGCGTTGGTTGGTTTATTTCTTGTTGCTGGTTGGGCTGGGGCCATATCTTGTTTTTCGTGTGACCAGTTCTACGAGAAAGATCCAATTCTTCGAGTTTAACAATGCTGCCGAGGTAGCGGATTTAGATGGTCCGCTTCGAGTTGCAACTTGGAACATCGCTCACGGTCGTGGAGCAACGTTTGACAACTGGGCCGAAGGTGGCGATTCGAAACAGGAGCGACTGCGCAAGATCTCGCAGCTGATTGTCGATATGGACGCGGATATTGTTGTGCTCAATGAAGTCGATTTTTGCTCGACTTGGAGTGGAGGCCATGACCAAGCCGTTACGATTGCTCAGCAGACGGGGTATCCTTACCTGATTAAACAATCCAATCTCGATTTTGGTTTTATTTACGGTCGTTGGCATTTTGGCAATGTGATCCTGAGCCGCTATCCTGTTTCAAATATCAGAGTCGTGGAGTTCGCGCCCGTTAACGAATGGGAGAGTTGGCTCGTTGGGTGCAAGCGAGGAGTGGCGTGCACGGTTGAGCTGGGGCCGGAAAACTCTGTTTCGGTCATGGGCTTGCATCTTGAGTCACGCGGCGAAACGGTTCGAGTCAAGGAGGTTGGCGATGTTAACCGCGTTGCCAGTCACTTGGAGAAACCGCTGATCCTCGCGGGTGATTTGAATACGACTCCAACCATCGCGCCTCAGTCAAACTTGGATGCCAATGGCCGCAATGCGTTCGAGGAACTGGTTAGCTTGACTGGGCTTTCTTACTCCCCTGCCCTGTCTCCTGCTAAAGATGAACTGACGTTTCCAGCGTTTGGACCCAAGACAACCATCGATTGGATTTTGTTTTCCGGTGACACGTTTTCTTTGGTCGAGCAAGAAGTGATCGAAACTCAGTTGTCGGATCATTTACCTGTGTTAGCCGAGTTTGAAATCAAATGAGCAATATTAAATTAGAAGTATGTGTGGACAGTGTCGATGGGTTCAATGCCGCCATTGCCGGCGGTGCAGACCGAATTGAATTGTGTAGTTCACTTGGGCTGGGCGGATTGACGCCGGGGCCAGGTCTTATGCAGTTAGCCGCCGAAGCACCTATTGAATGTCACGCCATGATTCGGCCACGACCGGGAGACTTCGTTGTTACTGACGGTGACCGGCAAGCCATGCTTGCGGATATTGCTGCAGTGAAGCAGGCAGGTCTGGCGGGAGTTGTGCTTGGCGCTTTGCAATCAGATTCCACGCTGGACGATGTGACGCTCCAGATTCTGGTTGATGCTGCCGAGACGTTGGACAGAACACTTCATCGGGTATTTGATCTGACGGTCGATCCTGTCGCCGCCTTGGATACGGCCCAGCGGTTGGGTTTCAAACGCGTACTGACTTCAGGCCAAGCGGCTACAGCACCCGAAGGTGTCGATGTTCTGTCGCAATTGGTAGATCAGGCGGCGCAGCGTATTGAGATCATGGCTGGGGGTGGGGTCACCGAGGACGCGGTGCCATTGTTGCTCTCTGCGGGAGTCGATGCGATTCATGCCTCGTGTAGTCAGCTTGTTTCGTTTCACATGGACTGTTCGGTCATTGGTATTGATCGTCGCCGTGTGACAAACGAAGCAATGGTTGCCCGGCTCAAAGCTCAACTCAAACTCAGTCAGTAGAAGGGTTCGTCTGCAGAACTCCGCCGGGGACAAGATGGCAACCCGAAGCGTAAACGAGGACGTGCTATAATTGCTTCACGTTCCTCGCTAACGCGTCGGGTTACCATTTCCTCGCTAACGCGTCGTAGCTTCTCAAACTTATAGGTCTCTGTGCGCGGGAAATCTTGTAGACCCTCCCCAGCGTTTCGCATCCGCCCGACCTACTATCGCTCAATCTGAGTAAGCCAATCTTGCGATTGTTTGCGATGAGCAATCCCCCACCTTATAATAAGTGGTAGCTTTTTGAGTGAAGTTTGTCACAACTGAAAAGCAAACTGTGCTACAGGTAACTTTGCATGGTTTTGAGAATCGACTTCTTGTTTGTTAAGACTCTTTTCCTAATTTAATTTGCTGCAAAAGAGTATATTACTCGGAGTATATGCCACTGAGAGCATATTCAACTGAGTACGTTGGATTACCGAAAATTCGTTTGACGAATCTACTTCTTTTAATGGACCTAACTTATGGCTATTCGTCTCTTACTTTCTCTTTCATTTCTTCTGATCCCCGTCATCTGTCAGGCGCAGCTTCCTAATCCTGACTATTATTCGCTTTTTCAGATTACTGGAGGTTCAGGTCAGACTCGCTTAATAGATTCTGCAGGGGAAGTCCTGCATACATGGGATTCGAATATATTTGCACCCAGTGGAACGTCGGCGTATTTGAGAGAGGATGGATTATTACTAAGAGCTGGGCAAAGTGGTGCTGTCCCTCCAGGAGCTTTTCTACCAGGTTCATGGAGCACTGTGCAGCTCGTGGAGATGGATGGAACGGTGGTCTGGGAATATACGCAACAGGTCTTGGGGCAACTCACATTCCACCATGATCTAAAGCCGATGAAAAACGGAAATATCTTAGTCACGGTTTGGGAGTTATTGTCGGTAGCGGAAATGCAGGCACTAGGATGGCAGCCGGTCAATGGTGTCAATGGAGTGTGGATGGAAAAAATCCAAGAGCTAGAGCCAAATCTGGTAGATGGTTCTACGACCGTAGTATGGGAGTGGGCGCTAGAGAATCACCTCGCGCAAGATCTGAGTGCAAATATGCCGAACTTTGCCAACGTGGGTGCGGAGCGCGGGCGAGTTGATATTAACTTTAATTCTGGGATCCTAAGCGGGGATTACTTTCATATTAGCGGGATAGATTACAATGAGGAGCGGGATGAGATCGTACTTTGTCCCAATAATATTGATGAGTTATGGGTGATTGATCATAGCACCACCACAGCACAGGCAGCGACATCTACAGGGGGAGCTCGTGGTCAAGGTGGGGAGTTAATTTATCGTTGGGGTAATCCTCAGGCGTATGATTTTCAAAATGGGTCTGCCGAGCCGAGGTTCCTCGGCAGGGCGCATGATCCAAGATGGTGCGTGGATCCGGATTCCGGTGAGATCCAGTTAACGGTCCACAATAATGACCGAGTAGATAACACTCCAGCAGTGGATTCGCAGGTTTTACTCTTGGATCTGCCACTCAATGAAAGCGGGGATTATGTCATTGATGATGCGGAGACTTTTCTTCCAGAAGCTCCTGTGGTTTTGTATGAGCGGGATCCTGCCGACCCGTTTTTCAGTACACCTTTCATGGGTAGTGCACAGAGGTTAAGTAACGGAAATATCTTAATTACACTTGCTTTAACTAGAACTCTGGTGGAAGTTAATCAAGCCGGGCAGATCGTTTGGCAAGAGGCTATCACCTCAGGTGGGAACTTCATCTTTAAGTCACAGAATTACTCGGTGAGTTATTCTGGATTTCAGAGTTTGCCTTTTGCTCTCCTCAAGGGCGACGTTAACTTGGACGGCGAAGTTGACTTCTTCGACATCTCGCCATTCATTGGCGTTTTGTCAGTAGGAGGTTTTCAGGCTCAAGCGGATATAAACTCAGACGGCGAGGTGAACTTTTTTGATATCCAGCCATTTATCGATATTTTGTCGGGTACGCCTTAACTGGCCCAGGATGGATGGGCCAGTAGAGCGCTTGCTGGCTTTCGACCAGCGAGCGGAGCAAAGTTAGGCTAGGCTGTCGCAAAGACAACTTCGGTCACAAATCCATCAACGATGCTGTAGAGGATGAAGACGCGACAAAATTATTGGCGCGGGACTATCTATCGCCAACCGTGGATTCATCCGACAGCGGAAAGTGTTTAGGGTTTGTGGCGATTTGGGAATTGACTTGTCGTTTGTGCCAGACGTATTGCCTTGCTAGCGGACCGGCTCAAACAAAAATATAAAAACGTTAAGGCACTTGTCG
>CAYSQZ010000177.1:6488-10158 GCA_964433035.1 uncultured Pirellulaceae bacterium | reverse complement strand
GGCTAAAGATATAGCCAAAGTTTTACGCCAACGGCGTTAGATCAATAGCCCAAGGTTCTTGAACCTTGGGAAAAAGTACACATTAACGTACACAATCCCAAAGGGATTGGATCAGTTCCGCTGAAGCGGGGCTCAAACCCCGTTGGGGTTTAGGAGATTGATTATTCTTACCCAGGGTTCAAGAACCCTGGGCTATTGATTAAACCCCGTTGGGGTTTGTTAAAAACAAAGATTTCCGTTACATAAGAACGATCTGCCGGGACCTCAATCTCGAACGGCGCGCCAGATTTCCACAGAGGCGCAGCCGTGGATCATTTGTATAGCCAAAGTTTTACGCCAACGGCGTTAGCTCAATAGCCCAAGGTTCTTGAACCTTGGGAAAAAGTACACATTAACGTACACAATCCCAAAGGGATTGGATCAGTTCCGCTGAAGCGGGGCTCAAACCCCGTTGGGGTTTAGGAGATTGATTATTCTTACCCAGGGTTCAAGAACCCTGGGCTATTGATTAAACCCCGTTGGGGTTTGGCGCCAGAGTTTCTCGTTCTCTTGATCGTATTCTGCCGACTCGTTGTTATGGGCAAACTCATGTCATGCTAATGTTTTTCTTTACGCTCCTGACAGAGATTTGCCCTAATTCGGCGAGACAATCTCAACTTGGAAGGCCATTACTTGGAGGCCTCAACTTGGAGTTTCTCTGCCCTTTCTCATTGGCTGCTCAAGACCTGAATAAATGGTGAGATGTCAAAAAAGTTGACGACACCATTGCCATCAATATCTGCTTCGGCTTGAAATGCTTCATCGGACAGAAGGTCAATGAATGGAGAGATGTCGAAAAAGTTAACGACACCGTCCCGGTTCACATCTCCCAGCAGCACTTCAACTGGAGTCGCAACTACATTGAGTACCGGTGGGGATGGAGGGGTAAGGAGACTGACGGCGCCACTGTAAGTCGCTTGAACGTTCGCGTCGGCCGGAGTCGCGATAACTCGAAGCAGCCCACCGCTGTTGATTTGCGAGATTGCAAAAGCTTCGCCAGCCGCATCGAGTGAGAATAGAATTGTATCGACGTCTCCGGTTTGAGTCTCGTTATATGTACCATTGCCAAGTGGGAGAAGCGTGCCAAAGGCATTGCCAACGACAGCCGAACCTGTGTTTACCACACCATCGCCTTGGCCTGAAATGTAGCGGGCCGCGTCATTGATATCGACAGAACGGGTGTCAGACGCCAGGAAGAACTCCAGCCCACCATTGGCACTGAAAAAGGCATTCGATTGTGTTAGCTCCAATGAGAGGCTGTTGATGGCCGAGACTTCGCCAATCGTACTGGTGTCGAAGTCGACCAAAGAGTAGACGGTGAACATATCGTCGTCTCCCTGCACATTGAAGAATGCCATGTCAACGTCGGTGCCAAACGCATCGATCTCATCTTCTTCTACTTGTGCGGAAAATATCCCGTCCAGCGAGGCAAACGTTTGGGGCCCGGCGTCGCCGACGGAAAAAGAAACATTGATCTGCGTTGAGCCATTGAGCAACTCGCCTTCACCGTCGCTGGTGATGGTAATTATTCCATTTCGAAAACCAGCTTCTGATGTGTCCAGCAGCAACGTGACGCTGACCCCGCCCCCGAGCGCTGCATCGGTGCCGTTAAACGAGCCTGTCACATCGCCTGATGTGGATACCACAAAGTCCAAATCGTCAGCGCCATTGGCGGTTTGTACGTTGGTCGTATTGGTGATCAAAAGCTCTACCGTCGCGGCTTCGCCTAACGCCAATTCGCTCGGCACTGGCGACACCAACTGAGCCGAAAGCGTGGCCGGAAGCTGGAAATCTTCAACCACGGGTAGATGGTCACTGGCAGATTCCAAGGCGTTGAGAACCTGACCGGTCGAGAAAGAGGTTAAGCCATTGATCGTAATGCTGTTGCCGTTATTGATCGCGGTATTGAGTGTCGAGCCGTTGTTGCCAAACGCACGCAACGAATTGGGGATGGACGCAACGCCATCGCCGTCAAGCAGCTCGTCGCTTTGCAAAATAAAGTCGAAACGATCGTCGATTCCACCGCCGACAAGCGGACCAGCTCCATTGGACGGGCTTTGGGTCAGCATCGGAGCCAGGTTAACCCCGAATTGTGTGTTGGGGACGCCAAAATCAAGGATACTGAAGTTGACCATCTCGCCATTGGGGAACAGCGGATCCAAAACTCTTCCGTCCCCATCAGCTGAGAGGAGCTCAAGTGCTGAGAGGTTGCCAAATGCGGACGTAGATGACGTGTTAAAGTTGTCCGAAACATTGAGGTCGCCAGCAACGATGACGTTGCTACTGCCGAGATTGTTCATGTCAATAAATTGTCGGATCTGGTCGGCTTCGGTTTCACGCCCTGCCATGTCTTCATCGAAGTCGCCGGCTTCAAAGTGGGCGTTGAAAATGAATAGATCGGAATCGGAACTAAATCCAATCGGCCTGAATTGATGAAGAAGCGTTTCTCTGGGTTGGGATATCAATCCGCCAGATAGGTCTCCGAATGAAGCTTCAGAAATCAGTTCAACGGTGTCGGTCCGGTAAAGCACGCCTTGCCGAATTTCCCCAGAGTTTGGGGTGCCCAGTCCGCTGCCAGATGTTGTGTTTCCTACTTCAAAGCCACGCGCGTAAGTGATCCCCTGGCTTTGGTAAATTGAATTAATCCGATTCAGCAGATTCTGGGTGGTTGTATCAGGCTGTTGTTGTTCCTGAAGCAAAATGATGTCCGCTGGGCGTGCGATCCCGTTGACGATTTCTTCGCCGATGGCTTCGAGAACAATGTCGGCTTGGGCGCGGACTGTGCGAATATTTGAGTTGCCAACTTCAGTGTCAAACGTGTTGGTGTTGTAAGTGACGATTCGCAGTTGCCCGTGAGCCAATCCGGAAAACAGGAGACACAAGCAAATAATTGGCAGCAGAATGTAGTTTCGCATATGAACCTTGATGTTTATCAAGTTGAAAAGAATGAGTCGTGCAGCGGTCCTGGCTAAACTGGCAACATTCCAGATCGCTACTGTGCCAATAGAAAAGTATTGCTGACCGAGTTCAGGGGAAGCGAAACCCATTTGGTTCGTTGATGAGCAGGCTCGATAAACGTGCCGGTCAGGAAACCCGTTATACCGCGCCGATTGGTTAGCTGAAACATTAGACGACAGTTAAAGTCTGATCTGACCAGAAAAATCCGCCAAGGCAAAGGATAATTCTCAACGCGTGCTCTACAACGGTAAGATTGACCGTTAGCTTCTGTCGCGAGCGCCGGCTTCCTTTTGAATCTTGCGAATTCGTTCTTCGATTCGCTTTCGAATCTTGGCTTCGTTTTCCTTCATCGACTTTTTCATGTGGTCGGTTAGATTCCGAACCTCTTGGGAATTTTCCGTCTTTCCGTCTTCGATTAAACCGGCGACCTTCTCTTGGGTTCGAGATTTTATCTGCTCATTGCCTCGCTTAATCTGTCGCTTCATTGAATCACGAAGTTTCTTGATCTGGTCTTCAGCTGAGCGACGCCGTTTCTTGCGGGCAATGCTTGGCTTGTCTTTGCTTTTCACTTTCTCTTGGGCCGCTTTTTCTTGAGCGGCTTTTTCTTGAGCGGCTTTTTCTTGGGCCGCTTTTTCTTGAGCGGCTTTTTCTTGGGCCGCTTTTTTGGCTTCAG
>CAYSQZ010000177.1:0-6388 GCA_964433035.1 uncultured Pirellulaceae bacterium | reverse complement strand
GCTTTTTCTTGAGCGGCTTTTTCTTGGGCCGCTTTTTTGGCTTCAGCCATCTCAGCCCTTCGTTTTTTCTCAGCAGCTGCCAAGCGATCACGCCTTCGCTGGGCCGCTTTTTTATCTTTGGCGAACAGTTCGGCTTGCTTGTTCAACTTGTCGAGCCGTTTTTGAGCGTCACTTTTTTCGATGTCCTGTTCTTTCTTCACGATCTCCGCAAGTTTCAGTTCCGATTTCATGCGAGCCGCTTTTTCAGTTTTAAGAGCCGCGATGGCCGCGGCGGAAGATTTAAGCGCGTCATTGTTGGCCCTGCTGAGCAATGCGACTTTGGCGCGACTATGCTTGAGCTCTTTTTCTATGCTGGACAACTCTTTCTTGAGAGCCACCATATCTTCGCGAGATTCTTTGGTTGCTTGGTCCAGCTTCTTTTTCAGCGTTTTTCTTTCTGCTTCCAGCTTTTTGATTTTCCTGGTCGTCTTGCCCTTCCGCTCAGCCTGTTCTCGAGAACTGCGGGTTAGTTGAGCCAGCTGGTCTTTGAGGGCGGATCGCTGCGTGTCCGATTTCTTTAACTTGGTAGAAAGAGCATCTACTCGCGCCGAAAGCTGCGCCCTTTCGGCTTCAACTTCATTGCTTGAGTTCCTAAGTTTCGCCAACAGCTTCTGCAGTGTCGCTTCCTTTTCCTTCAGATCGGCTGCAATTTGAGTCTGGGCGTCGTCTTGTTTAGATTTGTTCTGCTTCAGCTCCAGTTTCATTTTAGCGATTTGGTCCTGCAGATTTTTCTGCGTAGCCTCTGCCGCTTTCTCGGCAGCGAAGAGACGCTCGGTGGCTGTTTCCGATTCTTGTCGGGTCTCCAGTAGTTCGTCTTTCAACGAAGTGATCTGCTTTCGCGCATCGTCCAGCTGGGAAATGATTTCAGTCGTAGCTTCATCGGCCAGCGTTGGTTCGTTATCTTTGGCAAGGTCGCCGTCGGGAGACGATGGTGCTTCACCGTTGTCCGCGGATTTTCTGTTGAGTTCATCTATTGGACCGGGAGCAACAAGCTCGTCCAATAAACCGGAAGCCGAGTCTTCGTCACTTTGGGGCGCTGAGAGCATTGGCTTATCTTCAGGTATCGGGTTTGCAATCGCTCCAAGGATGACTTGAGGAGGTTGCTGAACGGACCGGTTCGGGGCTTGGAGAACTTGGCTGTTGGGCACACCGCGAAATCTGGGGTCAGCCGAGTCATAAAGAATCCTGATTGATCCGGGGATCTCACCCCGAGGGAGAATGACCTCGCCCGGCACATACGCCGGTGGTCCGGTTACAGGCCCCACAGGAATTTGACCGGATCTCAGAGGAATTGTCGGGTGAATCAACGGTGTTTCTAGCAACGGTCGTGCACTACCGGGGATCTCGCCAATAATCTGTTCGCCCAAACCAATCACCGGCGGAACAGCATACACGGGCTGGGCCTGAGCCGGGTCCGACGCAATCAGGGTACAGGATAAAAACAGTGCGATTGCCGAAAGGGTAGTCAAACCAATTGAATTTTGATTGTTATGAAGACGAAGCATATGAATTCCAAGGACAAATTGTGAGCAGAATCAGTAAGTATTCTGAACTAGGTGCCAGGACGAAGTGTGATCAGTGGAGCACGTAACTCTATCATATACGGTCATCAAGTTTTGGCGAAATGTTTCCGGCTTTTTAATTTGCTTCCGACGATTTTGTGTGTCCAACAGCGTCAGTTCACTCCGGTGGCGAGCCAACTGCGGTCGCAAATGCGGTCGCGAATTCCCGACAATGTGAAATGCTGATCAGGATCTCCTGGATCCCCTTTGATTGGCAGATTTCTTTCGCTTCACCGCCAAGCCGAACAAATGGTTTTCCGCCCATTTCATTGATGATCTCGATGTCGGTCCATTGAATCCCTTTGGCCCAACCAGTTCCGATCGCTTTGAGGATTGCTTCTTTGGCCGCCCAGCGTCCGGCGTAGTGCTGCGTTGAAGACTTCCGCTGCCCGCAGTACTCGATCTCTTCAGGTGTGTAAACTCTTTGAATAAATATATCTTCATGCTTTTCGATCATTTGGGCGATTCGAAGGCACTCGACGATATCAGTTCCAATTCCAATTACATTCATTTTCGAACTCTTTCCAAGCAGCAGAAAAGCTTAGCCGAATTTCTCTGGTTCATCATACTCAAAGTGTCACCGAGGGAATATTCGGGAGCGATCCAGCGATCAAGCGTGGGTGATGTTGCGGGAGATGCTTAGACCCCACAGGCGGCTTTGGCGCGAGCCAGAACTTCACCGGCTTTTCGTCGGGCCACCGCAGCGCCGTCTCCAAGGATCTGGGCAACCCGATCGGGATCTGCCTCCAGTTCGTCACGACGTTGGCGAGCGGGAGCGAAATAGTTTTCAGCGGCCTCGGCGATCGCCTTCTTGACGTCTCCATAACCAAACCCGCCAGCTCGGTACATTTCAGCCATCGACGCAATCCCGGCTTCGTCCCCAAACAGAGAGTAAAGTTGGAATAGATGATCGGTGTGCGGGTCCTTGGGATCTTCCATGGGTCTGGAATCGGTTGCGATTCGCATCACCTTTTTCTTCATCGATTTTACGGGTTCGAATATCTCGATAAAGTTGCCATAGCTCTTTGACATTTTCTCCCCGTCGGTGCCGGGGACTTTCGCACTTTGGTCAAGCACCTTGGCTTTTGGCAAGACGAACACTTCTCCGAAGCTGTGATTGAAAGCCTGAGCAATGTCACGACAAACTTCAATGTGCTGAATTTGATCTTCGCCAACAGGCACGATGTCTGAGTCGTAAGCCAGGATGTCAGCAGCCTGAAGAACAGGGTAAGTGAACAGGCCCGTGACAACGGGAAGTCCTTTAGCGATTTTGTCCTTGTAAGATACACAGCGCTCCAACAATCCCATTGGCGTTCCCGAGATTAGCAACCAACATAATTCCGAAATTTCAGGAACGTCCGATTGAATAAACAGCGTCGCCTGCTCTGGATCAAGACCAAGGGCAAGTAGATCCAATGCAGTGTCAAGTGAGTTCTGTCTGAGTTCTTCCCCGTTGCGAATGGTGGTTAACGCATGCAAATTGGCGATGAAATAAAACGATTGTTGCTCTCCCTGCAACTCGATGTATTGGCGGATTGCTCCAAAGTAGTTGCCCCAGTGGGGACGCCCGGTGGGCTGGATTCCCGAAAGTACTTTCATCAAATTTCCTAAATTCACGAAGCTGAAACCAGCGAACGATCTTATCAGAGCACGACTGGAAACAGAACGCCCTCAAAAATTCGCTGCAGCTACTCAATGGTACCGGAAAGAAGTAAATCAACTCTTAAGTATTCTTCAAGTTTCAAACTTTTTGCCAGCCTGAAGCTGTTTTATGACCTACGCTTTTTGTTAGGGCGAGCGACTCTCTTTTCTGTTGCTCGCTTGGATACTCATCCACGATACTCATCAAGCATATGGGGAGAAAATATGCGCAAAATTACTTTTAACCCGACGCCATCTCAGTGCGATCGGGAATTCTTTTTGATGGCCCAACAGCTCAGAGTAAGGTTGGAGCCGAACAAACGCTTGACCAGCGATCAAGCCGAAGGGAATGACTTCAGGCGACGTTATCGGAGAACCGTTCGAAGTATTTCAGTTTCGGTGCAGCCGCTGGACGATGATTTCCAACCTTGCGGTGGTACTTTTTGGGTTGTTTCCAGAGACGTAAGCATGCATGGGATGGGTTTAATCAGCCACGAGCCTTTTGGTCAACGCTTTGTCAGACTTGGCCTGATGGAACAGTCAGTAACCACGATTGCGGAGGTCAGGCACAACACTGCGATCGGAGGAAAGTACCCATTGTTTCTAGTGGGGGTAAGCTTTGAAGGAAAGCTTCTAGATAGCAACGGAAATCTAAATCCAAGCTAGATAGATACGCTTTCGCGTTTGCGGATGGTGCTTGGCGCTGCTTAGAGTTTCACCGCCGATCACAAACGCGACCGGTGACCTAAAAACAAAAACGCCGACCGCAAGTTATCTGCGAGTCGGCGTTCCGCCGTTTGGCATAGCGGTTGCGACTTATTCGATTGGAAAGTCGATTTGAAGCGAATCAAGGCTTTTTGTTTACGATTCGCATCAAATTCGAGTTTGGTGTTGCCCGAAGGCAACATGCTGACACACCCACAGCCAGTCGAATCGAGAAATCAACATGCTTGCCAAGACCCTGTTTTTTGCACTTTGTGCAACGTTCTTTTTTGCGAGTCCCTCGTCTACAAACGCCCAAACTTCGCTGCCCGAAAATTCCAGTTCCTTTGCCTGCGAGCCTATCGTCAAGGATAATCACTTGACCGATTCGAATGCAAAAGCACAGCCGAGTATCTCCGAGCTGGCTGAAGAAAAAGTCGTTCTCGCAGCGAGCTTGTTAAAAACAGCTAAGAAGGAAATGGAAGCAACCGCAATACCAACTCTTGCAGTGACGCCCGCGCCTGCACCGGTTGCACCCGCCTCGGAAGTTACACCAACGCCCGCACCGGTTGTTTCTTATTCGCTGGCCCCCGTTTCTCCGGTTTTCATATCGCCTGCACCTATTGTTGTTGATCCGCTTCCATGAAGTTCATTAGTCTTCGATGGGACAGCCAATTTGCCTTCCCGGTGGTAACGGAAATCTAAATCCAAGCTAGATACGCTTTCGCGTCTGCGGATGGTGCTTGGCGTTGCCTAGAGTTGCACCGCCGACCACAAACGCGACCGGTGGCCTAAAAAAAACGCCGACCGCAAGTTATCTGCGAGTCGGCGTATTTTGTTTTTGCGATGAAGCGATTCGGTCTAAAGAATCCCTCCGTGTGTACGCAATGGATTTTGATGGTCAGGTTGGTCCAGGAACCAGAAACGTTGCCATTCTGCACGAAGATTTCGCAGGTCTTCGGAGGTATAAATCAACTGGCGAGCGCGAACGGCAGGGTCTGCATCGTAGATCGGCAAGAAACAGCCAACGCTACTTGAAAGGGCAAAAGCAACCATGAATGCCGTCATCAGGCGCCGCATTAAATTTCGCTTGGGGTTCTTACTGTTTGGCACGCAACTGATCCTTGGTAACAACGACTTGATAAGCAAGAGCTTGATTGTCTGTTGGTAGGATCGGCACGACCCGGGGCGCGAGTTTAATCCATACACACTAAATATCCGATAAAGTTTAACACCCGTGCTAGCGAGAGGCTGCGGTCGCTTCCCAGCCTGATCTTTGTCAGCGAAGCTGATCCGGCCGGATGCAAAGGAGACGGTTTACGCTCAAATTCAGTGTGAGAGAAACTCGATGATGCAAGCAGTCGAACTGAAGACCCGAATCAGCAGTTCAATGTGGCGAAGCAACACGATCCAGCGAATATGGGCGTTTGCTAAGCTGCCACCGGATAGGGCTTTCGTCATTAGCCAGCATCGCTTTTCCTTGAGTCCAGTTCGACTTCACGTTTTCTTAAAAAGGATATTTGCAACCTGGCTTGTCAGATCGAACAATTGTCGTCGGAGTTGTCAAACTTCGGTTTGCGACCGACAAATTCTGGCAAATCAAGCTACTCTTTCTAATATTAGAAGTTGACGCACCAATTAGATGAATAGAGATTCCAAGATGATTTATCGACGCTTCCCACTTTACCTTGCCTTCGTATTTCTCGGTGTGGCGTTTTCTCGCTCGGCTGTGGCTCAAATAGAATTCGATTTTCCGGAATCAACGGTGCCGGTCCTTCGAGTCGACGAGTACTACAACGAAGCCAACAAGGATCGCAGGCCGATGTTGTTAGTCTATTCGGATGGGCGAGTCGTTCGAGCGGTTTCTGGTGTAGAGGCTGACGACTATGAGTTCACCTTGAGTGAATCAAAATTCAAAAAAGTTCTCAAACAGATTTTCACCGACAATGACTTTGCGACGATTTCTGATGAAAAAATTCTGGATGAGATCTCCTCACCTCGCAGGAGAAAGCGACCTTCGCGAACTTCTTTCAGGGTCACGGCCAACACATCGGAAAAGTCAAATGTTGTTGATTTTGGAACCTCCTGGGTTCACGACCGTCTGGGCCTTGGGCGAAAACGGCATCCCAAGGCAGAGCAATTACAGCGATTTCTCAGGGTAGAAGATACCTGTCGCGAACTATCGAACTTGGCTTTGTGCGGAGGCGAGGAAGCGTTTCAGGATCTTGTGAACAGTGCCAACGCTAAATTCAAAGAGGCTTATCCCAAGGGGCCAGAGATAGGCGATTCCGATCTGTTTAGTGTGCGGCATAAAGACGGCGAAGTTGTTGTGCGGTTCAGGGTCGCACGCAAGGTCGTCGACCCACATCCGGTATCGATCTGGATTACCAAAACAAAAGCGGAAGTTACAAAAGGCGAAGATGCAAAAGGCGAAGATGCAAAAG
>CAYSQZ010000176.1:0-10302 GCA_964433035.1 uncultured Pirellulaceae bacterium | reverse complement strand
GAGACTATGAGACTATGAGCTAGAAGGCCCATTGGTACGAAGACACCTAAACTTGCTCTTTGAAAGTGAACCAGCTCATCAGCGCCAGCGCCAGCGAACAAACTGAGAACACGATATCAATCGTCATATCCGCGTACTTGAATGGCGCTACTTCGTTCATACCCGCCAATCCCAAAATCAGGTCTGCCAAGAACAGAACAAACACGATAACCGAAATGGTTAATGCGGCGATACAAAGCCCCTTCTGCACGGATACCTCAGTGTTGCGATTTGTGATGCAAAAATGTGTGAATGCGAATGTCGTCTCAAGACGACGCAAATGAAAAGATCAATTCAATTAGCCAGTCGTGCCTGCCACCGCCATGGGGCAAATTGTCGTCCGATTCAGGCTGCTCCAGGATTCCAAGCAAGATTATGACCGCCCCGATAGTATAATTGCACAAACAATTGTGTCACGATGGCTATTGACTGTTTTGCCCCAAGCCTCACAAGTTGTATCGACAACTCCAATTTTCAGACGTAGGCGCAATCCGGGAGGTCGAGTTGTAATGCTTTTAGCAGTGTTTCGAGCAGAACATTGCCCCAAAATGACCCTCTACAGTCCAGTTTGCCCCGAAGATGGTTTTGCCAGTCGGCTGGACTTGGAGAAAAGCCGACACTCCAATTGGATTGTCGGCACTCAAATTGGATACAATACAGCTACTGCATCGCAGCTTTCTGTTCATCAATTTCAAGTTCGTTAAAAAGTCTATACCGACCAACAGGCCGAGAAAATGAAGACCGCGGTTTACACAGGCTCATTCGACCCGATTACCCTTGGACACCTTAACGTAATCGAGCGAGGCAGCCGCTTGTTTGATCAACTGGTCGTAGGGATCGGAGTCAACATTGAGAAAGTCGGATTGTTTAAGCCACAGGAGCGATTGGAGCTGGCCCGCCAAGTCACTCAGCACCTGGACAACGTCGAAGTCAAAACGTTCGAAGGGTTGGCTGTCGATTTTGTTCAGCAATGCAACTCACGAATTATGCTTCGGGGCGTTCGACCGTTAACCGACATCGCGGCCGAATTTACTATGATGATGGCCAATCGAAAATTGAACGATGAGTTGGAAACCGTGTTCCTGATGGCTGATGGCGGCTATGCTCACGTTTCCAGCACGCTAATCAAGCAGCTCACGCCAACGGCCAGCGACGAGCAATTGGAGAAGTTTGTTCCCGCAGCAATCATTCCCGAGCTTAGAAAAAAGTTGCCCAACCGATAGGGCGTAAGACTATTGTGTCATCAAAAGCACAATTCTCGCTCACGTCTGGGAAAGTAAGCTGGCAACAATCCTTTTTTGGCAACGAGCGCAAAAACGTAACCCGACGCGTGAGCGAGGGCGAAGTCGGTTGCTGCTTCGCCTCGCTTACGCGTCGGGTTACCAAAAAAATGTCAGCCTTGGAGCGAAAGGCGGTGATTTCCCGAATTATGGTTTCGCATCTGGCCGCGCGCCTGTAGAGTCTTCTGGCAAGTCATCTCGACAATTTCAACATCTAAACTCCGACTCAGAAAGCTCAATTCAATGGTCCGCTCGATCGCTCAAGCTTATCGCGAAGCGTACGGAGGACTCTCAAAAGAGGTCTGGATTCTGTCGCTGGCGTTGCTGATCAATCGCAGCGGGTCGATGGTATACGCGTTTCTGACTCTCTACCTGACTGACAAGCTCGGCTTTACGATGCTCGACTCGGGTACGATGTTCAGCATCTTCGGAGCGGGATCACTAGTGGGTGTCTATCTGGGTGGGCGGCTGGTCAAGCCACTGGGCGCAATCCGAACTCAAATCTGCGGGCTGTTATTGGCTCCGCCAATTCTTCTATTGGTGCCACTGTTTGAAGACTTCTATTTAATTGGCGTCGTGATCTTTTTCTACGCCATGTGTACCAGCTCGATTCGACCAGCCAACTCGGTGGCGGTGTCGCAGTTCGCCGATCCGACGCTCATGACGCGCGCGTTTGGCCTGCAACGAATGGCGGTCAACCTGGGATTCTCAATTGGACCAGCCGTCGGCGGTTTGCTGGCGATGTACAGCTTCAACTGGTTGTTTATCGCCGATGCAGCCACCACGGCGATGGGTGGTGGAATCCTGATCTGGTTTTTCGGTTTTCGGAAATATGCCAAAACAGAATCAGCAGCACAGATGCAAAAGGCGGCCGAGGAAACTGGCGAATCCGGCTCGCCGCTAAGCGATCATCGGTTTCTGATGTTTCTGGGCTTGTTGCTGCTGTCTTCATTGGTGTTCATGCAGTACTGCGCGACTTACCCGAAGTACCTTCAGGAATACTATATGATGAGCAAGTTTGAAATCGGACTGATGTTTTCCGTCAACACAGTCTTGATCGTTGTTCTGGAGATGTTGGTGGTCAACAAAGTCAAAACGTTTCCGCAACTACGAACGATCGGCTGGGGCTGTTTCTTAAGCTGCTGTGGGTTTGCGCTGCTGCCGCTGGGAAACACAATGTGGTTCTGCGTCTTTTCGGTTTGCGTGCTTACGGTTGGCGAAATGCTGAACTCGCCTCTGGCTTCGGGCTATGTGGCCAATCGTTCAATCAATCGCGACCGCGGCATGTACATGAGCGCCTACTCAATGACTTTTTCTCTGGCCGCGATCATTGGACCTCCGTTGGGAACGTACCTCTATCAAATCAACCCACATCTTTTGTGGGGAGTCGGGTTTGTGATTGGAGCGATTGTGCTGGCCGGAATTTATCGGCTTGCCAGCCTTGAGGATTCGAGCCAAGCCGAAGCGCTCAAAAGCCAATGAGTTCACCACGCTCAATCCAATAAAGCCGGCGGCCCAACGACTATTACCCCGAGTACTCGGCCCAGGTCTTGGGCGTTTCAAACACTTTGACCTTCTCAAGTTTCGCACTGCCAAACTGATCCTGGAGCCAGCCATAGATTGCGATGGCAATGTTCTCGACGCTTGGATTGACTTCTTTGAAATAATCTACGTCCAGGTTTAAGTGCTTGTGATCAAGGCGATCGATGATCAGGCGCTTGACAATCGATTCGAAATCGTGAATTGCGATCACTTGCCCACGATCAGAATCGACGGCTTTTGAAACCGTCACCTCAATCACGTAATTGTGACCATGGCCGGCAGGGTTGTTGCACTTTCCAAAGACCTCGCGATTCTCCTCCTCGGACAATTCATTGCAATGCAGACGGTGAGCCGCGGAAAACTCGAACTGCTCCGTCAACTCAACAATGGCTTGATTCATCTTTTCCTCACGAGCAATGGAATAGTTTAGGTAAGGCGAGATTGCCAAATTAAGTGAAACGATCCTGGCCGAGTGAACCCACTGGGCTTTGAGTTCTGCGAACGCCAATCGCAGGATCGATTCGGCAGATGGAACTTCGGCAGGCCG
Source organism: uncultured Pirellulaceae bacterium (assembly GCA_964433035.1). GTDB lineage: Bacteria > Planctomycetota > Planctomycetia > Pirellulales > Pirellulaceae > Mariniblastus. The sequence goes on along the minus strand of CAYSQZ010000176.1, from coordinate 6,894 downwards.
ACCATCAGCCTGTTCGAATCGCGGAATCAAACTCCGAGTCACGATTGACCTGAGCAACTTGTCAATGATCGTGATGTTACAAAGGTAGCCCGTTTGAGAATCAATTTCGCCTTCAATCACGCATGCCAACACCAACTGCGGAACCACGAGATTGGTCGCCGGCCAACCAGCCCAGGAATTACTCGGGCGGTGCTCCTGGATCTGGCCCGTGGGAACCAAAGCGAATCGGATTTCACGCGAAAGTTGAATCATCAGCTGGTCGGCTGGTTGGTTACTGGAAATGCTTGTCCGCTCGGGTAAGCGGCCGGATCATTGACACAGCCCCAAACCACCGACGCAATGGCCTCTGGGGCGACGCACTGTTCGGGAGGGAAATCGGGAAAAAGCCCTCGCAACATCGGTGTCTCGACAGCTCCAGGGCGAACTGAACAAACTCGCAGTCCGTGTTCTTTGCCCTCACCGGCTAGCGCATGTGTCATCAAATCGAGCCACGCCTTGCAAGCTCCATACAAACTGAATCCCGGAAACGGGTCAACCGCCGAAAGCGAAGAGATATTTACGACCACTCCGTTGCCTTGACTCTTCATCTTCTTCCAGACAATTTGTGTAGCGTAGAAAAGACTTCGCACCGCAGTATTGATCGTCGCTTCAAACGTCTCTTCGGTGATCTCTTCGAAACTCGCCAAAGGAGCCATCGAAGCGTTGTTAACAAAGACGTCGACGCGCTGAAAATGATCGATAGAACTCTGGACGAATTTTCGGGCTTGATCGACATCAGTAAGGTCAGCGGTCTGAGCCAGGCAGCGAATATCGCAATTGGCGGCTTTGCCGGATTTTAAAATCTGTTCTTGGGCGGCTTGGAGTTTCGTCTCGTCGCGCCCGCAGATCGCAATATCATACCCATGGCTCGCAAACAGCTTGGCAGTCGCCAGCCCAATGCCACTGGAACCACCAGTAATCAAGCAAGCGGGTCGGGATTGTGGATTGTCTTTGGCTGTCACTACCATGATCCATTTCTTCCTGATGTCATCCCGGCTCTCAATTTGATCACTAATACTGGTTTATCAATTTAACTCCGAGTCATTCAATTGCCAATCGCTCAACGCATGCAAGAGTATTTCTGGATTTGCACAATGGTGAACATTTGTATAAATTAGTGAACTATTGAATTCAATTTGTCGATAAGGATTGTCATGCTGCAGGAGAAACTCACCAAGCGTCAGCAAGTTATCTTCGACTTCATTCGCTCGCGCATCGAGGAATGCGGCTATGGCCCGACGATCCGTGAGATCGCTGAAGAGATGAATTTCAAGTCGCCTAACGGCGTGATGTGCCACTTGACGGCGCTTCAGAAAAAGGGCTTGATCAATCGGACCAATAATAAATCTCGATCGATTGTCCTGACGGACCAAGTTGCTCAGGAGTTGAATGGTTTTCCGCTTGCCGGCCGAGTCGCCGCCGGTGCGTTGATGGAAGCCATCGAACAGACCGAACGACTTGACGTGGCCAACCTCTGGCCCAAAAAAGGGACTTACGTTCTCGAAGTTGAAGGCGAATCGATGATCGACGCCCAAATCGCTCCGGGAGATTACGTCGTCGTCAAACGTCGCCACACCGCCAGCAAAGGCGACATCGTGGTTGCCCGCACTTCCGAAGGCGAAGCCACATTGAAGTACTGGTTTCCGGAGAAGAATCGAATCCGGCTTCAGCCAGCCAACAGCACGATGAAACCGATCTACACCCGGGACGCCAAAGTGATCGGAGTCGTGATTGGCGTAATTCGTAACTACGGTTGAACCGACGTTCAGTCCCCGCAGCGCACGGGGACTGTCTGAAAGATCGGGTGGTTGGATCGAAGCTTACAGAAACTCAACTCCACCCGAGGCCAAGTCATAGTACGCCGGAACGACAGTGAGCTTTCCGGCTTCGATCGCATCGGCGATGATCGGCGATCTTTTCGAAAGTTCGGCAACCGTTAGCTCTGCGTTCTTCTTAACGACGTCATTGACACCAGCGCCGTCTCCCGCAGCAGCCATAGCCGGCGTGATATGAGCGAGCAAGTGGTTGATATTGTAGCCATTGTCGCCGCCGCCGATCGCGGCAGTCACGGCCCCACAGCTTTCGTGGCCCATGACGACCAACAAAGGACAACCGATATGAGCCACCGCGTACTCGATACTTCCAATCGAAGAAGTATTGGCAACGTTTCCAGCCACACGAACGACAAAGAGCTCGCCCAGTCCTGCGTCGAAGCAAAGTTCCGGAACCACACGACTGTCAGCACAGCTGAGGATAATCGCGTATGGCTCTTGTCCGCCAGTCAAAGCCGATCTGCGGGAACTGTTTTGGAGTTTGCCATCGAGCTTGTCCGCGATAAATCTCTCGTTACCTTCTTTGAGCCGGGTAAGTACATCTTGACCATTCATAATTTCAGCGTCCAATTCTTCTTAGTTTTGAAATGAATGAAAACAGTTGCCAGTTGAATTCAATATATAAATTAGCACGTTGGCTTCAAGATCCCCAAGCGGTTGACAGCACGAATTTGGTTGGGGCAACAAGAGAGAGTGAAGGAAGTTTAATGTTTTTGGGCTTGACTAGTCGTTGAGAGCGTTAGCTCAAACAACTCTAACTCAAGCGGTCGATCAAATTCGACACCCGTTTTTCCACATCCGCAGTCGACTCAAACGACCGCTGATCAAGAAAGATCCACTTGAGCCAATTGAGGCTACCTAAGAACGAAGCACACTGCTCCAGTGCGAATGCGAATTCAATCTCTCGCTGCTGCAGTGGACGTGCCTTGCTGTAAGCATCCAACGCCGTGTTCCAGCGCTCGCTTCGATCACCGACGAGACTTCCCAGGACGCGCGCCAAGTCGAGCGAAACACTGTCCATCTGCATCGCTCCAAAATCGACAATGCCGGTCACATCGTTGCCAGTAAATAGAATGTGGTCATGCCAAATGTCACGGATCACCGGCTGAACAGGAAACACCTCTTCAACAAACGGCCTCAAACCATCGGCAAGCTGGCTGGCTTTACCGCTGCCCAACCGAGTCACCACGTCGCGCAGGTAGTTGACACAGTGTATCGCCGCTGGCTCGGCCACTTTTCCAATCGCCTCGATCAACTCGCCGGCTGACGTCAACGCGTTGTATCGCAATCGCGCATTGGGTGAACTGCGAAAATCCAGATTGACTTGAGCCGATCCTAAATGAAACCTGGCCAGGCAATTGGCAACATTGATCAATCGCGCATCGTTTGGGTCGCTGCTGAAGTCGGCGATACCGGGCTGCCACGGCGCAAGCTCCCATAAATATCCATTCTGAGCGACGTACCGCTGACCATTGATCGACTCACGGGGAACCGCAATCTCTGGACATCCGTTAGCAACGACATGCACCAAAACCAGATTGATCCACTCCAGCCGTTCTTTGTCGGGATGATCCAGCGGCCAACGTCTGAGGCAATAATTCTCACCGACCGTTTGTTCAGCGTGCACCTTCCAAAGTTGCGCACCACTAAAGCCCCCTGCCCCACCGAGGTAGTCGATCCGCTGAATCGGTGGAAGCCGGTATTGGGCGAGAATGGAATTGGCGATTGACATTTAAAAACCAAAAACCAAAAGCTGATTAACCGCGTCGAGCTTCTTTGAACTGCATCACCAACGTCACGCAGCACAACTTACTGACGCGTTGGCAATACTGGTCAATGACTCAACGCCAACTTGAAGTCCGATACAACCAGGCGCCGGTAATCACGCAACGAACCGGCGGCTATCGCCTTGCCGCTCACATCCAGCAAACAGAGCTTGCCGCTGAGTCCAACATGAAATAGTCAGACAGTGCCTAATCCGTTAGCTCTGAGACAACGACAGAAATATTTTGCCCACCAAAACCAAAACTATTGGTCAGCGCCGTTTTACACTCGGCGTCCCGCGCTTGGTTAGGAATATAGTCGAGATCGCAGAGCGGATCGGGATTCTCGTAATTGATCGTAGGCGGCAGCACGTTGTCACGGATCGCCATCATGCAAATGATCAGTTCGGTCGCTCCGGCCGCTGCGATCAGATGGCCCATCATGCTCTTGGTGCTGGAGACCGGCGTCTTCATTGCATTTTCACCGAACACTTCGCGGCAGGCTTTGGATTCGACTTTATCGTTGACCGTCGTGCTGGTTCCGTGGGCATTGACGTAATCAATTTGCTCGGGCGAAATGCCGGCGTCCTGAAGTGCCATTTGCATACAACCAATCGCTCCCCGTCCTTCGGGGTGAATGTCGGTAACGCGATAGGCATCGGCGGTTGAGCCGTACCCTGTAATCTCGCCCCAGATGTGTGCTCCACGGGCTTTGGCGTGTTCGTATTCCTCCAAGACGACCATCGCAGCACCTTCACCAAGAACGAAGCCGTCGCGAAGCCGATCAAAGGGACGTGAGGCGCCTGTCGGGTCGTCATTGTTAGTCGACAACGCGGTGAGCAGGTTGAACCCAGTAACCCCAAATGGATGAATCATGCTGTGCGTACCGCCGGAGAGCATCACGTCGGCTTCGCCGCGCCGGATAATCTCGGTCGCTTCGCCAACCGCCTGGCTACTGGCGGCACAAGCGGTCAAGCAATTGGCATTGGGGCCTTGGGCGTTGAACATACTCGCGACGTGACCCACCGGCATATTGGGCTCCTGCTCAAGTTCCTTGACTGGATTGAGGGTATCAAGCCCGGCCCGCGTGAATTTGACGAGATCAAGGTTCCCCTCATCATCGAGCGAAGTCGCCATCATCGAGGCAAAGGACATGAAGTCCTGATTGCCTTCTCCGGACCCCATGTAGACTCCCAGTCGTCGTGGGTCTTTGATTGAGTCGCCAACCCCCGAGCCCTCGAAAGCCTGCAATGCAGCTCCAGCAGCGAACTTGGTATGTCGACCGCGATACTTCCAAAGCTCAGGATCATTGACTGCGCTGGCAATGTCCCAATTCTTGACCTCAGCAGAGATTCGTGTGGGAAACTTACTGGCGTCAAAAATCGTCGTGTAGTCTACGCCCGACTTGCCTTCTTTTAAAGCCGACCAGACAGTCTCAATATCGTTGCCCAGAGGATTGATGACCCCCACACCGGTCACAACGACCCGGCGACGATTACTTGATGCGATCATGGTAAACTCCGATCAATCCAGAATTTTGCAGTGACTTTTTTTGCAGTGATTTAATTAGCCGTTTGCTTTAACAGCCGATTTTTAGATACGCTTTTTCGGCTTCAATCATGTGCTGAGGCACTTCAACGGCCGTGCCGTCAGGGTTCACACCGACTTCGAATAACCGCAGCAGGCGAATCATGCGACAGAACTGAGCTGCTTCAAACAACTCAACGTTTTCAAACCGCTCATCATCAAGGCTGGCAAACATTAATTCGATCTCGCCATGCAGCTTTCCAGCAACATGTGAAGTCCCAACAACCATCGCGCCAATTCCATCCTGATTGCGCAACTCAACCGTGTACTCCAGCGTATCGCCAGGGTAGGCTTGGAAGTTAAACTTGCTCTTGGTGATTTTGGCAAGCACAACACGATCTTTAAAATCGCTCATCTGCCCAATCAGCAGACCGCCGGCCTGCGCCAAGCCCTCAATGATGATGGAGGTCGGACAATAAGTACGGCCAGGCGCATACTCATCCACCGGGTCTTCGCTCAGGCTTACGCTTTTGACAGCTGAAGCCCTCTGCCCACTGACAAACTCAGTAAACCGGTCAATCCAAAACCAACGCATGACTTAAGGACTCATGTTGAATCACGAAATAAATAAGCCCATCGAACGACATTGCATTCATGGGCTCTTACGAATCTCTCGAGTTCGACTAGCTCGTCTTGGTGACGACGTAGTTGCAAAGATCTTTGACAGTTAAAAGATTGCCAAAATCCTGGACCAACGGGTTGGACTCAAATTTGGTCAAGTCGACAAACGACATCCGCTCTTTAAGCTTGACCAGGCCATCAGGTGTAACTTTGCCGTCGCTGATATACTCAGCGTTGGTCAAAATATCATCGGGGAACAACTCGTCTCTTGGGATTGTAATACCAAAAGCCTTTTCGAGCTTGAAAACAATGTCCAGAAAGTCAATCGACTCAGCACCCAGATCACCAACCATTGTGGCTTCTTCAGTTACTTCATCATCGTCAACACCTAGCGCGTCGATTAGCGCTTCTTTGACTTTACCAAATACTTCTGCGTTTACCGCCATCCGAACTCTCTCTATTTGAAACTCTGTGCGAAAATTTGCAGCAAGTTAAAATGACGTTGCCACGGTCGTCTGATGAGTCGAAGTGATCGACTTATCTTAATTTTAAGTCCGTCTAATTTTAAGTCTGTGTGCTAACAACTGGATCTTCCACCATCCCGGACAGTTTCTGAGAATCCAATTGATTGCAAAGCCGACGAAAATTTAGTCGAAATTTGTAATTCATGTATTCGTCAATCGCCTGATCAACGCCCTCTCGCTCTTGGAGATTGTATGCGTCAACGACGATTCGACCGCTGACAGCAGGGCGATCGTTAACAGTGCCAGTGACCTTCAAGTTGGTAATCGATTCTTTGGTTGATTTAATTACTGCGTTGATCATCAGGGAATCTCCCGGCTGCACAAAGCCTTGAAACTTCATGCTCTTGGTTTCCCGAAGCACCACGCTGGAATGTTTGAAATCGTGTGTCGCTCTGACCAACCACATCGAGGCCTGAAACAACGACTCAACCATCAGCACACCCGGCATTACCGGAAACCGAGGAAAATGATCTTCCAGATATTCTTCAGAAAGCGAAAGACATTTTACCGCTGAAATCGAAACACCTTTCTCCAACGAAATAATTCTGTCAAGTTGGGAGAAACGCATAGATTGAGCCAAGCCAAATT
>CAYSQZ010000175.1:0-10304 GCA_964433035.1 uncultured Pirellulaceae bacterium | reverse complement strand
GAATACTGAATACTGAATACTGAATACTGAATACTGAGTACTGAGTACTGAGTACTGCGTACTGGAGTGAGCAAAAACTGGTAACGCGCCGACGAATCGCAATCAGCGGCGTGTTACCCAAAAAATGTACTTGTGAGAAAGTCCGTAGAAGCGGTTTTAAAAACTGAATTCGATCAGCTCCACGCCGACGGGCCTTGCTTGAGCGCGCCCAGTAGTTTCGAAAAAATCTTCACCCAACACTCGATGAATGCGTGCCGCGTTTGATTGGACGAGGTTACGAGTCCTGATCCACCGTCAATGCCGCAGGACTTGTTGTCTCGTCCAATACAGAGAGCACGTTGAAACCGCTTCTAGTCACTTTGCCGGTTTCTCTTTCTTTGTTCGACGCAAGTGCAGTGTGATCTCACCCTGATTGTCTTGCAAAGCGGTCCACTTGTCGCGGCAGCGAACATACAACTGGCCGTCTGTTGGAGCGACAAAAGAACCCTTTTGACCCAGTTCAAACGGTTCGCCAAGTTGATAGTCTTTCAAAATCGCGCCGATCAATTGACCGCGTCCCGATCCATCGCCATCGGCTGAGAGTTCCTCATTACCAGCGGTAAGCTTCCACTTCCCCATGCCAGCGTAATCGTAGGAAACTTCAGCACGAGTTTGCAGCTTGGTCGCTTGCCAGCCTCGTTTGGCTTCGACTTCCTGTTTGAGCTTTTTATTACTTGAGAGATTCGAGCATGGCTTCCATTCCCAGCTACACAAGTCAACTCGATAACCATTGCCGAAATTTTGTACGAACTGGTCGTACTCAAATGAGATTTCCAGTGCGACATCCCCATAGGCGCGGGTAAAGGAATCCTCTTGTTCGGCCATCAAGTTGATTCCAAGCTTCTTAAATCGTTTCGAGTAATTAGGATTGCTGGCCAAGAGGTGGCAAAGTGCCCACCGCCAGGAGTAGGCTTGCCATGAATCACCAGTAATCTGACCGGCCGCGACGATGTCCAACATCTTCTTGGGCTTGGCGTTGGTAAGATAATTGATCACCCCTGGGCTGATGTCGACAGCCAGTTCGCCAGGTTTCCAATACTGACCCATTTCGGCCATGCCCTCGGAATACCAAACCGGTCCGGTTGACCCGAATGTCTGGACGCAAAATGCGTGGACGGCTTCGTGCTGTACGACTCCATGGTCGTCGCAAGAGTAAACAATCGCTTTGGCAAACCCTCGCTCGCGACTGGATCTCGAAATCGTCACCCCGGCTGGCTCAAGAATCTTTTTAAGCGCCGTAGGTTCGAAACTACCTTCGGGCCAGACTCTGATATCGTGGACCACATAGCACTCAATTGGTTGTTTCGACCGGGAGCCAAAATACTTACCAATTAGCTCGTACATCGTTTCAAGTTTGGCTAGCAGTACACTGGAGCTTCGCTCGGAGATGTCGGTGTAAAGTACAAAATGATCAGACCGTAGTTCTCGAGGTTCTTTTGCTGGATCGTCCGAAAGATGGCCAAACTCTTGATCAAGTTTCTGATTGAAAGAAGTCTCCAATTCTTCACGCTTGGCGTCCATCGAGATCTCGATTGCGCGGACAACGGTTACTCCGTTGGAAAGTTCGAGGATCAGGACGCGCGAGGCAGTATCGTTAGGCAGTACGCGTTTCAAATTGTCGTCGTCGATTTGAAGGACGCTTTGTTCTGCGACCCTAAAGTTCATCCGTCCTTTTTTGGCCCATTTTCCTTTTGGAACTTGAAGCTGGAGCTTCTTTCCTGAGAAACCGACGACTCGCCCGATGATTTCGCACTTCACGGGTTGGCTGTTCTTTTCGGATTCTTCGAGGAACTCGACTTTGAGATCGTCAGACGCATCACCCGAAATGACTTTGAAAGTTTTGATTTCGCCATCGGTCTTGCCACTGCGTGTGACGTTAGCTGTAAATTTGAGGAACATTCCTTTTTGGATTAGCTTGGCGGGAATACTTCCTGTCACCTTGATATGGGCCGGAGCGTTGGTCCGTGTTCCAGCGATCGTGATTGAGCGTTGACCTTTGTCCTGGATTTTGTGGGTTGCGACTTTGTTGTCGCTTTGTTTGATCGTAATTTCGCCCGTAGCAACCGCGAGGATCGTTCCTGAAATTTCGCTTCTGCTGACCACTTGAGCCCAACCCACATTGGTCGCCAAGGCCATTGTAATACCGGCCAGTGTGATCAAGAAAAGGGCTGAAGTTCGAGGAAATAAGCATTGGTTGAAGTGCATGGAATTTGGACTGATTTTAGAGTGTTAGATAGATTCTATTTTTGGATCAAAAGCGAGTAACGCAGGAAGTGTTGAGGCATATCAAGACAGTTGAATATTCTGGCATCATGAGATCAAAGGACCTGGAATGTGGTCGTTTCAGATTGGTTTGGGCCGACCATTTATTTGGCCCATCTAAACTAACATATTTGCGCCAGAGCCGGCCAAATTGCGGGCAAACTTGCTTCAAAAGATGAACCTAACGGCGGGTCAATTGTCCAAGAAAGACGATAAAAGATTGCTCAGCTGCGAAGCCAATTTACAGTGGCGGATTTCTGGAGTTTTGTGTAAACTGCGGCAAGTCAGTTTGGCGTGCAGTCCAATTTATCGTGATTGCATGTAAATCAAAACACGCGGGGGCGTGGCGGAACTGGCAGACGCGCTAGATTTAGGATCTAGTTCCTTTACTGGAGTGCAGGTTCGATTCCTGTCGCCCCCACTCGGTGAAAACCGACCTTTGTGGCATCTGTTCATTTTGAGCAGATGCCACATTTCATTTGCAGTGACAAATCGGTGACACCATTGATTTAGCATCGCATTCGAATCGCTGTTCATGACAGCCTCTTTTTTCAATGATTGATTGGATCAGGAGAAGGATCATGAGTTCTTTAGAGCAAGACTCATCTGGGAACTAATTCTAGGGCTCCTTTTTGTAGCGCTGAATAAGTACCTAACTAACTAGTTCTTCGTTCCTGGCAAACCCGCCCGAGCCTCCCAGGGCCGATTCTGGCAAATTCGACGGAAGCTAACCACGCAGCGGCCATACGAATCCACTCAAGATCCTGCGTCAACGAATCGGTAACTTCTTGGTTGAACGGCGTGAGATGCTTGTGATGATGAAAAGTCTGGGTTTTTAAATTTTCAGCGAACCCATCTCTGATCGCACTGTCTTTATCGCCAACGATCGTGCTCTTTACGCAGCTGCGCTCCGGTTGCGCGCCACAAGAGCCCGATGTTCGGAAGTGTATCAGCGACGCGATGCAATTTGGAATGGATGAACGCCTGGCAAGCGAACATCGATTCCGCATGGCGCCGTTTTTATAACTGGTCTAGGTCGACATGTTCGTCGGACTGATGATGAATGATAGATACGACACTAGGTCTCAGTTTCAACGCGGTGGTTGGGAGCGATCGGGTTTCGGGACGATCTGAGGCGGCTCGAATTCAAGGTAATTCTTCGGCATATTCTAAACTACCATATTTGTATCGCAGGCGATGGAGTTCGTTTGTCGGTGAGCCTACAGCGGCCGGTGGCATGTGAAGAAGGTTCGCGTTTTGCGATCCGTGAAGGTAACCGGACGGTAGGTTCGGGTGTTGTTACCAAGGTGATTGAGTAGTTCTTTTCAAAGGAGCTTTCAACCGCCTTTAAAGTCGGCGGTTGTCAAAAGCTTCCGCCGGCTATTTTTAAAAATTGCGCCCAGTTGAAGTTTGAACCAAAAATGATGCCAAATTGATCGCGACCCGCTGCAATGGATCAACTATCATCGATATATGTAGTTGTTGACCCTGTCAGTTTCAAACGGGCGCGATGAAACGAAGCATCCCTGAACACGAAAGTAAAGCGGTTTGGCGGTTGTTCTTCTACAGCTTGATTTTGGCGTCTTCTTACACGCTTTCCCGCACTGCTGGCGACAGTTTGTTTCTTTCGCGAATCGGCACTGACAGCCTTGCTGCAATCTATGTCGCCTCGGGTATCGCCACGGCGTTAGTGGCATCGGTTTGGTTTGCGCTGACCCGACGGCTTTCATTGGAACTGTCGTTTCGCGCGTCTGGAATTCTGTTTTCCATGATGACGCTGGTCGCCGCACTGATACTACCAAGCTATCATCACTCGCTTTGGCTTCTTGGCGGAATTTACTTGCTGGCTGACGTGAAGGGCTGCGTCAACGCGATCAACGTCGTAACCGCAATGAACCAGATTTTGGGCGGGCACTCCAGCCGCCAGGCTTGGGCGCGGATTGGATTAGGAATGCCTTTGGCCGGAATTCTGATTGGTGTGCTGGTTGGGATTGAAGCCGACTGGATCAGTTTGCGAGGCTGGTTGTTTCTTTCGGGTGTGCTGGACCTCGTGGGTGTGCTACCGGTTTGGGACTCGAGTAAGTTGACTGTCCCGCGAAGTACAGCACTTCCACGTGGTTTTGATGCGATGGCCTCGATCGCCGAGAGGTTTGCTCATCGGGCAAGAGTTTATGCTTCGTCAACCAAATTCCAGTTTTGGATTGGTTGCCTGATCGCGACCAAGATAGCCGTGCTGACGATCGTTTCTTTCGAATGGAAACTGTCAGTTCACGCTGTTTATGTCGACGATGAAGAGTCATTGGCCCGGTTCTTCGGGGTCTTCTACGCCATGACTGGCGTCGTGACGGTCTTGCTACAGGCGTTTGTGGCGAGTTGGCTGCTAAGTCGTCGTAACCTGGGCCTTTCGATTCTGGTGATGCCAGTCGCGTTGCTTGGATTCAATGCACTGTTTGTTTTCGGAAGCGGGATGTTGTTCCTGATCATTGTGACCACATTTGCCAAGGCCACGGAGGTTTGGCGTCGAAGTGTTCACGACACCGCGCTGGGTTATTTGTACACGAAGATCAAACGCGAGAAACGCCGTCGCGCGATTGCATTAAACTCGGGGCTGGTGAAGCCGCTTGCCGAAGTCTCGGTTTCCCTGATGCTTCTATTAGGATCCGGTTTCTTACATCGCCTCGTTCTATTGATCGCAACAGGACTGTGGTTGGTCTCAACGTTTGCTTTGTTGGAACTAGTGCGAAAAACGCGTCGGCGCAAGCAGATCCAGATACAGGCGGATAAGCTGGTATGACTCGCACTGATACGACTCGACTATCCCCGGTTAAATCCGGTGCCAATCAGCCAATTCAACTTTGCGCCAAGGCTCGTAGCCGACGACGTTGGTAATCGCTTTTCCGATTTTGCGGCATGAACACGCTTCTCGGTTTTTGGCTTAATCTTCCAGAGGTTGCACTTCGACTTTGCGAATGCTGACTTTGCTGCCCGGATCATGTTGTTGAAAACCGAAATGGCCTTCGCCAAACGATTTTGCAAAATCCAGATACTCGTAAAGCTCTTTGCCATCGACGGTGACTTTGATTCGAGTCAGTTCTCGTTCTCGCCAGACGTCGTCGCGGACTTCAATTTCGTAAGTGAACCAGGTATCGGGTTCAACAAGCTTTTCATAGACGTGACAGAAACCATATAACGATCCGGTTCTGATCGGGTCTCGGTGAGTACTGTCGACTTGTGCTTCGTATCCGTCTCTGAAGGTTGGTTTAGGCGGTGTGCGAAAATAGACGCCTGAGTTTCCGCCGTCGTTGATTTTGAGTTCAACGCGATAGCGAAAATTCTTGTAAGCCGATTTGGAGTAGACCAGCATTGACTGGGTTCCAGACCCACACAAAGCGCCATCTTTGACTTCCCAAAGGCTGTCTTTTTTGCCGACTTTGTCCCAGCCATCCATTGTTTTGCCATCAAACAAAGAAATCCATTTTTTTTCTTCTTCTGTTGCGGCTTTTTCTGAATCTTGAGCGCTGACGACCGAGGCAATGGAGATCGTCAACATTAACGCAATCGTAAAGGCGAATCGAGAAAAACAGTTCATGGTGTTTCCTGAGTTGGTTGAAGGTTTTGCTTTGTTTGCTTTGACAGGCCAAAGTGTTTGGCTGCGAGCACATCAGTGTAACGTTTTTTGGATTCCCGTTACACAAAGGAGAATAACATTGTTTTTTCTTTGCCGCTGGGCGCTAACCCAATGGTACCTAATGCGAAAGCGTCTGAAATGGTAACCCGCAGCGTAATAGGAAATCTCATGTTATTTGGTAACCCGAAGCGTGAGCGAGGAATCAGTCCCTCACTAACGTTTCGGGTTACCAAAAGCACAGTAACAACTTACGGCGGGGCGTGAAATTTCTTAGTAAGCAAGAAACAAAAACAAGCTGTTTCCTCACTTACGTGTTTTGAAGTCGCACTAGAAGAAAGTGCTTAAAGTTGCGACTACGGCGGTCAGGCACAGTGTGAATAGCCAGGTTTACACACTGGCCCTTCTGGCTATTCCTGCTGGCTCCTATCTCCTAAAGCACGCTCGGAAGCTTACCTGATCGCAGCCGGCGAGCTGGTACCTTCTGCTGTCGTCAGGCACCTCCCGTTTGGTCTGGCTTTATGACCGTTTAAGTAGAAGTGATAGCGAAGTGACAGCAGATTTTGGACGAAAAAAAAGCGTTGTCACAGCGATCATACAGGGTTTGACGGCACTCCAAAATTCATTCGGAAAGTTCCTGAATCGGTTCGATGCAAACAGTGACCACCATATGAATCTCTCGCTGTCTCCTTTGCGTCCTGCCTTTGGTGGTGGCGATTCCGACAAACCTTTTTCCATCGAAGTGGTCAATGATGATCTTTCAGAAACTGTTGCCAAGGACGGCAACGAAGCGTAAATCATTCAACCGAGCAGTCGTAGCGTTGCTGGTTGGTGCGGCGCCTATGCTGGGCGTTTCGCAAGTTCAAGGTCAGTCCTCGACGACTGCCAACTTCGGCGATCAAGGGTCTGCTGTCAGTGGCCTGGGAGGTTCGGGGACCACTTTCGCTCCGGCCTCGAGTACTGCTTACGCAACGGATCCGAGTACGGCCTATGCCCCAGCAGAGGGCAGCATGCTTCAGTCGCAAGCAGCTGACGCGTCGGCTTATCAAATGATTGATCCGGCCGCCACTCATCAGCCTTGCGGTTGTCCAGAGTGTCAAGCCGCTGCCGCAGGCATGCCAAAGCCAAAAAAGGATAAGCCCAACCCGTGTGCCAAGAGCCACAAGGTGCTCTTCTACGCTAACGATTTCAGCTACCTTGACGATCCCAACTACAACGGTAGTTGCCTGGGCGATGCTTTCAAAGGGATTGGTCCTCGTGGAAACGTTGACATCGGTGGACAGCTTCGTTTCCGTTACCATACCGAACGTGGCCTGGGCCAGCAGGCTGGAGCAACTCGTTTTCAGGATACTCAAAACGATTTTCTTCTTGCCCGCTTGCGACTTTATGCTGACTGGAGAATCAGCGATCGTTTGAGACTCTACACTGAAGGAATTTACGCCGACGTGCTGACGCGAAACAGAGAATTTGTTCCCCGTGCCATCGATGTCAATCAGGGCGACCTGTTGAATTTCTTCCTCGACGTCGGTGTCACAGAGAACGCTACGGTTCGATTGGGCCGTCAGGAGTTGCTGTTTGGATCGCAGCGTGTGCTTTCACCGCTTGACTGGTCCAACACTCGACGAACTTTTGATGGTGTTCGATTGCTGCAGCGGTACGGCGACGTTGACATTGACTGGTTCTACACTCAGTTTGTTCCAGTCTCACCCCGAAACTTTGACAACAGCGACGACGGCAACGAACTTTACGGATTCTACTCGTCAATCAGACGGCTTCCCAATTCAACGCTTGACTTATACGCGTTGGCGCAAAACGTCTCACAAGGATTGGCGTCAGATCGCTCAACGGTCACCTATGGTTCACGAATCAGCGGTGGCAAGAATGACTGGCTTTGGGATTTTGAAGGCGCAGTTCAGCTTGGCGATTTCGACGACGGTCGCGAAGTTGACGCTGGGTTCTGGACCGCTGGTCTGGGCCGTTCGTTCAAAGACTTTGCGTGGAAGCCAACGCTCTGGTTCTACTACGACTTTGCCACCGGTGACCGAGCCAATGGAGAAACAACCTCTTTCAACGAGTTGTTTCCGCTGGGACACAAGTACCTCGGTTTCATCGATGCGGTTCAGCGTAACAATATCAAGTCACCCAACGTCCTGTTGAAGATGGCGCCGACGAAACGATTGTCGCTGTTGTTGTGGTACTATAACTTCAACGCTGCTGAACAAGAGGACAACGTGTTAGCGCTTGGTGGAACACCAGCACAGGATCCAACGGCCGCCGACTTTGGAAACGAACTGGATTTTATTGCGACCTACCAGGTCTCGCCTCGTTCAAGTCTTCTGGCCGGATACTCACACTTGTGGGCCGGTGACAAGATCATCAATGGCGAGGATGCTGATTTCTTCTACCTGCAATGGCAGACAAACTTTTAGAAACTCCTAACCGGCGATCTTGCCGGCACATGGCGTTAAGGACAGGCTACTACTGTGCAAGGAGCCTGTCCTTTTTGTTTTATGTTCCTGAGTTCGTTGACAGATATTAGGCGAGCTGGCTGGCTGCCATTGATTTGGCTTAATAGACATCGCGCTCGTATCGCGACTCGGTTGCGAGTTGCTTCACGTAGGCGGCCGCTTGCTCGCCAGACATATTGCCGTGTTGGGCGACGATCTCGTGCAGCGTGCGGTCAACGTCTTTGGCCATCCGACTGGCGTCTCCGCAGACAAAAAAGTATCCGCCTGCTTCAAGCCACTTAAAGATCTCGGCTCCGCTTTCCCGCATTCGATCCTGCACGTAAATCTTGTGTTCCTGGTCGCGTGAAAAAGCCGTATCGAGTCGATTCAAAATTCCGCGCTCGACATAGTCTTCGAGAGTATCCTGATACAAAAAATCGGTCTTGGATTTTTGATCACCAAAGAACAACCAGTTGTTGCCTTTTGATTTCAGCGATTCCCGTTCTTGAAGAAACGAGACAAAAGGCGCGATTCCGGTTCCCGGGCCAACCATGATCATCGGCGCGTTGGGATCCGCCGGTACGGTGAACCCATGAGAAGGTTGGATGAAGACTTTTAGCTGGCTGCCGGATTCAACACGATCGGCGAGCATCGAAGAAGCGACGCCCTTGCGAGTTCTGCCATTTTTTTCGTAGCTAACCTTGCCGACGGTCAAGTGAACTTGCTCGGGATGTTTCTTTAACGAACTGGCGATCGAGTACAATCGCGGATTTAGCTCGTCCACGCACTGCAATAGATCGGTGAAAGGGATTTTGAGCGTGTTGAATGCCAACAAAAGAT
Organism: uncultured Pirellulaceae bacterium; assembly: GCA_964433035.1. Taxonomy (GTDB): domain Bacteria; phylum Planctomycetota; class Planctomycetia; order Pirellulales; family Pirellulaceae; genus Mariniblastus. The sequence continues at coordinate 1,091 of CAYSQZ010000175.1, read as the reverse complement.
CAAGCACGTCCATTTCGTCCAACCAATCCTCATCGGCGAGAATTTTTTTGGCCTTCGACTTCTCGGTTTCATCCAGCAGGTTTTCAACAAACCACTCGACCAACTCCTCGGACGCGGCGGTTAGATCTTTGGTCTCAAGATCGGCTGGATTGTTGCCGTCGGAAACATCGCAGACGAGCATGATATCGCTGATGAGTTCCGGGCAGTTGGACGGATAAACACCCAAAGCATCGCCGACGTTGTACTGGAGTTCGCTGCCGACGAGGTCGATTTCGACATGCCGGACGTCTTTGGCAGAAGCCTCACCGGTCAATTTTTCATTGCTGATCAGTTTGGCAGTAAACGGGTTTTTGCGCGACCAACCGGACTCAACTTTGGCTGTGGAACTAGTTTTTTTTTCCGCGCTCTGTCCGCCAGATTCGGCGTTTAACTTGACGAGCTTCTTAATCGCTCGCATGGTTTCTTTTCCGCCAGGAGAGCAGAGGGTCAGATTGGTTTCTTCGCCCGAGGCGATCGCTTCGCTGTACGACTGGCAAAGGTACCCGCAAGAACCGCAATCAAGCTGAGCCATCGCCGACATGAGTTGGCGTTTATAAGGCCGGTCTTTGGCCAGTTCCATCCGCTCTTCGATTTCAAGCGATTCATCGTGCCAGGGGAAGTCTTCTTCCTCTTCGACTGCGATCCCCGTGTTGGCTTGATTTCCATCGGCGGATCCTGATCCAGTACCGTAGATTTCTTCCATTCCAGTCATGCCGGCAAAAAATCCGTTGAGCCAGGCCTTTTGTTCGGTCGAGAATGGCGCCGAATCAGGGATGATCGAAATTGCTGAGAGTAGTTTTTGGGGATCCTGGATTTTGTTCATCGGTTTTCTCTATTCTTGATCTGCTCTTGAATGTTGCCCGCAATCGCGGGGCTTATTCGTTATCTGCGTTTAGTTCTGGTAGAAAGGGTTGATGTTAGTGATCGACCCTCCCCGGCGGCTTCGCGTCCAACCCTCCCAGCGGGGCACTTCGCCGAATTAGTGGGTGATCGAGACCAATGAAGCCACCCTCCCTCTGGGAGGGTCGAGCTGTCACCGCTAGGTGACACGC
>CAYSQZ010000174.1:0-10322 GCA_964433035.1 uncultured Pirellulaceae bacterium | reverse complement strand
GCTCGAAGACTCTGGAACGAATAACACGAATGTTGCTCCCTTCATTCGTGTGAAGATTCTTGGCATACAACCAATACACAATTCGTTCGTGGCTTGGCTTGCGCCGGCATGAGTCTGCTCGGATTTATGGTGCAAACCGCTTACGTCTCAACCAGGTTCACCGCGAAAGCCGGCGGAACATTGGAGCATGCCGCCAGGTACTTGTCCCAGTCCGACAGCTTCGCGTGATCGCGAGGGTTGCTTCGCGCTGCGATTCGCGAGCGCCTGGTCTCATCCGGACAGGTCAAAAACCAGATCGTGGGCATGATACCCAGCCGATCCATCAATCGTTGCGGCCACTTAACATCTTGTAGCTCACGCGTAAAAGGACCAACGAGCACGACGCTAGTATGAGCCAAATTTTCGGCGGCAGTTTCGAACAGGCACTCGTAAACGGCGTCGCGAAAAATTGTTTTGTACTCGGAGCTATCGCGATCGGTCGGGCTCAAGCCGGCCGCTTTCATCCCCGCGCACACGACCGCTTCGCTGAGCGTGTCGCTATCGAGCAGCGCCGCATTGCACTTAGCTGCCAACGATCTTGCATAAGTACTTTTGCCAACGCCCGCGGCTCCGGTCACAATATGTAGTTCGTGGGTCATTCAATTATCCTTGAAATGCGCATGCCATTGGATCTACAGGTTACTGTCTTGCAGCATCAGACCATTTGAAAACCGATCCTATGGGTACAGTCGCTGCAATTTCGGCGACTCGGCGGCCGTATCAAGCAACCAAATGTTGCGATCATTGAAATGCTTGATCAACTTTTGCCTGGCCTGATCTGAAATCTCTCTGGCCCAGACGATATCGGAACTATCGATATTGGCTTTGTTGTAAACCCATTGCCCAGTCGAGGGTACCGGGTAGCGAACCACGACAAGGTCTCGGCCAGGCGATGCTTCAAGCTGTCGCGTCAACTCGGCTCGTTGCTTGGCGTAGATTCGCGAGTGTTTCCCATTTTGTTTTTTGACCACCGATAAGGTCCAAAAAACTTGAACCACGACAATCCCAATCAAGACAAGAAATCTGGCTCTTGGAGTCGCCCGAGTCAACCTCCACAGTTTGATCCAGCTAGCCAAGAGTATCAAAAATACTAGCGGCGCGGCCGGAGCGCAGTAGTGAGGCCATTCCCAGGGCGTAGCCAATCCGGCGAGAAATGCTGGAATAGCCATTGCCAACGCCAACCGGTACTTCTGTTGCTTGAGCAACCAGGGCAAACTTAGGAAGGCGACGATAAGTGATCCACCGCAAAAGAAGAATAGCACACGAACTGTGGCGGCAGTTTTGATGGTCACGACATCGCCAACCGATTCGAATGCCGCTTCAATGTTTTCCTTGTCCTTGACGTAGCCTATTTCCATGTCGGGGTGACGATAAACTGGCTTTTCTCCGGGCGTCTGCCAAACGAAAAGTGGAGTCCATCCGTATGTTTCTTCATGGACCGTGTAAGGCATCTTGAACGCGTCACCGGTAACGGCGTGGTTGTAAGTCACTATCCAAGCGGCTCCAAAACCAAGCACGATAAAACCCGGCAATATCACGCGAGCCAAAAATGCTCCGACCTTCCAATCCGGCTTGGTACTCAGCTTCCAAAGTAGTGCTAACCCCACCACGGCGGTCAAGACAGCCCCTTCAAAGGGCCGAGAGTTGGCCAACAAAACCGCGCCCAGCGCAGCGATGATTGAATACTTTAATTGGAAATCTTTCGTAAGTCTCGCCAACGCCCCCAACAACAAAGCGCTGCCCATCATCGCAAGAGCACCACCCCAGTAGGACTGCCCCCACACCCAATGCAGCGCCGGGTGGCAAACGAGAAACAACACGATTAAGCCGTTGTACTTTTTCGGCAACCACCCCATAAGCATCCACGCCACCGCGGCCATCGAGAACCCAATAGACAAGATGGATCCGATAGCTGGATGCCCCAGCAACTGGCCAATTGCCAACAGGAGCCCTTGTCCAGGCGGGTATTTAGAAGCATAGCTTGGTTCTTGTATCTGGTGAAACGTCTCGAAATGATGCCACAATGGGTGAGTCGGAGTGCTCAGACGCCCCGAAGCAAACGTATCTGCGCTTTGCAAGTATGCGAATTCGTCCGGAAAAGTTGGGTTCGGGAAACCAAACAACACGGCCAGCAGTGACGCAATAGCGACCCCCAGGATCAACGTTACAAGAACGCAAACCAGCGGACGTCGCAGCGCGGCTTTAGCATATCTAACGAAACTCAAGCAGAGATTTTTCATACCGGGACTTGGATGGATACTTTGAAGCTGTGTTTATTTGAGCTCGTTTAACAGCGAAGACAGACTAAACCAACGCGTGAGTTTATCCCCGGTTTGGCCTTGCTAACACGTCAGGTTTCCAAGAGCCCGACGGTTGGTCGCGACTATCAATCTTCGGCTCGCCGTGCCAACTTCAGAACACCCATGAAGAAACTGGCTGTTATCGTTTGGAATCCAAGCGCCGCCAAGGTGATGCCTGGAATTACAATTCGCATCGTGCTGGCGTAATCAAGACTGCCAAAACCAGCCAACCTCCACTGATTTACAGCGCAACCCAACAACGCTCCGCCCATCAGAAAAACGGATGCCCCAAGAATCAGGCTTCGCTCAAGCGTCAAAAGCTTTGTGTGTCGTGTAAGTTCCTTGTCGACTGGCATCAAGCCATGCTCAATCGCAAAAGTTTTGCTAAAGACTGCGAACTGAATCAATTGATAGCCCATTAAGATTGCCAACGTGCCAAAGAGCATCGTGTGTGCATCGAGATTTAAACCAAACACCTGCATTCCAGGCATCGCAAGCATATAAGCCACCAAACCCAATGCTAACAATATCATTCCCGGTACCTGAAAAAGATACTTCGGGCTGTAAACCAAAAAGAACCTCAGTGTTCGCCAGCCGTCTCGAAATGTTCGCAAGTGTGGTGCGTGTGCTTTGCGGCCATCGGGATGAAGCGTGATTGGCACCTCGGCAATGTCAGCTTTGAATAAGCTGGCCTTGATGATCATCTCGGTGGCGAACTCCATTCCACAGCAACGCAAGTCCAGTTGCTGATAGAAATCATTCCTGAATCCACGTAAACCGCAGTAGACATCGTTGATTGGCGCTCCAAACATGTTCTTAACCATCGTCGTGAACATTGGATTGCCCAGCCAGCGATGTGAGAATGGCATTGCACCAGGCAGGACCTTACCGCCGCCGCCGGGTAGTCGGCATCCTTGGACGAGTTGCTTTCCCTCGCGTAGTTTCTCGACAAATTTCGGGACTTCAAGAAAGTTATAGCTATCATCGGCATCGCCCATGATCACATACTCTCCGAGCGCTGCGGCAATTCCTCCCTTGAGTGCATTACCGTAGCCCTTTTCCTTGACGTGAACAACGCGAGCACCCAGCGACTGAGCAATTTCAATCGAACCGTCGGTACTTCCGTTGTCCGCAATAATGACTTCGGCTGAAAGATTGTGCTCTTGGATCACTCGATTGCATTTCTCGATGCATGTGGCCAACGTATCGGCTTCATTGAGACATGGCATCACGATCGAAAGCTCGATCGTCGCCTCGTCCAAACCGACTTGGACCAGAGCATCGAGGGCGTCCAATTTGTTTTCGACCGCTCGCTGATTGGATTGGCTGGCCTGAGAAGATGATGCCTTTACCAAGCCTGGTGTCGCTTGATTGGAGTTTTCTGGCGTGAAGTTGTTGTCGACAGTAGTCATAGCTTTCTCGTGCTTGATATTTTGCTGCACGCAAAAATGCAGGCTAACTGCCTCAAGTCAAGAAACGACAGACGCTGGTATCAACAGAAATCAAGGAATTGATTCCCGGAACCAAACAACCGATACAACCCAAAAACTTTACCAAACCATCAACTCCAAAGACTGATCGCAAACAAACAATATCCCGTCTATCTCTGTTTTGACATAGTCGCCGGTCAGGGTAATAACCTTCGACAGCGCTTGAGATTCGTAGTTTTCCCGTGCCAACCAACAGAGAGAGCCGATGAGTTCCCCAATTGCTCTTAAAGCAAAAACGTCGCTTGGGAAGGTGACTTTGTGGACGAGGCTTCGAGTCCCATGGCACGCTAAACCTACGAGAATTCATGTTCGCTGATTAGCGTTTGTCGTTACTGATTTGCCTTCGTCGTCACTCAGGCAAGAATGCCCCAACTATCAAACATCGAAGTACATGCAAAACTCGTAGGGATGAGGTCGCATCCGGATCGCTTCGACTTCGTTCTCGCGTTTGTAACTAATCCACGTGTCGATAACGTCTTTGGTAAACACATCCCCACGCATCAGGAACTCGCGATCTGAATGAAGCGCATCCAACGCACGACCGAGCGACAACGGCGTTCTGGCTACGCCGGCTGATTCTTCGGGAGGCAAATCGTAGATGTCTTTATCCAGCGGTTCACCTGGATCGAGCTTGTTTTCGATTCCATCGATCGCGGCCATCATGATTGCCGAAAAAGCGAGATAAGGATTCGCGCTACCGTCGGGACAACGAAACTCAATTCGTTTGGATTTCGGATCGTTGCTATACATCGGGATCCGGCAAGCGGCCGAGCGGTTTCGCTGGGAATAGGCCAGATTGACAGGAGCTTCGAAGCCCGGAACCAGTCGCTTGTAGCTATTGGTGGTTGGATTGGTGATCGCCAACAAGGCCGGCGCGTGTTTGAGAATCCCACCGATCGCATACATGGCGATTTGGCTTAGCCCTGCATATCCATCACCGGCAAACAACGGCTTGTCATCTTTCCAAAACGACAGGTGCGTATGCATCCCTGATCCGGCGTCGCCAAAAATCGGCTTGGGCATAAACGTGACCGTCTTGTTGTTTCGATATGCCACGTTCTTGACGATGTATTTATAAGTCATCAAGCGATCTGCCATTTGTACCAAGGGGCCGTACTTGAGATCAATTTCGGCTTGGCCGGCAGAGCCGACTTCGTGGTGCTGACATTCGACTTCCAACCCCGATTCGATCATCGTCTGCATCATCTCGTTGCGGAGGTCCATCGTCTGATCAACCGGAGGGCAGGGCAGGTATCCTTTTTGATGCTGAATCTTATGTCCGAGATTAGGCTGTTCCAAACGGCCGCGATTCCATTGAGCTTCAACACTGTCGACGTAGAAGAACCCGGCGTCGGGACGTTGATCGAATCGAACATCATCGAAAATGAAGAACTCGGCTTCGGGACCAAAAAAAGCTGTATCGGCGATGCCGGTACTCTTTAAATAAGACGTCGCCTTCTGAGCGACGAAGCGAGGATCGCGACTATAGTTCTCGTGTGTGATTGGATCAACAACGTTGCAGATAATATTAAGCGTAGAGAGCTTTGAGAACGGATCAACAAAGCTTGTCTCCGGTTGAGGCATGAGCAACATGTCGCTTTCATTGATTTGCTGCCAGCCACTAACACTGGAGCCATCAAACCCAAGCCCGGTTTCAAAAATTGATTCGGTGAAAGCAGAACTGGGGATCGTGGTATGGCCCCACTGGCCAACAAAATCAACAAATCTCAGATCTACCGCTTTGACGTCTGCGCTACGGCACAGAGCAATGACTTCTTTGGGAGTCAAGTTATTTCCTTCTGGTGGTCACCAATTGCGATCAGATGTTGTTTCCGCGGAAACTATTTTGGCTTTCAAACTACCGACCGCTGGAGCAGGTTGTGCCCGATAATCAAAAATGGACGTCTTAGGAAAGCAATCTCCATGCCAGAAAAAAGGTATCCGGCGCTGCGCGCTCTAAGCAGCCATAGTTGTGATTTCCGGGGACCATAGTCGCCAAATCCGAAAGTCTTGCCTAAGCCATAGTCAGCCATTGCCAATAATCTATGCAAACGCAATTTCAAATTCAGGAAAGTCGCCACAAACTCAAAAGTAAGTACTGTGAACCGACTCCCCTTATTGGTATTATTCCATCTTGCAACGGCGGTTGCACGCCCCTACTTCGGATTTTGTTCCGTAGATATTGATTCATTGGTACCAAAAAAGTTTGAGAAGGGTCGGCAACGCTACCGATCGCACGGCGGTCATATCATTAATTGAGCATGTGGAGTGATTTGAAGAATGAGTAAAGCTAAACTTGAATACATCTGGCTAGATGGATACCAGCCAACGCAAAGTCTACGGAGCAAGACGAAGGTTGTTGCCGATTTCAGTGGCAAGCTTGAAGACTGCCCGCAGTGGTGCTTCGACGGTTCTTCAACACAACAGGCGGAAGGTGGTTCGTCAGACTGCCTACTTGAGCCATGTGCGATCTTTGAAGATCCCGGCCGCAAGAACGGCTATCTTGTAATGTGTGAAGTGCTCAATCCCGATGGTTCGCCGCACGAGTCCAATGGTCGAGCAACGATTCAGGATGACGACAACGATTTCTGGTTTGGTTTCGAGCAAGAGTACTTCTTGTGGGATGATGAAACTGATCGCCCACCAGGATTTCCTACCGGCGGATTCCCTCGTCCGCAAGGGCCTTATTACTGCTCCGTCGGTGCCAAGAACGCTTACTGCCGACAAATGGTCGAAGAGCATTTGGACATCTGCCTGGACGCCGGAATCAACGTTGAAGGTATCAACGCTGAAGTCGCTGCGGGACAGTGGGAGTTCCAGGTCTTTGCCAAAGGTGCCAAGCGTGCCGGGGATGAAATCTGGATTGCCCGTTACTTGCTTGAGCGAATCGGCGAAAAATACGGCCTGGCCATTGAGTATCACCCCAAGCCTTTGGGGGCGACTGACTGGAATGGTTCAGGTATGCACGCTAACTTTTCGAACTCTACGCTTCGCGATTGCGGAGACCAAGCGGTATACGAAAAGATTTGCCAAGCATTTGAACCGCGAGTTAAAGAGCACATCGCAGTTTACGGCGCCCACAACGATCAGCGCTTGACTGGTGATCACGAAACTCAATCCATCGATCAGTTCAGCTATGGAGTTTCGGATCGTGGTGCGTCGATTCGAATTCCTGTTGGAACGGTAACCAATGGCTGGAAGGGCTGGTTGGAAGATCGCCGTCCAGCTTCCAACGCTGATCCATACAAAGTTGCGTCGGAAATTATCAAAACCGTCAAAAATGCATAACTGAGTTTTGCAGTTGAGTCAACCAAGCCATCTCGCAACGTTGTTGTGGGATGGCTTTTTTCGTTGGTTATTTTAGTTGGACTCGATTATCACTTTCCCCGCGTTAGTTAGACTCCTCCAAGATCTTGAACATTCGGAAGTTAAGTTGATTTTGGTGACCTCGCATTGCGTCAAATCAGGTCGGACAATTTGCCGCACCAGGCTTACCTGAGAAAACATGGGCAAGCGTGGTTGGGCAATTAAGTAGTGAAAGGTGCCCTGAAGCACTGGCATGAATCTCAAACAAAATTGGGGTTCGTTGATTTGGAAGCCGCATTTGCATGGCTAAGAGATTTGTTTTTGATCATAATGGGATCATGTGGCCAGAAAAGCTCCAAACCAAACAATTGATCGCGCAAGCCAAAGAAGGCGATGCGTCAGCGGTGAATCAGTTGATGGACCGACACCGAAACTCGCTGCGGCAGTTGGTTCGAATGCGACTGGATAACAAAATCCAAAAACGAATCGATGTCAGCGATGTTGTTCAAGACGTCCTGGTCGAAGCCAATCGTCGTTTGGAGCGTTACATGGACAACCCAATCATGCCGTTCCACCTGTGGCTTCGACAGATCGCCAAGGACCGGATCATTGACGCTCATCGTCGACATCGTGTTTCTGCAAAACGGTCAGTTGATCGCGAGCAACAAATGGTTGCACCTCGAGGGTACGATCAGTCGTCAATTCAACTGGCTGCATTGCTGGGCGATTCTCGTTTGACGCCAGCTGCGGCAGCGCTGCAAAAAGAGATGGCCAAAAAAGTCGAGGAAGCAATCTCCAAGCTTGATGAGAAGGACTGCGAGATTATCGTAATGAGGCACTACGAGCATCTAACGAACCAGGAGATCGGGCAACTCCTTGAACTTAGCGAACCTGCGGCGAGCATGCGATACTTGCGCGCCATTCGCAGGCTTAAACAAGTGCTCAGTGAAAACGGACAGCAGGGCGACGGTTAATTGTTAACGGCAGGCGCTTGCAGCCGTGAAGTTTTGCCTGGGTAAAGTGACTTAGTCCGACACAGCGGGTGTTTGATTGTGAACGACGTCAACGAAAATTCGCTTCAGCAACATGACTCGTCTGAGCTGGCACTCGCGACGCTGATCAGCGAATTGGCAGATCAAGCCAACCGAGGTGATGAGCTAAGCCTCGAAGAAGCTTGCAAAAAGCATCCTCAGTTTGAAACTGATTTGCGCGAACTGTGGGGAACGATCGTTGTGACCAGCGCGGCGGCCAAAGAACAAAACTCGCATTTTCTTCATCCCACCAGTGAGTTTGCTGCACCGAGCTTCGACCTGCCCTGCGATTTTGGCGACTATGTCCTCGAGGCAGAGCTCGGGCGAGGAGGAATGGGAATCGTTTACCGAGCCACGAGAAAATCGGACGGCTTGCCTGTCGCAGTCAAAATGATTCTCAAAGGTGATTTCGCGACAGAAACTGATCGGCAACGATTTGATTCAGAAGCTTATGCGGCAGCCAAGCTGGACCACCCAAACATTATTCCAATTTACGAAATCGGCGAAGTCCAGGGACGCGGTTTTTTTTGCATGAAACTGATTCAAGGTCAATCGCTTGCCGAACGATTATCTCGTGGCCCGATGCCGGCTCAACGCGCCGCCAGAGTCATGCGGGAACTGAGCGATGCCATGAGCTACGCCCACCTGAAAGGCATCTTGCACCGTGACATCAAGCCTTCCAACGTGATGCTTGATGATGACGGGAAAGCGTATCTGGCCGATTTTGGATTAGCCAAAGAATCGCACGATCGGGTGTCGCTCACCAGATCCGGTGCAATCTTGGGAACGCCATCCTACATGTCTCCTGAGCAAGCTGCCGGTAATCGAGGACAGGTTGGAATCTCAAGCGATGTCTATAGCTTGGGTGCAGTTCTATATCATATGCTTACCGGTCGCCCTCCGTTTCTGGGATCTTCGCCGGTTGAAACTGTTCTAATGGTTCTGGAACAGGATCCAGTGGCTCCACGTGTTCTCAATCGCCGCGCAAATCGACGGCTTGAAATGATCGCGATGCGTTGTCTGCAAAAACCTCAAGACCTGCGTTACTCCAACGCTGGCGATCTCAACGCTGATGTCAACGCCTTTCTAAATAACCAATCCGTTGCTGCAAGCGAAGGACGAATCGGACAAATCGTGGGAAATGTGTTTCGCGAAACACATCATGCTGCGGTTCTTGAGAACTGGGGACTCATATGGATGTGGCACAGCCTGGTTCTTCTGGTCGTCTCACTGGCCACCAACGCTTTAGATCTGATGGGCAATGACAACCGAGTTCACTATTGGCTGATGTGGACCGTTGGACTGGGGACTTGGGCGATCGTGTTTTGGTTTTTCCGGCGAAAATTAGGACCGGTGACGTTTGTCGAGCGACAAATCGCTCACGTCTGGGCATCGGCGATGTGCGTAGTTGCCTTTTTATTCCCGCTAGAAGCCATATTGGGCCTCGAAGTTCTGTCGCTTGCTCCGTTGCTGGCTGTAACGGCTGGAATGGTTTTTCTGGTAAAGGCGGGCATCCTCTCGGGATCGTTCTATATTCAGGCGGTAATTCTATTTATAACCGCCATCGTGATGGCCATCCTCACCAAGATGGCTTTGAGTATTTTCGGCGTTGTATCAGCTTCCTGTTTCTTTTTCGCAGGTTTGAAATACTACCGGCGTCGCAAAACTACTCGGGCTTCTCGCGCCTCCTGAACTGGCTGTTCTCTACGGCCGGTCTTGTTAACGGCAAAAGTTGGGTGACTGAGAGTGGTCAAACTCAAGCCATAATCCTAAGGCCCCCATTTGAAAGTACGCTCGTAACGATTGTGCGGCAAACTCTACCCAGACACTTTGACCCGGCAAGTATTTCAACTTTATTTAATCCTCAAAGTTTGACAGCCTCGATTTGTGTCATAGGTTTCTAGTGAGTTCAGTTCGCTGCTTGCAGCAAACCAACTTACGCAGAGTCGTTCGACGACAACGCGTCATTCCTGCTTGCTTTTTTAAAGCAAATTTAATTGTTAGGGACAGCTAACACCTGCAGGACAAGTGCTCATCCACTTGGTTAGTCGAGCCCTTTTATTTAGAGCCATTTTGGCTCAACACCCTTAGCCGGGTGAGTTTTTATTCCGTCGGAGGAATTACGCTATGAAGAATCTTATGACTAAAGTTTCAAA